>NZ_JBSAXD010000012.1:0-235508 GCF_053427715.1 Burkholderia sp. MR1-5-21
AATACGCATGCGGACCTGATTATCCGGGCCGCCGGCGCCGGCAAAGCCGTGTTTTGCGAAAAGCCCGTCGACCTGACTGTTGAGCGTTCCCGCGAGAGCGCGGCGGCCGCCGAACGCGCGGGTGTCGCCTGCATGATCGGTTTCCAGCGGCGTTTCGATCCGACATTCGCCGCTGTCAAGGCGCGCATCGAACAAGGCGAGATCGGTGATGTCGAGATGCTGATCATCACAAGCCGTGATCCCGGCGCACCGCCGGTTGACTACATCAAGAGTTCGGGCGGGATATTCAAGGACATGCTCATCCATGATCTCGACGTCTTCCGCTGGATTCTGGGCGACGAAGCCGAGACGCTGCACGCGACGGGAAGCTGCCTGACCGATCCCGCAGTACTGGCGGCTGGAGATATCGACTCGACGGCCGTGACGATTCGTACGCGACGCGGCTTGCTTTGCCAGATCAATACGTCGCGGCGGGCCGCCTATGGTTACGATCAGCGTTTCGAAGTACTCGGAAGCAAGGGCATGTTGCAGGCAGGCAATGTCAAGCCGACCGAGGTGACGGCATGGTCAGCCGGTGGCATCGCGATCGACGTTCCGGAGCCATTCTTTCTCGAGCGCTATCGGCAGGCGTATGCCGCGGAAATCGCCCATTTCGTCGACGCACTGGTCCATGGATCCCCTGTACGAACGACGATTCAGGATGGCGTAGACGCGCTGGAACTGGCCGAATTGGCAACACTGTCTTGGCAAAAGGGGGCCGCTTTGGACATTGTGTCGAAACGTGAACAGCGCATCGCCGATATCGACCTCGCAAGCGCGTAGATCATCGAAATACGGACCGAACGATGGGGGTAATGTGGGTCTATATGGCGTGTTAGCGGGCACATAGCAGATTCTCGACACGCTGAATCTCATGAGCCATTTGACCAGTGAGCGAGCGATAGGGACCGAAGATTCGCACGGCATGGGCGAGTGTAATCCACATCGGATTCGGTACGGAAGGGCGTCCCAATGATCGGGGCGTCGGCAAAGTACGTGTTGCACGCGGCCCTCCATCGCGGGGGCCGCTCCCAATGTACCGTCCGAATTGCGGACAGTCGTCCGGGGCGCGCTTGCGGAGCCATTGGCCCATGGATAGAAATGAGAAACAAGCCGCACCACAGTGCCGACGGCGACATTCACCGTTTGGAAGTCTGACGTCAGGCCGAATTTATGCGGATGTTGGATTCGTCTCAGGATTCTCTCAGGTCCGCAACCCCCGGCGTGACGTAGAAAGCGAAAGGGCGAGCGCTTCGTGCCACAAGAAGCGAGAAATCCGGAGCGAATGCACGCGGTCGCCCGAACGCATAGTCCGACTTCGGACCAAGAGGGGACATATGCGGGGAGCGATCACTTGTTCGCGACGGCGCGAACTGAGCGGTTGCGCCCCTGCGATGCGGTATTGATTCAACGCCCTGATAGGCCACACTGGACGGTGCCCTGCGCCACGATGGACGGCAAGCAACTTCACGCTCGCATGAAGGAGGCACTCTGGAGACCACGTCCTGAACAGCCCGCCAGACGGAGGTCCGGCGGAGATTCATCTGCGCCGTGGAGTTTCGTACGCAACACAGCGGGAGACTATTGCTATCACAGGGAACAACGGCTTTCTGGCAGAAGCAGAGAGCTTCGCGCAACGGGTTGCTCACGGTCCCGCGTTCTGGACAGGAAGCTCGGAAGACGAGTCTCTTGATACCATCGCAACGTTGGAACCGATTGCCCGCAGCATTCGCTCTGGAAAGTGTGAAGATATGGAGAGCGTATAGTTTGCTGGCGAGAGCCGTCCGGTCAGCCGGAGCAATCGAAATGAGGGGGGAGCAAATGCAGCGTTCCGACTACGCGAGGCAAGATACCGGCAATTTGGTCCTGCTCGAACACGTCAATCTGAGAATACCGGACCAGCGGCTCGCCACTGCCTTCTACATTACCGGCCTCGGGCTGACTCGCGACCCGTACATGATGACGGGGGTGACCAACATGTGGGTAAATGTTGGTCGTTCGCAGATTCATTTGCCTCACGGTGAAGCGCAACGCCTACGCGGCCGGGTCGCGTTGGTCGTGGGCGAGCGCGACGCTCTGATTGCTCGCCTGAAGGCAGTTCAACCCACGCTCGACGGCACCGCGTTCGGCTGGACAGAGCATCAGGACCGCGTGGAAGTTACCTGTCCCTGGGGAAACCGATACGACTGCCTGCTTCCTCAGGCATGCGATGGTGACGCACCGTGGGCTGCCGTCGACCTCGGCATCGCATACGTTCAATTCGATGTACCGGTCGGTCGCGCACTCAAGATTGCTGCGTTTTATCGACAGGCGTTCAATGCGTCCGTCGCCGTGCGCGATGTCAACGGTTCGCGACAGGCCGTGGTCGCGGCGGGGACGCGTCAGCAACTGATTTTCGCCGAGGCGCCGCAGGCGGACGCGGAATATGACGGCCATCACATTCAAATCTATGTCTCAAACTTCTCTCAGCCGTACGCGTGGCTAGCTGAGCGCGAGTTGGTGTACGGTGAAGAGCCCTGTCAATACCGTTTTGCTGACATTGTCGATATCGACACCGGCGACAGCTGCTTCAAGCTCGAACATGAAGTGCGGAGCTTGCACCATCCGCTCTATGCGCGACCGCTGGTCAACCGCAATCCGGACCAAAACAATCAAAACTACCAAGCCGGTGGAGACGCCCGCAACGGGCTGTTCTGACCGAACCGTGCAGACTGCCCGACGCGAAGCGACTGAATGCACGTGTGCGGGACCCGCGTCCGTATTCAGTCCTGAAATCGGACTTCGTGATTGCTGCCGCCTGAACCGCAGGTGCCCACATGAGAATTGGGATGTCTGTTGGGCTTCCTGCTTCGCCAACAGAAAAAGCGTCGTGCGAATTGAATCGCGCGACGCCAAAGTCGCTTGCCCGTTGAATGAGGTCAAGCTGGAGACTCAGTTGTAGGGTGTCTTGAGCAGGTTTGCACGATGAGTCAGAACCGCTTCCAACTCAATTCGCCGCCGAGACGGCCGCTCGAAGCGCGAGCAGATAGCTGTCGACGCCGAAGCCGCAGATTTGTCCCTTCACTACTTCTGCGAAGACCGAGTGATGCCGGAATGCTTCGCGAGCGTGAATGTTCGACATGTGCACTTCAACGACAGGTACCGTGAGGATTGCCAGCGCATCACGGATGCCATAGCTGTAGTGGGTCCACGCGCCAGCGTTGATGAGCACGGCACCTACGCCGTCAGTGAACGCCTTGTGGATACGCTCGCACATCTCGCCTTCGTGGTTCGTCTGGAAGCTCTCGATTTCGACGTTCAGCTCGATGCCCAGCGCTTTGAGCTTATCGTCGATTTCAGCCAGCGTAATCGTTCCGTATTGAACCGGGTCGCGCTTGCCGAACATCTTGTGGTTGATGCCGTGGAGCATGAGCACTTTCATTTCAATCTCTCTTCAAAGATAGGTTTCAGTCGCGCGGCAGTTCGACCACAGTGCCTTGCGTTGCTGCAGTGACGATGGCTTCGGTGATGCGCAGATTTTTGAGGCCGTCGCGGGCCGAGACCAGGGGAGCCACTTCACCGCGTGCAACCGCAGCGAAATGTTCCATCTGATGCTTGATGGGGTCGTCGCGTACCATGCCGACCAAGCCCACCTCGAACGGCTTCCACCAGGAGCGGTCCTCGTGACGCGGATAGGTCTTCAGGCGCATGGTCGGAATTGCCAGGCTGCCGTTTGTGCCCGCGACGAGATAGCAGTCTTCGTCGTCGTAGGTCGGGTAGGCCTTGTTTTCCTGTGACGTCTGTTCCCAGCTGCGTGCACTGGCTGCCGTGTCGGAAAGCATGAAGGTACCGAGGGCTCCGCTTTCAAAGCGAATGTTGATAGCAACCGTGTCTTCTACCGGGAAGTCGCGAGTCGCATGCGACTTGAAAGCTTGCACGGCGACGATGTCACCGCAGAGCATGCGGAGGTTGTGTACCTCGTGAATCATGTTCAGCAGAATCGGACCCGAGCCCATTTCACGACGCCAGGGGGCATCGACGAAGTAGTGGTCCGGCTTGACGAACATTGCGCTGCCAGTCACCGCAACCAGACGCCCGAGGACGCCGGAGTCTACGACCTGACGAGCCTTCGCCATGATTGGGCTATGGGCCCGATGGTGACCAATCAGGATCGGCACGCCTGCTTGCTCGCTGGCCTTCACGAGTGCTTCGGCTTCGGCGACGGTCGGCGCAATGGGCTTCTCAAGCAACATTGGCACCCCTGCTTCGAGGGACTGCATCGCGTGCGCGACGTGAAGCTGATTGGGTGTGCCAACAACAACGCCATCGGGTTTGTCTTTCGCGAAGAGCTCCTCAAGTGATGCGTACAGAGGCACCTTCTCTTTTTCTGACAACGCCTTCGCAGCGGGCGAAGGGTCAACGATAGCCGAAAGCGTGCAGGTGTTGCTTTCGACGGCTGCGCCAATATGTGCCTGTCCGATATAACCGGCACCGGCTACGGCAATTCGAGTCTTGCTCATGCTTGTTGCTCCTCAATGGATGGCGCTCAGGTGCGCGATTGCTCAAGCACCTGCAGGCGGACCTCTCGGTACTCGGATTTCCCCATCGGGGTCGCGTCAGGCTTGCCCAAATCGTTCAACGGGAGTCGATACGTTTCGCGAGCGCTCCATGCTGCGACGGCCGCCCCAATCGTGATGACCAGGGTGATTGCACCGATGGACATTGGAATGCCGGTGGCGCCTGGAGGCGCAACCGCAGTGAACAGCGCCGGCAGAAACGCGGTAAGTGCAGTGCCGATGTTTTGGGCAATTGCGACGGCAGTGACTCGTGTACGCGTCGGGAAGAGTTCCGGATACAGGCTCGGGAAGATTGCGTTGTAGCCTTGATAGACGACGCCCCACATCAGCAACGACATACCGATTGCCAGCGGAACGCTCTTGATGCTGATGGCGTACAGATAGGCAAAAGACAGCAACCCGCTGGCAAGCGCACCCACGATAACGAGGGGCCGCCGTCCGACTTTGTCTGAGAGGTTGCCGGCAAAAGGAATGACCAGCACGGCGACGATGTTGCCCAGGACAGGAATCCAGAGATAGATGTCTTTGGCGAATCCGATGCCATAGCCAGGCTGGACTGCGTACGCGGCGCCAAACACCGTGGTCACGACCGGGATGACGTTCATGAGCGCAATGCCAACCACACGAAGCATGTCGGCCCAGCTGTACTTGAAGGCGTCGACGATTGGAGAGCGCGGTACGGCGTGCTGGTCTCCTTCTTCCTGGAACGCGGGGGTCTCTTCGACTTTCCTTCGAATGATGTAGCCGGCAATGACAACCATGACGCTCAGCAGGAATGGGATGCGCCAACCCCAGGTGTTGAATGCGTCTTCCGGCATGAAATGAGCCAACGGGAGAAATACTGCGGCGGCGAGAATCTGTCCCGCCTGCACACCTTGAAGCGTGAAGCTCGCGTAATAGCCTCGGCGTCCGAATGGCGCATGTTCGAGAATCATCGAAGCTGCGCCCGAGATTTCGCCTGCAACCGCGAACCCTTGAATGAGGCGCGTGATGACGAGCAGCGTGGGTGCGAGGACACCGGCCTGCTGATATGTCGGCAGCAGACCTACAGCCATCGTCGAGAAGCCCATCAGGAACATGCAAACGAGGAGCACCTTCTTTCGGCCATGCGTGTCACCCAAATGACCGAGGAAGAACGCACCAATCGGACGTGCCACGTAACCCACACCATAGGTGGCCAGAGATGCCACGATGGCGACGGTAGGGTTACCCTTCGGAAAGAAGATTTGCGGGAAGACGAGCGACGCGGCCGTCGCGTAGATAAAGAAGTCGTAGTATTCGAGCGCTGATCCTATCCAGCCGCTCGCAGCGGCCCTTCGCGTTTGGCGAGTCGGGTGCGCTCCGTCGCCCGTACCCGTAACGGTGCGTTGATGCTCCATGCCTGTCTCCGTTTATAAGAACCGCGAACTACGACGCGCGGCTTCGTCGTGAGGCAGAGATTAAAGTCAACTGTTGCGATTACAATGCGTGCATCGTTCACTTCAATCATTCCAAATCGTGAATAATGATTGGGACCTCATCGACCTGAAAGTCTTCTGTGCAGTGGCTCGGCGCTCGAGCTTCGTCGCTGCGGCGACCGAACTGGGGATTTCCCCGGCCTACGTCAGCAAGCGGGTCGCTGACTTGGAGAAAGCGCTCGGGGTGACCCTGTTTCACCGAACGACACGGCGTGTTCGCATCAGCGATTCCGGAGAGGCGGCGTACGCGTGGGCGCGCCGGGTATTGGAGGCGGTCGACGGGTTGAACGACAGCGTGTCGCGAACGGACACGAGGCTATCGGGACAATTGCGTATCAGCTCGAGCCTGCGCCTTGGCCGCAATCATTTGTCGCCAGTGCTTGCAGAACTTCATCGGGCGCATCCCGAGCTGGAAATCTGGCTTGAGCTGATGGACCGACGCGTCGACCTGCTGGCCGAGGATTTCGACATTGATATTCGCATGGGTGAGGTGTCAGAGCCGCACCTGGTCACCCATCTGGTTGTCGAGAATGCGCGCGTGCTTTGTGCGGCCCCCGAATACATTGCCAAGCGAGGGGCGCCCAAGTCGGTTGCCGAACTGGCAGGCCACAATTGCCTGCTCTATCGCGAAAGACACCAGACATTCGGCGTCTGGCGGCTCCAAGGTCCTCAGGGACCCGAGTCGGTCAAGGTGACGGGTTCAATTGGCTCGAACCACAGCGATATCGTGAGCAACTGGGCCCTTGCCGGGCTGGGAATCATCCTCCTCGCCGGCTGGGACGTCGCCCCCGCGCTCAAGTCCGGCAAGCTTGTGCGGGTTCTCCCCGAGTACCGGCAGGAGGCGAACGTCTGGGCTGTTACCGCAGCCAAATTGCAGACGTCGCCGAAATTGCGCACCTGCACGAATTTCATCATGAAACGCTTGCGAAAAGGCCCTTACGCGCTTGATACGTCGATTTGCTGAGCGTCATGGCGCGGGTAGCGAAAGTCGGCGGATTATCGGAACGGCCGCGTCCCTTCTTCGTACCCCGATAAGTTCGACTAATCTGTAGCAATGCCGGCTGCATCTACGCCGACACCATCGACGCTGCCTTGCGACCCTGACGCCACTTCGGTGCCTGCTGATGGGACGAAATCGGGGCGACAGCGCGTCCTCGCTCCGGCACGTCGCGCGCATCGCAAGTTCGATGGGTCAACTGGCGACGACCCTGCCGCGCGAGCGCGATGCGCTCGCCGCTCGCCGCGCGCCGGAGGAGTAGCCATGCAGGGAATCCATCACACGTTGCGCGGCGCCATGCTGGCCGTCGCGATTTCATTGTTTGCCGCGTGCGGCGGTGGAGGAGACGGATCGGGTGGCGGCGCGAGTTCGGCCACGCCGCCGGGCGGCATTCACCTGCAAGTCGTGTCGTTCGGCGACAGCCTGTCGGATGTCGGGACCTATGCGCCGATCGCGAGCGTGGTGGGTGGCGGGCGTTTTACGACCAACCCCGGGCAAGTGTGGACGCAAGATGTCGCGCAGTATTACGGCGACACGCTGACTGCGGCATTTACGATCGACGTCACTCACAAATTGAGTGCGCAAGGCGGGCTCGGTTATGCAGAGGGCGGCGCGACGGTCGCAACGCCGGCCAACCTCTACGACTTTCTGACCGACGTGATCGGCAACATCGAAATGCCCGTCAATCAGCAGGTTTCGAGCTACTTGTCCGCTCACGGGAGCTTCAACTCAAGTCAACTCGTGCTGGTCTGGGCCGGCTCGAATGATGTGCTGCGAGCCGGGGCGCTGCCGGCCGCGGCGCAGACCGTCCAGACGGCGGCAGCGACACTGGCTCAGGTCGTCGGACAGATTCTGCAGAATGGCGCCACACATGTCGTGGTGGTCAACGTCCCGAATGTCGGGCTGTCGCCGAAAGGTATCACCTCGCCCGACGGCGGAGCGAACCTGACCCAGTTGTCGCAAGACTTCAACAACGACCTGAACGCTGCGTTGCAGGCCAACGGCGTTCAAGGCAAGGTCATCCAGATCGATTCCTATGCATGGGTGAACCAGATCGTCGCGAACTTTCGGGCAAACGGGTTCGTCGTCTCGAACACCGCCGTCGCCTGCGATCCTGCAAAGACGCCCGATGCAACGTCGTTGCTCTGCTCGCCGAATACCTACGTGACGGCCAATGCCGACCAGACCTACATGTTTGCCGACGACCTCCATCCGACGACGCGCGTGCACACACTGTTCGCGCAGTTCGTGGAGCAGCAGATCGCGAGCACCGGTCTGGGCCATTGACCGAACGCAGGCGTCGTCGTCTCGGTCGACACGACCCGATTGAAGCTCGGCGCGACATTCAGCCGCCGGGGCGGGGCGGTCATTTGCCGCGCGGCCCGTCGTCCGGGCCGCGCCGTCAGTGCGTCACTTGTGTTCCGGCAGAAACCAGTTCATCACGAGCGCGCAGATGCCGCCCGTGGCGACGCCCGATTCCAGCACGTTCTTGAGTGCGTGCGGCAGGCTGTTCAGAATGTCTGGCACCTGCGCCACGCCGAGGCCGAGCGCCAGCGACACCGCGATGATCAGCAGCGCGCGGCGGTCCAGCCGGATGCCGGCGAGGATGTTGATGCCGGAAGCGGCCACGGCGCCGAACATCACCATCGCGGCGCCGCCCAGCACGGGCTCGGGCACGGCCTGCAGCACGCCGGCGACGACGGGGAACAGGCCGAGCACCACGAGCATGCCCGCGATCCAGAGGCCCACGTGACGGCTGGCGATGCCCGTGAGCTGGATCACGCCGTTGTTCTGCGCGAAGACGGAGCTCGGGAACGTATTGAACACGCCGGCCAGCAGCGAGTTGGCGCCGTTGACCAGCACGCCGCCCTTGATGCGCCGCATCCACAGCGGGCCCTCGACGGGCTGCTTCGAGATCTTGCTGGTGGCGGTGACGTCGCCGATCGCTTCCAGCGACGTGACGAGGTAGATGATCAGCATCGGCACGAACAGCGACCACGAGAATCCGATGCCGAAGTGCAGCGGCGTCGGGATCTGGAACACGGCGGCCTCGCGCGCGCCGGTGAAGTCGAGGCGGCCCATCGCGGCGGCCGCCAGATAGCCGATGACCAGTGCAATGACGAGCGCGGTGCTGCGCACCCAGACGACCGGCACCCGGTTCAGCAGGATGATGGTGCCGAGCACGAGGCATGACAGCGTCAGGTTCTCGGCGCTCGCGAACGTGCCCTTGGCCATCGCGCCGTAGCCGCCGCCCATGCTGATGAGGCCGACCTTGATCAGCGTGAGCCCGATCAGCAGCACGACGATGCCGGTGACGAGCGGCGTGATCAGGCGCTTGACGAACGGCAGGATGCGCGACACGCCCATCTCGACGAACGAGCCGGCGATCACGACGCCGAAGATGGCGGCCATCACGGTTTCGACCGGCGTGCCCTGCTTGACCATCAGGCTGCCGCCGGCGATCAGCGGTCCGACGAAGTTGAAGCTCGTGCCCTGGACGATCAGCAGGCCCGCGCCCAGCGGGCCGAAGCGCTTGCACTGGACGAAGGTGGCGATGCCGGAGATCACGAGCGACATCGACACGATCAGCGTGGTATCGCGGCTCGACACGCCGAGCGCCTGGCAGATCAGCAGGCCGGGCGTGACGATGGGCACCAGGATCGCCAGCAGGTGCTGCAGGGCGGCGACGAAGGCGACCGTCGGCGCGGGGCGGTCGTCGGGGCCGTAGACGAGGTCGTGCGCGAGTTCGGCGTCGTCGGCGCCGGGGGAAGCGGGTCGGTCAAGCGAGGCGGGTTGCATGGCGGGAGGGCCGGTCAAGATGGAAAGTGCGGGATTTTAACGGAACGTAACGGAACGCCCCGCCGACGCCCCGCAACGCCGCCGTACCCCGATTTCCGGGTGCGCCGTCGACACCCGCGTACTTGACGCCTGTCGGGAAACGCCGCATGTTCACCGGATCGAACGAGCGGCGATCATTCCGCTGCCCGATCGCCGCGACGCAAGCAGCCACGACGTGCTGCCGGACCCCGGCGCGACGATCCACCCAGGAGACATTCGATGAACCCGTTTCAATTCCGCACCGTGCCGACGCTGATCGTCGAGTTCGGCGCAGCACGCAAGCTCGGCGCGCTGTTGCGCGAACGATTCCCGTCGCTCGCGCGGCTGTGCGTGGTCACCGATGCGTTCCTGCATCGCAGCGGCATGCTGGCGCCGGCGCTCGAAAGTCTCGCCGCGCACGGCTGGCAGGTCACCGTGATCGACGACGTGGTCGCCGATCCGCCCGAACATGTGGTGCTCGAAGCGACCGCGCGCGCGGTGGAGGCCGCTGCCGAGATCGTGCTCGGCCTCGGCGGCGGGTCGTCGATGGACGTCGCGAAGCTGATCGCGGCGCTCGTGCCGGCGCGGCAGCCGCT
Source organism: Burkholderia sp. MR1-5-21 (assembly GCF_053427715.1). Lineage (NCBI taxonomy): Bacteria > Pseudomonadati > Pseudomonadota > Betaproteobacteria > Burkholderiales > Burkholderiaceae > Burkholderia > Burkholderia sp. MR1-5-21. The sequence goes on from NZ_JBSAXD010000012.1 coordinate 10,463, forward strand.
CGCGGACATGTACGGCGTCGACAAGGTCACGACCACGCGCGTGCCGCTCGTGCAGATGCCGACGACGGCCGGCACGGGCTCCGAAGTGACGGCGGTGTCGATCGTCACGGTCGGCGAGGCGCGCAAGATGGGCGTCGTGTCGCCGCATCTGCTTGCGGACGTCGCGATCCTCGATGCCGAGCTCACGCTCGGGCTGCCGCGCGCGGCGACGGCGGCGACCGGCATCGACGCGATGGTGCACGCGATCGAGGCATACACGTCCGCACGCCTGAAGAATCCGGTGTCGGACATGCTCGCGGAAAAGGCGCTGACGCTGCTGTCGCGCAACCTGCTGACGGCATGCGAGAACGGGCAGGACCGGCTCGCGCGCGAAGCGATGCTGGTGGGCGCGATGTTCGCGGGGCAGGCGTTCGCGAACGCGCCCGTCGCGGCCGTGCATGCGCTCGCTTACCCGATCGGCGGGATCTTCCACGTGCCGCACGGCCTGTCGAACGCGCTCGTGCTGCCGCACGTGCTGCGCTTCAACGCGCCGGCCGCGGCGCCGCTGTATGCGGAACTCGCGGCGATCGTCGCGCCGGCCGCAACCGGCAGCGACGAAGCGAAAACCCGCGCGCTGATCGACGAGATCGACCGGCTGATCGTCGCGACCGGGATCCCGCGCACGCTGCGCGAGGTCGGGGTGGGCGACGGCGATCTGCCGCGGATGGCGTCCGAGGCGATGCTGCAGACGCGCCTGCTCGTGAACAATCCGCGCGACGTGGCGGAAGGCGACGCGCTGGAGATCTACCGGCAGGCGTGGTGACGCGCCGCGATACGCACCGGTATCGATACGCGAGCGGCACGTACCAGGCGGATATCGCGATCGACGAGGCCGGTCTCGTCATCGATTACGACGAGTGGCGACGGATCGGCGCGACGTCGCCCCGCGTGATGCATACGCGCGCCGCGGCGGCCTGACATCGGCTAGCGCGCGTCGGCGACCGTCACCTTGCCGGGGATCAGCTTCAGCGGGCTGAACGTGTCGGCGATGTTCTGCTGATAGGCGAGCGTCGCCTCCGTGACCGGCTGCACGCCGTATCCGGTGCGCTTGAGCGCGATCTCGAGCGTCGCCGTGTCGAGGCCGACGAGCGGCGACAGCAGCGCCGCGACGTCCGGAACGTGGTCGCGTCCCCAGCGGTCGACCGCGTCCACTTCGTCGAGCAGCGCACGCAGCACCTGCGGCTGCGCGGCCGCGTACTTGCGCGCGGCGAGGTAGTACTGCGTGTTGCGCACGAGGCCGTCGCCGTCCGCGATCACGCGCGCATCGAGCTGCCGCTGGGCGGCCGCCAGATACGGATCCCAGATCACCCACGCGTCGACGTTGCGCTGCACGAACGCGGCGCGCGCGTCCGCGGGCGTCAGGTAGATCGGATGGATGTCCGTGTACGCGAGGCCCGCGTGATGGAGCGCCTTCACGAGCAGGTAGTGGACGTTCGATCCCTTGTTGAGCGCGACCTTCTTGCCGCGCAGTTGCGCGACCGAGCGGATCGGCGAATCGGGCAGCACGACGATCGCTTCGCCGTGTGGCGCGGGCGGCTCGTTGCCGATGTAGACGAAATCGACGCCGGCGGCCTGCGCGAAGATCGGCGGGGTCTCGCCGACCGTGCCGACGTCGATCGCGCCGGCATTCAGCCCTTCGAGCAGTTGCGGCCCGGCGGGAAACTCGAGCCATTCGACTGACACGCCCTGGCTCGCGAGCCGCTTCTCGAGCGTGCCGCGCGCCTTGAGCACGACGAAGTTGCCGTACTTCTGGAAGCCGACCCGCAGCCGCGTGCCGCCGCCTTGCGCGTGGGCCGCGCGGCTCGTGAGCGGGTTGAGCGGGCCGAGTGCGGCGAGCGCCGCGAGTCCGGCGGCAGCGCCGTGCAGAAGCCGGCGGCGGTGGGGGTCCGCCGGCGCGGCTTCGACGGGGGGAGTCCTGGTGTGCATTGACGCGTCCTGCGTGTGGAGAGCGGGCGAACCTGCCGTGCGTGACGGCAGAGGCGATGCGCGGGCCGGATGCAGACGATCGGTGCAGCACGCCGGCGCGCGCCAGATCCACGACGATAAGCCGGCGCGCACGGCATTCCAACCAACGATTGCGCATATGCAAATCTGCCGCCGGACGAACGGGCGCCGGCCTGCGCGATACCGGATGACGGGCGACGCGCGCGAAGCCGCGGATCGCGCGTCGCACGCACGGTCAATGCAGGTCGACGGGTATTTCGTCGATCGAATCGACGCGGTCCGGATAGAACGCGAGGTGGGCGCGAATCGAATCGACGGACGGATACGGATGCTCGTAGGTCCACACCGCGTTGACCGCGCGCGGGCCGCCGGACGGGATCGAGTAATACGCGCAGTCGCCCTTGTACGGGCAGTAAGTCGTATGGTCCGTGCGTTCGAGCAGCGCCATGTCGACGTCTTCGCGCGGAATATAGAGCACGGCCGGATAGCTGGCCTCGCGCAGCGACAGCGCATGACGCGTGTCGGCGACGGTCTTGCCGGCGACGGTGACCACGACGCGCGATTTGAGGCGCTCGGTCGTGATCGGATGATCGGGCCCCGGGATTTTCATGGGCCGGGTATTCGGGTCAGGACTGCTGGGCATGGGTTCGCTCCTGGAGTCGGCGGTTCGCGGGGCGCCGCGACGCATGGCGGCGCAGGCCGGGGCGCCGATGTCGGCGGCCTGCACCCGATACCTTGCGCCGATTCGGGCGGTTTTGCCATCGGCAGCGATGCATGTCCCATGCTGTCCCCTGCTGTCCAATACGATAAGCAATGGCGAATTAATTGGTAAGCGATCCGCATGGCGCGCGCGAAGATGACGCGACGTCACTACGTTCCTTATCTTTCGTCCTTGCCATCATGAAGATTCCTGTCGTTGGGCCCACCACGCATCGCGTGCCGTTGAAGGCGTTTGCCGCTGCGGCGATCCGCGCGGCGATCCGTTCCACTGCCGCGTCGCTACTGTTCGCCGGCGCCGCGTCACACGTTTTCGCCGCGCCTGTCACGGGCAAGACGCTCGTGTTCTGCACCGAAGGCAGTCCGGCCGGCTTCGACCCGGGCCAGCACACGACGAGCACCGACTTCGATGCGAGCACGCACACGATCTACAACGAACTGGTGCAATTCAAGCGCGGCACGCTCGATCTCGAGCCGGGGCTCGCGACACGCTGGGACGTGTCGCCGGACCGGCGCGTCTACACGTTCCACCTGCGCCGCGGCGTGAAGTTCCAGACCACCGCGTGGTTCAGGCCGACCCGGCCGTTCCAGGCCGACGACGTCGTGTTCACGTTCAGGCGGATGCTCGATGCGGACGACCCGTTCCGCAAGGCGTATCCGACGAGTTTTCCGTACTTCAGCGACCTCGGATTCGAGCGCAACATCGAGCGGATCGACAAGATCGACGACGACACGGTGCGCTTCGTGCTGAAGTCGCCGGACGTCGTGTTCGTGCGCAATCTGGCGATGGCGTTCGCGTCGATCCTGTCGGCGGAATACGCGACGCAGCTCGCCGCGCGTCATCGCGAGGCCGACATCGACCAGCTGCCGGTCGGCACCGGGCCGTTCCAGCTGCGCGCTTACCAGAAGGACGCGGTGATCCGCTACGACGCGAACCCCGACTACTGGAAGCCGGACGACGTGAAGCTCGCGCATCTCGTGTTCGCGATCACGCCGGATCCGGCGACGCGCCTGCAGAAGCTGTCGGGCGGCGAGTGCCAGGTGTCGGTGTTTCCGCGGCCGGCGGACCTCGACACGGTGCGGCGCGATCCGAAGCTGACGCTGTTCTCGGGGATGGGCTTCAACGTCGGCTTCGTCGCGTACAACACGCAGCATGCGCCGCTCGACCGCGTCGACGTGCGGCGTGCGCTCGACATCGCAATCGACAAGGCCGCGATCGTGAAGACCGTGTTCAACGGCGACGCGAAAATCGCGACGAACCCGATGCCGGCCGCGCAATGGTCGTACAACCCGCGGCTGAAGGACGCGCCGCATGATCCCGCGGCCGCGAAGGCGCTGCTTGCGCGGGCGGGTTTTCCGAACGGCTTCGAGCTGACGCTGTGGGCGATGCCCGTGCAGCGCCCGTACAACCCGAACGCGAAGCTGATGGCGCAGCTGATCCAGCAGGACTGGGCGAAGATCGGCGTGCGCGCGAACATCGTCAGCTACGAATGGGGCGAGTACAACCGCCGCTCGAAGCGGGAAGGGCAGCACGACGCGATCCTGTACGGCTGGTCCGGCGACAACGGCGATCCGGACAACTGGCTCGGCACGCTGCTCGGTTGCGACGCCGTGCATGGCAGCAACCTGTCGAAGTGGTGCAACGCGGATTTCGAGCGGCTCGTCGACCGCGCGCGCGAGGACGCCGACGTCGCGAAGCGCACCGCGTTGTACGAGCAGGCGCAGGTGGTGTTCAAGGACCAGGTGCCGTTTACGCCGATCGCGACGTCGATCGTGTCGCTGCCGGTGTCGAAGCGCGTGCGCGGGCTCACCTTCTCGCCGCTCGGCGGGCACCGGTTCGACGGCGTGTGGCTGGAGTGAACGGCGGAATGCGAACCGTATTCGGCTGATTTGTATCGGATAACCGATCGATTGGCGGAGACTGGAAAATACGCATTTAATCGACATGAAATCCGGTATGCGAATCGGCATGCAAAGCGGTGGTCGAATGCAGTGCAGCAATCGCCAGGCCGACTGCCGGAATATTGCTTGGGGCGAGATGTCCGGGATAGGGAGGTGATTGCGATCTTTGTCGGAATTCGACAGGATGGCTGACAACCGATCCGGAAAAGGATGCCGCATTCTTGTGGAACACATCGGCGCATCGGAATATTTTTCCATCCGCCGGTCTGTCGTGATTCACGATACGGCGCGAGACGCCGCCGGAGTCTCCGCCGAATCGCGGACCGGCGATCCGGCGGTGCACATCGGCGGCGCAGTCAAGCGAACGAAACCGATTTCGTACTGCGGGTTTTTTACATTCTTTCATTTCGGCATTCGTGTTCGATCTCGCAGCATGTTACGGAATGCGGCTTTATTCATGGCTGGCGCCTGAAATTCATAATTGGATGCTGACGCTAAATAATTTGAAATCGCCTGGGAAATTGCCTATACACTAGACGAACAAACGATGTCGGCTATCGTGCCGGCCGACATCGAAACAGACGCGCCAACGAAGCCGAAATGTGCAATCGGTTCGTTCTGCGCGTCGCAGCGATCGAGTTGATCCGGGGGATGTGTGCGGTCCGATGCAGGTGCCGTTCACATATCGCGTGCTGGCGATCGGGATGCAATGCCGCCGGAGCAATGCAACGTCATTACGTTCAACGGTCGATCCATGACCTCGTCAGAAGGAGGTTGTCATGCTGCAATACGTCAAGTCCCTGCTGCGCGACGAGCGCGGTGTCAGCTCGCTCGAATACGCGGTCCTCGCAGGTATCGTCGTGGTTGCGCTGGCGGCCGTCGGCACGATACTCAGCAGCACTTCCGGCGGCCTGCCGAGCATCTTCTCGACGCTGATCGCGAAGGTGACCAGCCTGGTCTGATCCCCTGATCCACGCGCCGCCGACGAACGCACGGATCCGCAACGATTCGACGAATCCTGACGGGGCGCGCCGAAGGACGGCTCTCCTCATGCTCTACCTCGTGCAGTCGGCTGCGACGGTGGCGCTGGCCTCGCTCGCCGCGCAGGATCTGCGCGCGCGGCGACTGTCGAACCGCGCGGTGCTGGCGTTCGCTGTCCTGTATTTCGTCGCGGCGGCGCTCGCGGGCGATGCGTTCGCGCACATCGCCGCGCACGTCGCAATGGCCGCGGCGATGCTGCTGCTGTTCGGATGCTTCCGCCACGCCGGCTGGGTTGGCGGCGGCGACGTGAAGCTGGCGGCGGCGGTGTTCCTGTGGGCCGGCCCCGAGCGGTGCTTTCCTGTGTTGACGGTCGTCGGCGCGAGCGGGCTCGCGTGCGCGATCGCGGTGCTCGCGGCCATCCGGCAGCGGCGCACAGCGCCCGCACATCCGGTTGCCGCAAGCGGCGTGCGCGGCGTGCCGTATGGCGTCGCGCTGGCCGCGGGCGGCGTGCTGTCCGTCTGGACGTCGTTTCAACACGCCGCGTCGATCACGTAGCCGGGGGAGACAAGCGCCGCCATGCCCAAACCGCTGAGAATGGCCGCGATCATCATAGCCGCCGGCATCGGCGCGTTCATCCTGCGCGAACTGTATGTCGCGGCGTCGACCGGAAAGCCGCCCGAAGCATCGGGAGAGGATCGCGTGCGTGTCGCCGCGGCCGATCTGCCCGAAGGGCTCCTGCTGCGCGACAACGATCTGGCCTGGAAGCGCATCCCGCATGCGCAGGTGCCGCCCGGCGCGTTCGTCGACACGCAGCCCGGCGCGGACCTGAAGGGCGCGCTGCTGCGCAACGGCGTCGGCGCGGGCACGCCGATTCGCGCGGAGAACGTGATTCCGGCCGGTGCGCCGGATTTTCTCGCGGCCGCGCTGAAGCCCGGCATGCGCGCGATCTCGGTGCCGGTCGACGACGTGTCCGGCAACGCGGGCCTGATCCAGCCGGGCGACTTCGTCGACGTGCTGCTGACCCAGCAGGTCGGCGGCACCGCGACCACGCCGGGCGCGTTCGAAGCGGAGACGGTCGTCAGGCGCGCGCGCGTGCTCGCGGTCGGCTCGGAATTCCAGCGGACCAAGGCGGCCAGCGCGGCCAATGCGACCGATGCGACCGCACGTGCGCGCACGGTCACGCTCGAGGTTGCGCCGCGCACCGCGCAGGTCGTGCTGGTCGCGACGCGCCTCGGCACGCTGTCGCTCGCGTTGCGCAGCTTCGCGACGAGCGACCGCCGGCAGCCGGCCGGCGGCGACGAGCTGGAGCCCGACGCCGCGCCCGTGTGGGCCGGCGACGTGTCGCGCGCATATCGCGATGCCGGCGATACCGTGCACGCGCCGGCCGCGGCGCGTGACGGCGGCGCGCGGGCGGTGGCGCCGGGCAACACGGTCGTGATCTATCGCGGCTCGACGGTCGACGACGGATCGCGCGGCGGCAGCGTCGGCACGCCGGGATGGCCGCCGCTGCCGTCCGGATTGCCCGGACTGCCGCTGTCGCAAGGCGCGCAGGCCGGCGGCGCGACGACGGCAGACACGGCAACCAACGCGGCGGCGCAGTTGCCCAAGGCGGCCGCGCCACAATGACGGATCGGGCCGCGCCGCTCGCCGGCCGGCCGTTGACGGGAACACGCATGGTGCGCTTGGTACGTTGGTTCGCTCTGGGGTGGCTGGCCTGCGCGATCGCGCCGGGCGTCGCGTGTGCGCAGGCGGCACGCGCGCAGGACGCCGGCGCGCCGCTGTCGATTGCGACCGGCAAGGGCGACATGCTGACGCTGCCCGAGCCCGCGGTCGCGATATTCGTCGCGGATCCGAGCGTGGCCGACGTTCAGGTGCCGTCGGCGCGCACCGTGTTCGTGTTCGGCAAGAAGCCCGGCACGACGACGCTGATCGCGCTCGGCGCGAACCATCGGCCGATCCTGCGCAGGACGGTGATCGTGCAGGCCGATACGCAGTCGCTGCAGGGCGTGCTCGACAGCCGGTTCCCGCAGCTGAAGCTGTCGGTGTCCGGCGCGCCGGGATCGCTGATGGTGTCGGGCAAGGTGCCGAGCGGGGCCGACGCGGACGCGGTGATGCAGTCGCTCACGCCGTACCTGCACGACAAGGAAAAGCTCGTCAACCGGCTCACGCTGTCGCGCCCGATCCAGGTGAACCTGCGCGTGCGCGTGACCGAGGTCGATCGCAACGTCGTGCAGCAGCTCGGCATCAACTGGAGCTCGCTCGGCGGGGCCGGCAACTTCGTCGGCGGCCTGTTCAACGGGCGCACGCTGTTCGATCCGACGACCAACCTGTTCAACCTGTCGCCGACGGGCGCGTTCTCGGTGCTCGGCGGGTTCAAGGCGGGGCGCTGGTCGATCGACGTCGTGCTCGATGCGCTCGACCAGGAAGGGCTGATCACGCTGCTCGCGGAACCGAACCTGACCGCGATGTCCGGCGAGACCGCGAGCTTCCTCGCGGGCGGCGAGATTCCGATTCCGGTCGCGCAGAGCGGCAACACGAGCGGCGCGATCACGATTGAATACAAGCCGTTCGGCGTGTCGCTCGACTTCACGCCGACGGTGCTCGCCGAGAACCGGATCAGCCTCAAGGTGCGGCCGGAAGTCAGCGAGGTCGACCCGACCAACAGCGTGACGACGAACGGGATCAAGGTGCCGGCGCTGACCGTGCGGCGCGTCGAGACGACGGTCGAGCTGTCGAGCGGGCAGAGCTTCGCGATCGGCGGGCTGCTGCAGAGCCAGACGAGCGACATCGTCTCGCAGATCCCGGGGCTCGGCCGCCTGCCGGTGATCGGCCGGCTGTTCTCGTCGAAGAACTTCCAGGACAACAAGACCGAGGTCGTCGTGATCGTCACGCCGTACATCGTGCAGCCGACCGGGCCCGGCCAGCTCGAGCAGGCGCTCGATACGGTCGCGCGGCCGAGCAGCGACCTCGAGTTCGCCGTGCAGCACAACCTCGGCCTCGACCTGATGTCGGGCGACACGCCGCGCCTCGTCGGCGCCGCGGGTTTCGTTTACTGACACCGGAGGCGCACCGATGCGATTTCGACCCACCGTCCTTGCGCTGCTGCCGCTCGTGCTCGCGGGCTGCCTGTCTGCGCCGCCGCCGCTGAACCTGCCCGACGCGTCGGTGATCGGCTTCGACGGCGCGCGCGCGCTGCCGCCCGACTGCGCGAAGCTGATGCAGCCGTCGCATCTCGTCGACGCGGGCTTCGGCCGCGCCGGCGTGCCGTTCGGCTGCGCGACCTACACGAACCTCGCGACGATGCTCGCGCGGCCCGAGGATCTCGTCGCACCGGTGCCGTATGCGGGGGCCGACGCGGACGTCGCGGCCAGCGCGGTGCGCCGCTATGTCGAGGACCGCGTGAAGGAGCCGATCCCGGGCCGGACGCAGACGACCGGCACGCCCGGGCACTGACCTGTCTGACGCCGACTTTCGCCGACTCTTGCCGATATCTCCGCGACCATGAACGTCCTCGACCGCCACAACGCCACACGCGCCGCCGCCGCGGCGAGCGCCGCCACCGCGGATCTCGTCGTGGTCGTGTCCGATCCCGGCAGCGCGGACGTGATCCGGCGGGTTGCGCAGGACCTGTCGATCCCGCGCGCGTATCTGCAGACCGGGAACTGCGACGACGCGATCCGCCTGCTGCAGCAGAACGAGCGCTCGCCGCGCCAGCTCGTCGTCGACGTGTCGGACTCGGTGCTGCCGGTGTCGGACCTGATGCGGCTCGCCGAGGTCTGCGATCCGTCGGTGCGCGTCGTCGCGATCGGCACGCAGAACGACGTCGGGCTGTTCCGCAACCTGCTCGGCATCGGCGTCCAGGATTACGTCGTCAAGCCGCTGACGGTCGAACTGATGCGGCGCACGCTGTCGGCGACCGAATCGGTCGTGCAGGTGCGCACCGGCAAGACCGTGAGCTTCGTCGGCGCGCGCGGCGGCGTCGGCGTGACGACGGTCGCGGTGAACCTCGCGCGCTGCCTCGCGGGCGAGAAGCGCCGCCGCGTCGCGTACGTCGACCTGAACCTGTACGGCGGCGGCGCGAACTCGATGCTCGGGCTGTCGAGCAACAACGGGCTGATCGAGCTGCTGAACATGGACCAGCGCCCGGACGACGCGCTGTTCGACCGGATGTTCGTCACGAAGGGCGACCGGCTGCACGTGCTGTCGGCGGAGCTCGCGTACGGCGCGGACGTGTCGCTGCGCGACGCGTCGATCGCGCATCTCGTCGACATGCTGAAGGACCGCTTCCACTACGTGCTGTTCGACGTCGGCGCGCGGGCCGGGCCGCTGTTCGAGGGCGCGCTGGCGGCGTCCGATCTCGTGCACATCGTGGCCGACCGCTCGGTGCATGCCGCATACGAGGCGGCGCGGCTCGCGCGCTTCACCGAGGAGCTGCCCGGCGACCGGATCCTGTCGATGGTGCTGAACAATCCGGTCCCGCCGGTCGAAGGGCGCGTCGCGCGCGCCGATTTCGAGGATGCGTTCGGGCGCGTGAAGCTGCGCGAGCTGCCGCACGAGCCGCAGGCGCTCGCGGTCGCGGAAAACCTCGGCGAACCGGTCGTCAATGGGAAGCGCAACGGCTTCGCGCATGAGATCGCCCAGCTCGCGAACGGCATCACCGGCGAGTCGATGACCGTCGCCGAGCCGTGGTACGCGCGGTTCATCAAGTGGAGGAAAGGATCGTGAAGTTCGGCACCCGCAACCGTCCGCCCGACGTCCCCGCGTCTGCCGCACCGGCCGCGCCGCGCCCGCTTGCCACCGCGCCGGTGCCCGTGCGCGCGGCAGGCGCCGGCGACAGCCACGAGGCGCTGATCCGCTCGGGCAAGTTCGATGCGATCCGCTCGGCGGTGTTCGCGTCGATCAACATGTCGGCCGCGCTGATGAAGACGCGCGACGAAGTGCGCGCCGGCATCGAGCAGGTTGCCGCGCATACGGTCGAGCGCGAGCAGCTGAAGATCACGGCCGGCGAACAGATGCTGATCGTCGACGCGATCCTGAACGACATGTTCGGCGTCGGGCCGATCGAGCCGCTGCTCGCCGACGACACGGTCACCGACATCCTCGTGAACGGGCCCGACCAGGTCTACGTCGAGCGCGCGGGGCGGCTCGAGCTCACGCCGCTGAAGTTTCGCGACAACGCGCACGTGACGAGCGTCGCGCAGCGGATCGCAGCGGCGGTGGGGCGCCGCGTCGACGAGAGCAGTCCGATGGTCGATGCGCGCCTTGCCGACGGCAGCCGCGTGAACGTCGTGCTGCCGCCGGTCGCGATGCGCGGCCCGTCGATCTCGATCCGCAAGTTCGCGAAACGCGACATCACGCTCGCGCGGATGGCGCAGCAGGGCAACATCTCGCACGCGATGCTGCAGGCGATGAAGGTCGCGTGCGCGTGCCGGCTGAACATCGTGATCTCGGGCGGCACGGGCTCCGGCAAGACGACGCTGCTCAATGCGCTGTCGCAGCATATCGAGGAGCACGAACGGATCGTGACGATCGAGGACGCCGCCGAGCTGCAGTTGCTGCAGCCGCACGTCGTCAGCCTCGAGACGCGGCCGGAGAACACCGAGGGAATCGGCGGGATCTCGCAGCGCGACCTCGTGCGCAACGCGCTGCGGATGCGGCCCGACCGGATCATCCTCGGCGAGATCCGCGGCCCGGAGGCGTTCGACGTGCTGCAGGCGATGAACACGGGCCATGACGGCTCGATGACGACGATCCACGCGAATTCGCCGCGCGACGCGATCAGCCGGCTCGAGAGCATGGTGATGATGGCGAACGCGAACCTGCAGCTGCTGTCGATCCGGCGCCAGATCGCGAGCGCCGTCCACCTGTTCGTGCAGGTCGAGCGGATGCGCGACGGCGTGCGCCGCGTCACGCGGATCACCGAGATCGTCGGGATGGAGGGCGAGGTGGTGATCACGCAGGACCTGTTCGCGTTCCGCCAGGACAGCGACACCACGCGCGACGTGGTCAAGGGCACGTTCGAGGCGTCGTCGCTGCGCCCGGCGTTCTCTGCGCGCGCTGCGTACTACGGTGTCGAGGATGCGCTCGCGGAGGTGTTCCGGCCATGACGGCGGCGGATCTGTTTGCGGCATGCGCGTTCGTCGTGATGCTCGGGATCGGGCTCGGGATCTCGTCGCTGATCGATCGCGTGCGCCACGCGCCCGCGCAGCGCATTCGCGCGCGGCTGCACCGGCTGTCGGCGCCACGTGCCGGCGGCGAAGCGGGCGAGGCCGGCGCCGCCGGCCTCGCGCTGTTCAGCCTCGAGCGCCGGCACGGACGCGCGCGCGCATGGCTGCAGCGCTACGTGACGCGCGTGCGTGCGGTAAGCGGCGACGGCGGCGTGCGCGTCGTCGTGGCCTGCACGCTCGCCGGCGCGATCGCGGCGCTCGTCGCGGTGAAGCTGATCGAACCGCCGGGGTTCGTGCGTCCGCTGCTCTATGCGGGGTTGCCGCTCGCCGCGCTGCGCGCCAGCTATCTCGGGCTGATCCGGCGTTTTCGCGTGCGTTTCCTCGAGGCGTTCCCGGACGCGATCGACCTGATCGTGCGCGCGGTGCGCGCGGGCATTCCGGTCACGCAGGCGATCAGCACGGTCGGCGACGGCGCGGCCGAACCCGTGCGCTCGACGTTCCGGACGATGGGTGACAGCCTGCGGCTCGGCGCGGACCTGAAGGACGTGCTGACGCAGGCGGCCGACCGGCTGATGATCGCGGACTTCTCGTTCTTCACCGTGTACCTGCTGCTGCAGCGCGAAACGGGCGGCAGCCTCGGCGAGTCGCTCGACGAGCTGTCGGGCATCATTCGCGCCCGCCGCGACATCCGCCTGAAGACCCGCGCGCTGACCGCCGAAAGCCGGATCACGACCCACATCATTTCGGCAATACCGTTCGTGATCGTCGCGGTGCTGTTCCTCGTGAACCGGTCGTACGTGATGCTGCTGTTCACGACGCACGCGGGCCACGTGATGCTGACGATCGCGGCCGTGCTGCTCGCAGTCGGGCTGCTCGTGATCCGGAAAATCTCCAGACTGGATACCGCGCGATGACGATGCCGACATTCGCCACCCACGCGCTCGAACTGCTGTTGCTGCTCGGCTGTGTCGTCCTCGCGCTGACGACGCCCGGCGGCAGCACGCGCAAGCGGATCGCGGTGCGCGCGCGGCAGGCGGCCGGGCAGCGCGCGCCGTCGCTCGACGCGGGGCTGCCGCAGCCGGGCGACGTTCGCAACGACCTGTCGCGGCGTCTCGCGGAACTCGGCGAACGGCTGCCGGTGCTCGACCCGATGCAGCGCGTGAAGCTCGGCCTGCAACTGGCGCGCGCCGGCTACCGCGACCGCCGCGCGGTGTCGTCGATGATCGGCATCAAGCTGACCTGCGGCGTGCTATTCGCGTGCTGCGCGATCGTGTTCAGTCCATATATCCCGCGCTTCGGCGGCTACTTCGTGATCCGCGCGCTCGCGATGATCGGCGCATTCGTGATCGGCGTGATCGTGCCCGAGTACGTGCTCGGCGTGATGATCCGGCGGCGGCGGCGGGCGATTGCCGCGTGCTTTCCGGACGCACTCGACCTGCTCGTGATCTGCACGATGGCCGGCAACAGTCTCGCGACCGGCGTGCGGCGCGTCGCGCACGAGCTCGAGCGGATCTGCCCGCCGCTCGCCGACGAGCTGACGGTCTGCGCGGACGAGCTGACGTTGAGCGGCGACGTATCCGCGACGCTGACGAATTTCGCGATGCGCGTCGATTTCACGTCGGCGCGCTCGCTCGCGACGACGCTGACCCAGTCGCAGCGCTACGGCACGCCGATCACGCAGGCGCTGCGGACGCTGTCGCGCACCGAGCGGACCGAGCAGATCGTCGCGCTCGAGGAGCGGGCCGCGAAGCTCGCACCGAAGATCACGCTGCCGATGATGCTGTTCATCCTGCCGACCGTGTGCCTGATTGCGGCGGGTCCGGCGGCGATCCGCCTGATCGAGGTATTCAAATGACACGAACCGCAATGCGCGCGCTCGCGCTTGCACTCGTGCTGCCGGCGCTGGCCGGCGGCTGCAGCTCGCCGGACGTCCGCACGCGGCCGGTGCTATCGCACAAGAGCGACGATCCGCAGACCGAGTTGCGGATCGCGGACAGCGCGCTGGCGGGCGGCAACGTCGAGCTCGCAGGGACGCTGTACGAGAAGGTGCTCGCCGCGCATCCCGATTCGCTCGCGGCGCGCGTCGGGCTCGGCGATGTCAACTACCGCACCGGCGACCTCGAGCGCGCGCGGATGCTCTATGCGGAAGCGGGCCGGCAGGCGCCGGCGGAGCTCGGCCCGCAGGTCGGTCTCGCGCGCGTCGCGCTGCGGCAGCGCCGGCTCGACGAGGCCGGCGAGCGGTACCGCGCGCTGCTCGCCGCGCAGCCGAACCTGCCGCTCGCGGCCGAGGGGCTCGGCACCGTGCTCGACCTGCAGGGGCGCCACGCGGACGCGCAGGTCGTGTACCGCGACGCGCTGCGCGCGCATCCCGACGCGCAGGGGCTGCGCGTCGACCTCGGGCTGTCGCTCGTGCTCGCGAACCGGCCGCGCGAGGGCGTGAACGTGCTGCTCGACGTCGCGGGGCTGCCCGACGCGCCGTGGCAGGCGCGGCAGAATCTCGCATTCGCGTACGGCGTGCTCGGCAATACCGACTCGGCGAAGAAGCTGCTGGCCGCGGACCTGCCGTCGTCGGCGGTCGCCGACAACCTGCGTTTCTACGAAGCGGTGCGCGCGCGCCTCGCGTCGCGCGGGGCCGGCGCCGGCCCTGCGTCGCTGTCCGGTACGGCGGCGCAGCGCGACGCGCGTGCCGGCACGGAGGCCGCAAAATGACACGCCGGGCGCTCGGCGCCCGCCACGCGCGCGGCGTCGTGTCCCTCGAGTTCGTGCTGATGCTGCCATTCCTGCTGATGGTGCTGCTCGGCATCATCGATTGCAGCCTGCTGCTGTGCGACAAGGCCGTGATCACCAATGCGAGCCGCGAGGCCGCGCGCGCGGGCGTCGTCGTGCGCGTGCCGATGCTGACCACGACGCAGATCGGCAACGTGGCGCTCAACTACACGCAGAACAGCCTGATCACGGGCGGCACCGCGACGACGCCGGCCGTGACCGTGACACAGGCGAGCGGCACGACGTCGGGCACCGCGCTGACGGTGACCGTGACCTATACGTACACGGGGCTCGTGCTGGGCTCCGCGTTCAGCGCGCTGACGGGGCCGGTCACCGTGTCGGCGACATCGGTGATGCTCTATGAATGACACGGGCCTGCGCGAACCCGCCGGCGAACGGCAGCGCGGCTCCGTCGCGCTGTTCTTCCTGCTGTTCCTGATTCCGTTGCTGTCGTTCGGCGCGCTCGCGATCGACGTCGCATGGGTGGCCGTGGCACGCAACCAGTTGCAGACCGCGGCCGATGCCGCGGCGCTGGCCGGCGCGGACAAGCTGTTGTCGTCCGGCGCGGCGACGCTGAGCTGGGCGCAGGCGGCGAGCGCGGCGAATGGCGCGGTTGCGTTGAACTCGGCGGCCGGCGCGCCGCTGTCGACGGGCACGGTCGCGACCGGCTACTGGAACCTGACAGGCAGCCCCGCGACGATGCAGGCGACGACCGTCACGCCCGGCGTCTACGACGCGCCGGCCGTGCAGGTCACCGTGTCGCGCGCGGCCGGCGTGAACGGCGGCACGATCCCGCTGCTGCTCGGCGGGCTGCTCGGCATTCCCGGCGCGTCGGGCAGCGCGACCGCGGTGGCCGTGCTGGCCGCGCCCGGCGGCATCGCGTCGGGCGGCCTGTTTCCGCTCGCGATCGACCAGTGCATCTACAACCAGTACTGGAGTACGGCGACCAACCAGCCGCTCATCAATCCGCTGACGAACCTGCCGTACGAGTTCGTCATCACGAACGGCCAGACCTATGGCGCGTCGTGCGTGGGCGGGCAGTGGACGTCGTTCCTGTCGACCGCGACCGACACGACGACGATGGCGGGGCTGATGACGACCGGCAATCCGACGCCGCTCGCGATCGGCAACAGCATCAACCTCGCGACCGGCGTGAAGGCGACGCTCTACACGTCGGTGCCGGTCGGCACGACCGTCGTGCTGCCGGTCGTCACGCAGACGGCGACCAGCACCTACGTGCCGGTCGTCGCGTTCGCGGCGTTCCAGATCGACGCGGCGGCCGGCGGCTCCGTCAAGACCATCCAGGGCCACTTCGTCGCCGGCGTCAAGCTGAACGGCATCGCATCGGGTGTCGGCCCGTACTACGGCGTGTACGCGCCGCCGCGGCTCGCGCTGTGAGCGCGGGCCGGCCATGCGCGTGAACGGTCCTCGGGCCGCACGCGCCGCAGCAGCACGAGGAGTGCGAAGAGGATCACGGCCGGCCCGATCTGCGGCAACTGCATCCACGGGTTCAGGTATTCGTACGCGGGCAGCGCCCACATGAGGACGACGGCCGTCTGCTCGTCACGCCGCCAGCCGTCGCGCCAGCCGAGCGACACGATGCATGCGAACGCGATGCCGAGCCACACGAGCTCGTAATGCCACAGGTACGGATTCGCGGCGAGCGTCGCGACGGCCAGCACCGCGCCGCGCAGGCGCGTGTCGCGGGTGCGCGCCCATACGATGCACGCGGCCGCGATCGCGATCGCCGCGATGCAGCCCTGGGCGGCGTACGCGGCCGCAAGCGGCACGCCGGCGATGCGCAGCGCGGCGAACGGCGTCGGCGACGCGAACCAGAACACGACGCTGTGCTCGAGGATGATCGTGCGCGCGAGTCCCGCGTTCGCGGCGAACAGGCGCAGCGACTGCACGCCGCACACGAGCACGCTGAGCGCGACGAACGCCACGGCAGTGGCGGCGGCCCACGCGAACGTGCGCCACGCACGCGCGGCGATCAGCACGAACGGGAACAGCAGCGCCATCTGCGGCTTGATCGCCAGCAGGCCGATGCAGACGCCGGCCCACGCCGGCCGGCGGTCGGTCCAGTACACGGCCAGCGCGGCGAACGACGCGGTCAGGAACGCGTTCTGCCCGAACACCGCGGTGACGAACACGCACGGGCACCCGATCAGCACGAGCCAGCCGAAGCGTCGCGTGCCGGGGAGCGCACCGAGCCGCGCGACGCGCCACACCGCGAAGCCGAACAGCGCGATGCCGGCGGCCATGAACAGCGGATACGCGATCGCATAGGGCAGCAGCGCGAGCGGCGTCACCATCGTCAGGTAGGTGGGCGGGTAGAGCCACGCGAGAAAGCTGTCGCGGGTGAACGGCGGGAACAGACTGGCGAGGAGCCGCACGAATGCCGGGTAGTCGTACGCCTGCCACGGGGCGCCGTGGAGCATCACGTACGACGCGGCCCAGAACACCGAAAAATCCGCGCCCGGGCGCGTCGTGATCATCGCGCTCGAACTGGCGCGCGCGCGCACCCAGATCCACGCGAACAACGCGAACAGCGCCAGCGCGAGCAGGCTGTACAGCACGACCCGCTCGCGCGTCACCCAGGTCCGGACGGGGCGGGCGTCGACGCGCAGCGATTGCGGGGAGAGATCCATGATGGCTTGCGTCGTGGGCTACTTGACCGACATCTTTCGGGCGGGGGGAGCGGCGGATGCCGGCGTCGCCGGCCGGCGACGCGCGGCGGCCATCCGCTTGACCGGGAACGGCAGCAGCTTCGAGCCCGGCTGCGCGTGGCCGTTCGGCGCGGGCTGCACGTGCGCGTGGCGTTCGGCGCGGTAGCGGCGCCGCACGAGATAGACGGGGCGCTGCTTCGACTCGTGATAGATGCGGCCGAGGTATTCGCCGATCACGCCGATGCCGATCAACTGGATGCCGCCGATGAACAGCACGACTGAAATCAGCGACGCATAGCCGTGCACGGGATTGCCGAACAGCAGCGTGCGCAACACGATGAACGTGCCGTAGACAAGTGCGAGCATCGCGAACGCGAGGCCGACATAGGTCCACACGCGCAGCGGCACCGTGCTGAAGCTCGTGATGCCTTCGAGCGCGAAGTTCCAGCGCCGCCAGCCGGAGAATTTCGACCGGCCGCCGCTGCGCGGCGCGCGCGTGTATTCGACGATCGCGGTGCGAAAGCCGACCCACGCGAACAGTCCCTTCATGAAGCGTCGCCGCTCCGGCAGCGCGCGCAGCGCGTCGACGACCTGGCGGTCCATCAGCCGGAAATCGCCGACGTTTTCCGGCATCTCGACTTCGGACAGCGCGTTGTGCACGCGATAGTAGAGCGCGGCGGCCGCGCGCTGCATGAACGGATCGCACATCCGGTTCGTGCGCTTCGCCGCGACGACCTCGGCGCCGGCGCGCCAGTGCTCGATCATCGTCGGGATCAGCGCGGGCGGATCCTGCAGGTCGGCGTCGATCAGGATCACCGCGGCGCCGGTCGCTTCGTCGAGGCCGGCGGTCAGCGCGGCTTCCTTGCCGAACCGGCGCGTGAGGTCGATGACGCGGATGCGCGGGTCGCCGGACGCGACACTGATCAGCCTGTCGAGCGTGCGGTCGCGGCTGCCGTCGTTGACGCAGACGATCTCGAAACGGACCGAATCGACCGACTCGAGAATCGGCAGGGTCTCGGCAAAGAACGCATCGATCGCTTCGTATTCGTCGTGAAACGGCACGACGAGCGATACCAGCGGTTTTCTGGCGTGCGTGGACATGCGTCCCCCCGAAAGATCCTTGCTGCGCGGCATCGTGTGGATCGTGATCCCGTTGTGGTCGGCGGCGGAGCGGCGGCGTTCCCGATCCTGCACGAATTCTGGTTCTGGTCTGGCTTGCCCGCTTGTTGCCGAGCCGGGACGGGCCGGGCGGCGGGTGTGCCGGCCATTTTACGCACGAATCGGCGATTCGTAACAGGGTTGCGCGGGTTTGTCCGGACAGCGTGTCACCGAGGAAAACCCGGTTCGCCGGCGGTGCGCGCGGCGCGCTAGCATGGGGCTTTCGGCGGCGATGGAGGCGGCCATGCAAGTCCAGGATTTGACGGGCGCATCGCTGGATTACTGGGTGGCGGTGGCGGAAGGGCTCGGCGCGCCGCGCGTCGACGCCGCCGGCTGCCGGGCCGTGCGCGAGGCGGGCGGTGCGCCGGTGCCGTTCGCGCCGTCGTCGTCGTGGACCGACGGCGGTCCGCTCGTCGAACGCCTGCCGTTCGCCGCGCTCGAGCGCGACGGCGGGCGCGGTGCATGGCGGGCCGTGCTGCACCGCGCGGTGCCGGCCGCGGGCGAGCGTTGCACGTTCAACCAGTCGGGCCCGACGCTGCTGATCGCGGCGATGCGCACGCTCGTCGCGTCGACGTTCGGCGACGACGTGCCGGATCTCGACATGACGAAGGCGCGGTGAAGGAGTGACGTCGTTTATCCGGCGGACAGGTTCCGGATCGCGATCGCCGCCACGTCCACCCGTCTCGGCAGGATCGCGTCGGCGGCCGCGCGGTCGGCGACCCGCTGCAGCACGCCGATGTCCGCCGCTGTGACATCGCGCTGCGCCAGCGCGGCCCGGCGCGCGATGTCGGCGGCCGCGTCGGCCGGGAGCCGCGTGAGCGACGCATACACGGCCGCGTAGTCGGCCGGATGCGCGAGCGCCCATTGTCCCGCGCGCGCGAACCGCGCGAGCACGTCCGCGAGCGCTGCGCGTTTCGCGCGATCGTCGAGCGTCGTGACGGGCGACGTGAGGAACGCGAGCCCGGAGTTGATGCCGCTGCCGTCGCGGACGATCCGTGCGCCGCGGCGTACCGCATGACCGTAATACGGATCGAAGGTCGCCCAGACGTCGATCCGTTTCGCCTCGAACGCGGCGAACGCATCGACGGGCAGCACGAAGCGCACGTCGACGTCCTGTCGCGCGAGGCCGTGTTCGCGCAGCGCGCCGTATAGCTGGTACTGCGAGATGCTGCCGCGCGCGGACGACACGACGACCGTGCGGCCCTTCAGGTCGGCGATCGCGCGCACCGGCGAATCCGGTTGCACGACGATTCCGAGCGATGCGGGCGAGCCGACGCGGGTCGCGACGATCCGCAGCGCGGGATCGCCGAGCGCCGCCGTCAGCACGGGCAGGTCGCCGGCCGGCGCGAGGTCGATCGCGCCCGCGCGCTGCGCTTCGAACAGCGGCGCGGCACCCTGGAAATTCGCCCAGCGGAACCGGTACGGCGCGCCGTCGAGCACGCGCGCGGCTTCCGCGAGCGCGCGCAGGCCACCGGCCTGGTCGCCGAGCACGAGCGTGACGTCCGACAGGTCGGGGAGGGCGGCGCCGGCCGGTGGCGCGATGCTGGCGGCGAGCGGCGCGGCGGCCAGGCTCGCGAGACGCAGCAGCGCGCGTCGGCGGGCAGGGTGTGGCGGACGGAACGGAGGCGGGTTCATCGGCGGCGATCTCTCGGGTGATCCGCGCGCTCGCGGCGCGGCTGACGCCCAGATTACGGAATCGGTTCCGCGCGGACAAACATCGAATCGCGATATGCATATTCGCGTGCCGGCGGATGGCGGCCGGACGGCGCGACGACCTTGCCGGTCGACGGCCGGCGGCGCAGGATTGCTGCGTGCTGCGTGCTGCGTGCTGCGTGCTGCGTGCTGCGTGCTGCGTGCTGCGCGCTGCGTGCTGCGTGCTGCGTGCTGCGAGCCTCGTGACTTATGCCGGTCGTGACCCTTCCGCCGGCGGCAGCGCGCGATGCGATGCCGCCCGGCTCAGTCCGGCTGCGACACGATCCGCAGGAATGCGCGCACGGCCGGTGCTTTCTCGAAGCGCCGGAATGCCAGCGCGAGCTCGGACGTGATCGGCTTGCCCGCGAGCGGTCGGTAGACGACGCCCGGCAGCGCGACGCAGCGTGCGAGCGCGTCCGGAATCACCGCGACCCAGCCGTTGACGGACACGCACGCGAGCACCGCGAGCAAGCCGCCCGGCCGCGCGGCGATCACCGGCGCAAAGCGCCCGCGGCGCGCGACCTCGAGCGTGCCGAGTTCCTGCTCGGGCACCGCGAACTGCATACCGGCGAGATCGGCGGCCTTGATCGACTGCTGCGCGGCGAGCGACGAATCGGCCGGCACGGCCGCGATGAACACGTCGCGCTGCAGCGTGACGGTCCGGATCTCGCCGGGCAGCGGCATCGGCGGCCGCACATACGCGATGTCGAGCCGGCCCGAGTCGATCTGCTTCGCGACGTCGTCCATCGGCACTTCGCGCAGGTTCAGCTCGATGCGCGGATGCGCGACGCGAAATGCGCCGACCGTGCGCTGCAGCGTGCCCGAATAGACGGCCGACGACACGTAGCCGACCTCGATCCGGCCCAGTTCGCCGCGTTCGGCGAGCGTCGCGAGCTCGCGGCCGCGCTGCAGGTGCTCGAACGCGGCGCTCGCCTCGGCGAGGTACGCCTCGCCCGCGGCGCTCAGCGTGACCGAGCGCCGCGACCGCTGAAACAGCCGCACGCCGAGCAGCCGCTCCGCTTCCTGGATCTGCCGCGTGAGCGCGGGCGGCGCCATGTCGAGCGCATCGGCCGCGCGGGCGAAGTGAAGGTGCTGCGCGACGCTCAGGAACGCGCGGACGTGACGGAATTCGAGCTGACCCATGATTGTAGAAATCGTCAATAAAACAGCGTGGGAATGTCAATGACGGGCAATACCGGGAAAGCCTAGCATACGGCTCGACCATCCTGTCCCGGAGTCTCCGATGTCCCAGTCTTCCCAGGCGCCGCGTGCGGGCGAACCTGCCGCCGTGCCCGCGCCGCGCGGCGGCACGCGGCTGCCCGCCGCCGCGACGCTCGCCGTCGCGTCCGCCACCTGCTCGCTGATCGTGCTCGACACGAACGTCGTCGCGGTGGCGCTGCCGAGCATCGCGCGCAGCTTTCACGCGAGCTTTGCCGACATCGAATGGGTGGTAAGCGCATACATGACCGCGTTCGCCGCGTGCCTGCTGCCCGCCGGCGGGCTCGCCGACCGTTTCGGGCGCAAGCGGATGCTGGCGGCCGGCCTCGCGATCTTCTTCGCGGCGTCGCTCGGCTGCGGGATCGCGCCGTCGGCCGAGTGGCTGATCGCGGCGCGCGCGGTCAAGGGCGGTGGCGCCGCGCTGCTGCTGACGGCCGCGCTCGCCGTGATCGCGAACCGCTTCCCGGACGGGCGCGAGCGTGCCCGCGCGTGGGCAATCTGGGGGATGTGCATGGGCGTTGCGACCGCGATCGCGCCGCTCGTCGGCGGCGCGATCACGCAGTGGATCGGCTGGCGCTGGGTGTTCCTGCTGAACCTGCCGGTGTGCGCGCTGCTCGCCGTGGGCGCGCGCGCGGCGATCGACGAATCGCGCGATCCGCACGCGAAGCGCGTCGACGCAATCGGCAGCCTGCTGTTCGGCGCGGCGCTCGCATGCGGGATCGCGGCGCTGATCGGCGCGCCGGCGCACGGCTGGCTGGCAGCGGGCACGCTTGGCCGTTTCGGGCTCGCCGCCGCGCTGTTCGCGGGCTTCGTCGCGGCCGAGCGCTGGCAGGCGCGGTCGATGATCGATCTCGCGCTGTTCCGCGCGCCGCGTTTCGTCGGCGCGGTGCTCGCGATGTTCGGTTATGCGGCGTGCGCGCAGGTGATGATGACGTTCCTGCCGCTGTACCTGCAGAACGCGTTCGGCATGTCGGCGATCGACGCAGGGCTCGGGATGCTGCCGTTCGCGTTCGCGATGATCGTCGGGCCGTCGTTCGGTGCGGCCCTGGCGGCGCGCATGTCGTCCGGCGGCGTGCTCGCGGGCGGGCTCGCACTGATCGGTGCCGGCAACCTGCTGACTGCGGCGCTGACGGCGAGCGGCGACTACCGGCTCGTCGCGATCGGCATGTTCGTGACGGGCTGCGGCGCCGGCATCATGAACGGCGACACGCAGAAGGCGATCATGGCGTGCGTGCCGGCGAACCGCACGGGCATGGCGTCGGGAATCAGCACGACGACGCGCTTTACCGCGATCGTGACGGCCGTCGGCGTGCTCGGCGCGGTGCTCGCCGCACGTGCGCACACACAGCTCGATCGGCTGCTCGCGGCGGCGCCCGGCGTGCGCGGGTTCGTCGATGCGCCGTTCATGTCGAGCCTGCTGGCCGGCGATCTCGCGCGCGCGCTCGGGCGCGTACCGCCGGAGGCGGCGAAGACGCTCGCGGACGCCGCGCCCGCCGCGTTCGCGAGCGGGTTTGCCGATGCACTGAATTTGAGCGGCGTGCTCGCGCTCATCGGAGCGGTCGTGATAAGGCGGTTGCTCGCGCAACCATCGAGCAGGGGGTGACGGCGCGCCGAGTTCTACGGACGCAAATCGCATGTGACGTCGCGCACGATTCTGCTGTCGACGCTCGGCTCGGTCGTGTCGCTGTCGGTGTTGTTGACGCGGCCTTTCGTTTTCCAGACCGCGGGTAAAATCCCGCGTGCAGTACCAGACGCTATCCGAGAGCGCTGTAATAAAAACGAAAGGCTAACAATGAACGAGCAGAACCTCGCTGCCGCATTGCGTGGCAGCCTGATTCAGCAGGAACGGTTGTTGAAGCTCGACACACCGCTTGGGCCAAACGCCTTGGTGGTGCAGCGGGCCGTCGGTCGATCGACGATCGGCCGGGATTACGCGTTCACGCTGGACGTGGTGTCGCTGGACAGCGCGATCGAGCTGAAGAAGCTCATCGCGCAACCCGTCACCCTGTGGATCCAGCAGGCGAACGGCACTTACCGCCCGGTCCACGGCTACGTCTATACCGCGCGCCGGCTGGGCGCCGACGGCGGCCTCACGACGTATCAGATCACGCTGCAGACGTGGATGCACGTGCTGAAGTTCCGGCGCGACCAGAAGATCTGGATCGACAGGACGGTCGAGGACATCGTGTCCGACGTGCTGGATCAGCATCCGGAGGCCCGCGGCCGGTTTCGCTTCGTGCTGTCGGATTCGCTGCCGAACCGCTCGTACACGCGGCAGAGCGAAACCGACTGGAACTTCGTGCACCGTTTGCTCGAGAGCGAGGGACTGTTCGGATACTGGGAGCAGGCCGACGACGGCACCTCCCATACGCTCGTGATCACGGATCGGCCGGACACGTTCCCTGAGCTGCCGGCAAAGACCGTTTCGTTCTATCGATCGGATACGCAAGCCGAGGTCGACGCGTTCACGCAGTGGTCCGGCACGCGCACGCTTCAGAGCGCGACGCTGACCACCCGTACGTCCGACTACAAGAATCCGTCGCCCACGTCGAACCCGAAGGGCACGACGGTGCCGACCGCAGCGAACCAGGGCAATCTGCCGGGCCAGCTCGAAGTCTACGAATACACCGGCGCCTACACGTATCTGCAACAGCAGCGCGGGGACAAGCTGTCCCGAATCCGCATGGAGGAGTGGGAGTCGCGCGCGAAGCGCTTCCACGGTGCGGGCGGGGTCCGCGGGATCGACGCCGGCCGGCGCTTCACGCTGGCCGATCATCCGGCGCACGATGCCGATCCCGTCGAGCAGCGCGAGTTTGCCGCGATCGAGGTGCGCTGGTGGATCGAGAACAACCTGCCGGTCACGCATGCGCCGAACTTCCCGCACAGCCTGCACAGCGACATCGCCGACGCGCGGGCCGGACGCTCGGCCGACGCATCGTTGTAGGTGGCGCATGCCGACGGATCGGTCGGCTTCTATCTGGTCGAGGTCGAAGCGCAACGTACGACTGTCCCGTACCGCAGCCCGTTCGAGCACGAGAAACCGGAGATGCACCTGGAGACGGCGATCGTCGTCGGCCCGTCGGGCGAAGAGGTGTACACCGACGAACTGAACCGGATCCGCATTCAGTTCGTCTGGGATCGCGTGAACCCATGCGACCAGCGCGCATCGTGCTGGGTGCGCGTCGTGCAGTCGGACACCGGCGGCGGCTACGGGGGCGTGCACATTCCACGCATCGGCGAAGAAGTGCTGATCGATCACGTCGGCGGCGATTGGGACAGGCCGCTGGCTGTGGCCCGCGTCTACAACGGTGCGACTGCGCCGCAATGGCACAGCAACGGAATTCTTTCGGGCTACCGATCGAAGGAGTATTCGGGCGCCGGGTTCAACCAGCTCGTGATGGACGATGCAACCGGACAGAACCGGGTGCAGCTGGCGAGCAGCTCGAGCAATAGCCTGCTGCACCTCGGCTACCTGATCGACCAGCAGGACAACACGCGCGGGCCTTACCTCGGCAACGGCTTCGATTTGCGCACGGACGCGTACGGCGCGGTGCGCGCGAGCCAGGGCATGTACGTGACGACGCATGCGAAGGCGCCGAACAGCCAGGCGCTCGATGTGAAGGAAACGCAGCAGCAGCTCGTCAACGCGGAGAGCCTGCTGGAGTCGATGTCGGGTGTCGCCGAGCAGCACCAGGCGGAATCGCTGAAACCGGGTCACGACGCGATGCGCGCGTTTACCGACGCGACCCAGGACAGCGTGTCCGGTGCGGCGTCGGGCGGGCGTACCGCAGGTGGCGGCACGGGCTCGGCGAACGCGTTCAAGGAGCCGGTGATGCTGTTCGGCAGCCCGGCCGGCATTGGTCTGTCGACGCAGGAGTCCCTGCATGTGAACGCGCAGATGCACGTCAATCTGGTCAGCGGGCAAAGCACGCATATTGCTGCCGGCAAATCGTTGATCGCCAGCATCGCGGAAAAGCTCAGCCTGTTTGTGCAGAACGCGGGCATGAAGCTCTTCGCCGGGAAGGGAAAGGTTGAGATCCAAGCGCACGACGACAACATCGAGATCACCGCGCAGAAGACCGTCAAGGTGCTGTCGACGACAGACAGGATCGAGGTCGCCGGTGCGAACGAAATCCTGTTGACGTCAGGCGGGGCCTACATCCGTTTGAAGGGCGGGGACATCGAAATCCACGCCCCGGGCAGCATCGATGTGAAGGGCGCGCAGCACAGCTTCAGCGGCCCGACGAGTCAGTCCTTTGCGATGCCGCAATACAAACCGTCGTATCAGAGGTACTACGTTCTGAAAAACCAGACGGATGGCTCGCCGCTGGTGCAGCACGCCTATGAACTGAAGCTTCCCTCTGGGCGTACCGTGCTCGGTCATACAAACGATCTCGGTGAAACTGTGCCGGTGTTCACGCCGAGCGCGCAGAGCGTGGGTCTGAAGGCGTTCGAGCAGGACAAGCAGGACGTTGAGCCATGGAAATACGCGGGTGGAGGGCAGCCCGACATCTGGGCTGATTACCTCAAGGATGCAAACGACGAGAGCGCCTGAACGTTGGCGACACGAGGAGAAGACGATGGGTGGATCACTTCAACCTGCAGGTGCGTGCGAGACGATTCGGGAGCGCGTTCCGCAGTACGCGTCATTGCCGCCTGGAACCAAAGGGTATTTGCAGGAAAAGGTCGAGCATGCGCTGAAAACGGCAAGATACATTCCCGTCAAATTGCGCAACGGTTCTGTGATCTACCGCTTGCTTATGCAGGTTGCGATGAGCGGACCGATGATTATCGAAGAGAAGGCGCGGGAATGGTTGTTCCAGTACAAGGCCGAAGTGAGTTTCGACATGTGGCCAGCCGTCTTATCGAAAGGGGCGCAGGCCCCCATCCCTTTCCTGAGCGATGACAAACCTCAAGGGGCGGAGCGTCGTCGCAGCCTGAACCCGTTTCCGCGTGGCGCGAAACCCGGATTTCTTCGACGCCCTGACGTGATTATCGTCGAAAGTCCAGCGGTTCTCTGGCCCGGTCGCGGCAATATTGATCGTGAAGGCGGGTCGCATACCGGCAATTTGCTGCGACTTGTGGAGGTAAAGTTTCCGGGCGACGATTGGGGCGTGGGTCAAGAGAAAGCGTACCAAGATATTTCCGGCGACTTCAAAACACGCATGACCGTGATCGACGTGAGCGATTGCAATGGCGAGCTAAAAAAGATTCCTGTACCGGCGCCGATCCCAGCACCGAAGACCGGAGACGAGAAGCAGCGACAGCGCGTCCCCATTCGGACCGTGACACCGATACCGCATCCGGTCTGGTACGAGGACTGGTGGCAAAAGGCGCAACAGTATGGGGATGAAATCGAACAGGCAGTTGCCCCGGTGTGGGACGCGGTTCATCGTGGATATTCCTACTTGTCCGCTGAGACCAGCGCATTCTTGCATCAGCACGCCGCGTGGATGTTTACAGCGGGTCAATGGGTAAGTGACAAGGCACATAGCGCATGGGTATGGGTTGACGAGACAGGTCACGAGATCTTTCGCTATACAGCCGCGCAGCTCAAGGCCGGATGGGAGGCGATTGTGCGAATGACCGATATGACGTGGGAAGTACTCAAGCATATCGATTGGGCGCAGGTCGGCGTGACATTGCTGAAAGGGGCGGCGATCGCTGTTGCGGTGGTCGTCGGCGTCGCAATCGTTATCCTGTTGGTTCCCGAATTGCTCGCGATTCTCGCTGCGCTGTGTGCGATCATCGCCGCTGGCATAGAAGCTGCTGCCGCCCTGGCCGTCACGCTCGGCGTGGTTATCGAGGCAGGCGCGGACGCCATTGCGGCACTGGCCGCTTCGCTCGGTGGGACGGCAGCGGCCGGGGGCGCGCTTGCCGCGTCCGCTGACTGATCGAATCCATGCCCGATAGATTAATAGGTAACCCGATTATGACTATGAGTGATTCGAAACCTGTCTTGACACCGTTTCAGGCGTTTGCTCGCTATCAGGAAGACTTGAGCGTGCGGCTTGCCGACAACACGATGGGCGTGTTGCCGGGTGCGATTGGTACGGTATTCTTTGAGCGGGGCTCGCAGCCGGATGTGCGGCAAGCAATCCTCGATTGCTTTGACCGATTTGATGAGATGTTCGGCGAGCATCTGAAGGGAGGCAAGGACGCCGATCTGGGGAAATTCACGAAGCGGAACGCGAAGGGCGTGGAGAAGATTCGCGGTGCGATCATCGATACACCTTCATATTCGGAAGTGAGCGTGTTGCGCTCCAGTGCCACCGATCAAGATACAGCGGCGGAATACAATATCGGGACGCTAACTGGGATCGCAAACCCGGAAGACTATGTTTCGCCGTCAGGATGGATCGCGAAGAAAGGTCAGGAGTCGGGTCTGTCATATCTGAAATTCAATGTGCCGATGGAATTGGTAACTACCGACGGCGGCATCACGCAGTACGAGGAATTTCTGCGATATGTGTGCAGCAAGCTCGCTGTACAAGGTGGCTATGGCGGGTTGGCACCGATATTGCCATATAGCTATCATCGTTTTATGCCGCAAGAATGGGCGCTTGCCGAGCGTTTTAGTGGGTTGGAAATCGATAGTACGGCGCATCTTCAATCAAGGGAGTACGATCCTCTGTCTTATGAAGGGGAATCGACTGAGGCGATGACGGCTTTCTATCCTGACTTACATCCGGGAGCAAAGGTTGGCCGATGGGGTTTCATCAAAGGCGTCAACTGGTACACGATCCTGGGTGAGCTGTTCATCAAGCGATTGGGTGGCGAAGCGGTTATTCGAGAAAAACTCGACCGCCCCGACATTCATATCGAACGTGCCAATGCGTGTCTGATGATCCGCGCGGGCGATTTCCCTCGTCTTGGCGCTCCCGAAGAAGGCTTGCCTGAACCCTACGTCTTTGTGAACAGTGTGCTGCGCGTACTGCGCGACCCGAAGCCCGATGCGCTGCATACATATATCCCGGATTTGCCGAGCGCCGACACCAAGAACGCGCGCGCATGGGTTGCCCGCTTCGATCTGCCTGACGCGCCGCCGATTCCGGATCCGCCTACGGTCGTGCCATCGGCAAAGAGCGCGAGTCCCGGTCACGCAAGCGTCCCGGGCGGTAGCCCATGCCCAACCGCGGGTTGGTGGCAAACGCCGGCCAAGGCTGGCAGCCGCCAGTACTTCGAGACTGGCGCGATCATGCCAGTAATCCAGGGTAGTGCTTGGGGTACGACGTACTGGAACTGGTCACCGAACCAGAATTCACAAGGTTGAACGCGCGCTGCTTGCCGAATTTCTCGCTGAGTCAGATGCAATTGGGTGGGGGAATGCTGACTGCGCGATGATCGTCGGGCCGTCGTTCGGCGCGGCACTGGCGGCGCGCGTGTCGTCCGTCGGCGTGCTCGCGCTCATCGGAGCGGTCGTGATAAGGCGGTTGCTCGCGCAACCATCGAGCGTGGGGTGAGACCGACGGGTGGCGCCGCCGCATCTGCGTCGAGCCAGCTTCGCGTCGCCTCGGCAATCAGCCCGCGCAGCCAGCGCACGCCGTCGACGCACGCGCCCGCTTCGTTCCAGGTCATCCGGTACACGATGTCCGGCGGATCGGCCGGCAACGCGACGATGCCGAGCGGCAGCAGCTTCGCGTAGTGCCGCGCGAGCCGGACGGTGGTCGTGAGGATCAGGTCCGAGCGGACGAGCGCGTGCGCGGCCAGTTCGAAATGCGGCAGCGTGACGACGATCCTGCGTTGCAGGCCGACGCGCTCGAGCTGCCGGTCGATCGCGCCGGACGCCTCGAGCCACGACGGCGTCGGACACAGCTGCGGCGCCTGCGCGTATTCGGCGGCCGTCATCCGGCCGCGTTTGACGACCGGATGCGTGACGTCCATCAGGCAGACGACGCGGTCGTCGAACAGGTCGTCCTGCCGGAACCGCGACGCGCGCGCGGACCGGTTGTCGATCACGATGTCGAGTTCGCCGTCGGCGAGCGCGCGCTCGGCGTCGAAGCCATCGCCGAGCGGATGGAACACCAGCTGCGCGTGCGGTGCGCGTTCGCGAAACAGCGTGACGAGCGTCGGCACGAACAGCACGTTCAGGTAGTCGGGGCAGCCGATCCGGTAGGTGCGCACCGACGTGTTCGCGTCGAACGTCGGCTGCTGGTTGCGGATGAAGTCGATCACGCGCAGCGCGTTGCGCAGCGGCTCGATCAGCCGCGCACCGAACTCGGTCGGCACCATCCCGTAGCGGCTGCGCACCAGCAGCGGATCGCCGAGCAGCGTGCGCAGCCGCTTCAGCGCGGCGCTCGTGGCCGGCTGCGACAGGTTGAGCCGCACCGCCGCGCGCGACACGGTCCGCTCGGTCAGCAGCACGAGCAGGATCCGCATCTGCCGCGCGTCGAATGTCTCGAGCGCGTGCGCGGCGTCGTGCGGTTCGGGGGAGGGGGCGATTGGGCCTAGTGTGTCCCGCATGGCGAAGCGATTCCCGGCGATGCGATGCCGGCGCGCACGTGCGCACCCCTGACGGCGTCCGTCGCGAGCGCGAGGCCCGTGCAGTGGCTGGCTTCGAGTTGCACGCCGATGTCTCCTTCCATGTAGAGGCGCGGGCATGGCGCTGCTGTGCGCAGCGTTGGCCCAGTGCCGTGGACGTTATATGCCGGATTCGTTCGCGAGTATGTGCGCCGGGCCAGGCAATGGGAAATTAAATATTCGGGTGAGACCCATTCAGGAAATGAATGGGGATGCATCGGCAGAAAGGGCGGAATCGTGGCATGCGAATTGCGCGATACTGGCTTTTTCACCGCGGGAGGGATAGGTCATGCAACGTGATCCTTTTCGTCATATGTGGCAGGCGCTTGCCGCCGGCATCGTGATCGTCGGTGTTGCAGCGGGCGCGGGATGCTCGAAGCAGAGCAGCAGTACGTCAGGGACGGAGCAGGGGGCGTCGGGCAGCATGGCGCCTGCGCCGTCGGCTGCTTCGGGAGGAACGCCGAGTAGTGGCGCAGCGGCAAGCGGCGCGGAGGGCGCGGCAAGCAGCGGCGCTGCGTCAGGCGGCGGCATGGAAGGCGGTGCGAGCGCGCCGGGTGCGGCGTCGGCGCCGTCGGGGGCGAGCGGCGGCTGACGCGTCGCTCGCGGTAGAAGGGGTGCCGCTCGCGGCCGGTGCGTCGCGAGCGGCGCGTTGAATTCGTTGAATGGGCGCCGGGGTCGGAAGGCGCTTGCAGCGCCGGGCGCGCGTGCGCGAAGAATCCGCAGCGGCCCTTGTAATGTCAGCGGTTCACGAGCCGTGCAGGAAACGCGAGTGCAAGCGCGCAGCCGACCAGCATGCACGCGGCGAAACCGTACAGGCCGGCGCTCTGCGAATGGAACGTGTCGCGCAGCCAGCCGATGAAATACGTGCTGCCGAAGCCGCCGAGGTTCGCGATCGAGCACGCGAACGCGATGCCG
Organism: Burkholderia sp. MR1-5-21; assembly: GCF_053427715.1. NCBI lineage: Bacteria > Pseudomonadati > Pseudomonadota > Betaproteobacteria > Burkholderiales > Burkholderiaceae > Burkholderia > Burkholderia sp. MR1-5-21. The sequence goes on from NZ_JBSAXD010000012.1 coordinate 41,151, forward strand.
CCCGCCGCGGCCGAGCCGCGCAGGAACGTCGACGGCAGTGCCCACACGACCGGCATCGCGGCTGCCGCGCCTGCATTGATCAGCGAGAACAGCAGCACGGTCGTGACCGTGCCGTGCGGCGAAGCGGCGGCGGTCAGCGCGACCGCCGCGACGAGGAACGGCACGACGATGTGCCAGCGGCGCTCGCGCGCGCGGTCCGAGCTGGCGCCGCAATACAGGGTGCCGATCACGGCGGCCGCATTCGGGATCACCATCAGCCAGCCAATGTGGTACGCGTCCTTCACGCCCGTATCGCGCAGGATGCTCGGCAGCCAGAAGCTGACCGCATACAGCCCGAGCAGCACGCACAGGTCGATGATGCCGAGCGCCCACACCTTCGGTTCGGTGAACGCCTGGCCGAGCGCATGACTCTTGTTGCCGGTCGGTTCGCTGTCGAGGTTCGCGCGAAGCGTACGCTTCTCGTCATCGGTCAGCCATTGCGCCGATTCGATGCGGTTCGGCAGCCAGCGCAGCACCACGAAGCCGAGTGCGATCGACGGCAGCGCCTCGAGCAGGAACAGCCATTGCCAGCCGCCGAGCCCGTGCGCGCCGTCGAACGCGCGCATGATCCAGCCGGAGATCGGGCTGCCGATCATGCTCGACAGCGGCAGCCCGACCATGAAGAGCGCGACGATCCGCGCGCGGCGCGCATCCGGATACCACTGCGTCAGGTACAACAGCACGCCGGGCAGGAAGCCCGCTTCGGCGACGCCGAGCAGGAAGCGCACGACGTAGAACTGCATCGGCGTGTGCACGAACATCGTCGCGCCGGAAAGCAGCCCCCACGTGATCATGATGCGCGCGATCCACAGCTTTGCGCCGACGCGCTGCAGGATCAGGTTGCTCGGGACTTCGAACAGAATGTAGCCGGCGAAGAACAGGCCCGCCCCGAGGCCGTACACGGTATCGCTGAACTTCAGCGCATCGAGCATCTGCAGCTTCGCGAGGCCGATGTTGATGCGGTCCAGGTAGGCCGCGAAGTAGCACAGGCAGAACATCGTGATCAGGCGCACCGTGACCTTGCGGTACAGGTTGCCGTGCAGCGCGTCGTCGGGGGAAACGGCTGCGCTCGGGTGTGCGGTAGACATGGGATTGCCCCTGTTCGTGTGTGACGGATGAGTAGGATGCCGATCGACGCGGGCGCGGTTCCAGCGCCCACCGGTGTCTGTATAGCACGCCAATTAAATAGCGTACACACTATAAAATGCGAGTCGTATCCGGAACCTCGCCAGCATCGGGAAAACGCGCACGTGTGACGCTTAAAGATATGAGGTTAATGGGGTTTTTATTGGTGATGGGCGCCGGTTATCGAGGCCATCCTCGGGTAGGGGTGGTGCACGAAAATAGTGCGTATGCGCTCAATAGTGCAGCGTATGCACGTGAACGGCGGTGCGCTCAGGCGCGCCTGCTGGCGATCATTCGCGCGGAGTGCGGAACCCGGGCCCGAACGCACGGTGCACGCATTCGGCATCGCGCACGTGAAATGCCGGGCGATCCGTCGCGATGCACGGCGCCGGCTGCCGGCGGCGGCGCCTGATGCGCGTCAACGAACGGCCCGTGCGGTGCGCGATGTGCCGATTCGAGGGTGTACACTGCTTGTCTTTCCGTTCCAGGCCGTGCGGGCCTTCATCTTCATGGCAGCTTCCAAGGATTCCTACGACTTTCACGATCAGATCGGCCATTTGCTGCGCCGCGCCTACCAGCGCCATGTCGCGATCTTCCAGGAAGCGATCCCCGATTCGGACCTCACGGCCGCGCAGTTCGTCACGCTGTGTGCGGTGAAGGAAAAGCAGGCATGTTCGCTGAACGACATCGTGAAGGCGACCGCAATCGACCAGGCGACGATCCGCGGGGTCGTGGACAGGCTCAAGGCGCGCGCGCTGCTCGAGGTGCTGCCTGATCCGGGCGACGGCCGCAAGCTGCTCGTGCGCGCGACCGCGACGGGCCTCGCGCTGATCGACCGGACCGTGCCGTTCGCGCGGCAGGTGACGGAGCGCACGTATGGCGCACTCAATCCCGGTGAGCGCGTCGCATTGCAATTCCTGCTGCGCAAGATGATGGAGGAGGATGACGCGTAGGGCGGCCGGCGGTCGTTGCCGGCGGCGTGCACGTTGATCGATCGGGCGACGATCGGCACGCGGCGTGCACGAGCGGGCTGCGCGTTCAGTGATTCAAAGCGGCACGCGATACGCGTTGCGGCTCATGCGCGATGTGCCGCCGTGCGTTCGTCCGGCGCGGCCGCGAACAGCCGTCCCGCGTCGCGCAACCCCGCGCGGATCGTTTCGGGCGTGAACGGAGGCGCGTAGAAGCGCACGCCCGTCGCGTCGAAGATCGCATTCGCGACCGCGGCCGGTCCGGGCACCGACGCCGATTCGCCCGCGCCGAGCGGCGGTTCGCCCTGCCGCGGCATCAGCACCACGTCGACGGCCGGCACGTCGGCGAACGTCAGAATCGGATAGCTCGCCCATTCGCGCGATGCGACCTTGCCGTCGACGAACCGCACACGCTCCTTCAGCGTGCGGCTCAGTACCTGGATCACATTGCCGTGGATCTGATGGCGCACACCGTCCGGGTTGATCATCGTTCCGGTGTCCTGGCCGACGGTCACGCGTTCGACGCGAATCTCGCCGGTCAGGTGATCGACGCTCAGGTCGACGATCCACGCGGACCACGCGGCGCCGAACCCCGGAAAGCGGCTGTGTACATAGCGCGCGTACGCGATGCCGCGGCCGCGTGCGAGTCGCGCATCGTCCGGTTCGCGCCGCGTGCGCGGCGTCCATCCGGCTCGCGCGGCGACCGTCTGCAGCAGGTCGGTGGCGCGCGTGTCGTCCAGGTGGCGCAGACGGAACGCGAGCGGGTCGATGCCTGCGAGCGACGCGCATTCGTCGGCGAACGCGTCGTGCGCGAACGAATTCGGCAGCGCCGATACGCCGCGCAGCCACGACGCGCGGACAATCGGCGCGAGATCCTCGCAGACGAAACGGCGGTTCGGGCACTTGTACGGCGACACGGCCGTCCGGTCGCCCATCTCGAACACGCGCGGCTCGGGCGCGATCGCGCCGGTCAGCAGCGCAGCAAGCATCGGCGCATCGTTCGACGGATAGCGCGTCGAGAAGTCGTAGCCGAGCAGGCGGCCGTCGCCGCTCACGGTGCCCGTCACCTGCATTACCTGACCGGCGCCTTTCGGCTCCCACGCATGCTCGTCGGCGCGCGACAACTGCACGCGCACCGGCTGCCCGACCGCGCGCGACAGCAGCAGCGCGTCGCCGCATACGTCGTCCGCGCCATTGCGGCCATAACAGCCCGCGGCTTCCATCCGCACGATGTCGAGATCTGCTTCGTCGCGCCCGACGAGGGTCGCGAGGTCGTAGCGCAGCGACACGGGGTTCTGCGTGCCGGACCACACGGTGATCCGGCCGTTGCCCGGCGCGCGGTAGTCCGCCACTGCGCACGACGGGCCGATCGAGCCGTGCATCTGGAACGGCCACGCGTAGGTGCGCGACAGCGTGGTCGTGCCGGGCAGCGCGCGGGCGGCGTCGACGTCGCCTTCGTCGAGCAGCATCCGCCGTTTCGCGGGCGCGGCCGCGATCGCTGCCGCCGGATCGTCGAGCGGCGTCAACGCGGGATGCGGGCGCCAGCTCACACGCAACTGGCGCGCCGCGCGGATCGCCTGCTCTTCGCGTTCGGCGACGACGCCGACGAAATCGCCGATCACGACGACCTCGCGCAGGCCCGGCACATCGGCGACCGATGCGCGATCGATGTCCGCAAGCGACGTGCCGACGAACGCGCCGCTGTCGATGCCCGTGTACGGCGGCCGGACCACGCGGCCATGCAGCATGCCCGGCACGCGCACGTCGTGCACGAACGTCAGCATGCCGGTCGCTTTCGCGGGCAGGTCGACGCGCGGCGACGAGCGGCCGACGACCCGGTACTGCGTCGGCTCCTTGACGCGCGCGTTCAGGTCCAGTTCGAGCGCGATGCGTTGTCCCGCGACGAGTTCGGCGAACGTGACGCGGCGCGAGGCGGCTCTTCCAGCCTTGTCCGTTCTGTCGGCATCGTCTTCTCCCCGGACTCCGTCGGCGCGTTCAGCGTCGTCGGTCGTGAAGATCGCGCCGTCGTCGGTCGCCAGCCGCCCGGCATCGACACCGAGGCGCACGGCCGCGAGCTGCAGCAGCGCATGTCGCGCCTGCGCGGCCGCGCAGCGCAGCGGCTGCGCGGAGATCTGGATCGTCGCGCTGGCGATGGTCGGCCCCTGGTTCGGCGTCGCGGCCGTGCTGCCGAGCACCATGCTCACGCGCGCGGCGGGCACATCAAGTTCTTCCGCGACGATCTGCGCGAGCGACGTGCGGATGCCGGTGCCGAGATCGACGTGTCCGTTGAACGCGAGGATGCGGCCGTCGTCGAGGATCGCGACGAACACCTCAGGAAGATCAGGCACGTATGACGACAGGCTGCCCGGCTGTCCGGGTGCGGGCTTGACGGGCGCTGCGGGGCGGCGGATCACGGTCAGGCAGCCATCGCGCGCGAGCAGTTCGGAGCGGTTCACGGGTTGGGGGTCCTGTCGGGGCGGTGGATCTTGCGGCGGGCGCACGCCTGGCGCGCGCCGATTGCATCACGCTGCCGGTTTGCCGGCCGCCGCGTCCCGGTCGATCGAATCTAGGGGGCCAAAAGCGGCGCGTCAATTGCGGCGGCGGGCCGGCGCCGGCCGCCGCGTGGTGCTGCCCGGCGCAAGCCCGTCATTGGCGTGAACACCGAGCGGCCGAATGCAGGCGGCCATAAGCATCACGTCAATTGCGCGGCGCGAGGGCGGCGGCGCCCGTTTTGAGCGTTCGCCGGTCAGCGTGCACGCGCGTTCGCGTTCGCCTGCGCCAGCGCGTGCGCCGCGTCGATCGCCGCGATCGCGGCATCGAGCGGCATCACGGCCGCGTACTTCTGCTGCATGTCGAACAGGTTCGCGTCATGCGGCCCGATCGCGCGATCACCGACGCAGTCGGACAGCACGAGCGGACGGAACCCGTGCGACATCGCGTCGACGACGCTCGCGCGCACGCAGCCGCTCGTCACCGCGCCGGCGACCAGCAGCGTCTGCACCGCGCGCTGCGTGAGCCAGGGGCCAAGCTGCGTGCCGAAGAACGCGGACGGCACCGTCTTGCGCACGACGAGTTCGCCGCGGGCGGGCGTGAGCTCGGGCACGATCGCGCTGTTCGGGTGATCCTCGGTCAGCGTCGCCATGCCGGGCACCTTCAGCGAGAACACGTTGTCGTCGCTGCCGTCGGCCGCGTACACGATGCGGCTGTGGGCGACCGGCCAGCCGCGCTGGCGCGCGAGCGCGAGCGCATGCGTGGTGCGCGCGATCGCAGGCGCGATGTTGCCGCCGCCGAACGTCGCCGGATCGGCGAAGCCGACGACGAAATCGACGATCAGGAGGCCGACGTTGCCTTGTGGCGGCAACGGCGTGCCGAAGCCCTGTTGCTGGTACACGTGCGCTTCGGCGTGGCGGGAAAGATCGGTCATGGCGGGTCTCGTCAGACGGGTTGGTCGAGCACGCGGCCGTCGCGCACGACGGTCTCGCCGTCGAGTGCGACCGTGCAGCGGCGCAGCGGGATGTCGATGTGGCAGGTTGTCGTGCGGTCGCCGCCGCCTTCGTTGTTCGGGCCGAGCGAGAACAGGAAGTTGCCCTCGAACGCGCGCGCGTCCATCCCGATCGTCGCCTCGCGGTCGTACAGGCCGAGCGTCGACCAGCGCGCGCGCGGCTGCAGGCCCCAGCCGATATGCGAGATCGCATAGCCTTCCGGGTCGGCGAACGTCTCCATGTAGTCGCGCAGCAGGTCGGCGTCGACGCTGCCTTCGATGCGCGTCGCGTAGCCGCCTTCGACCGTCAGCACGATCGGCTCGCTGACGTAATGCTTCTGCGGCAGCAGGATGTCGCCGCGGTCGATCACGATCGTGCCGCGCGCGGTGCGGTCGTTCGGGTAGCTCAGCGCGAAGCCGCTCGGCCAGTGGTCCCAGCGGCCCGGCGCGTCGACGAAGCCGTATTCCGCCGTCGGCGGGAAATCGCCGAGCGGGCACACGAGCGCGGTGCCGGCCGCCGACGTCACGCGCATCTCGCGCGCGGCGGCGATCTTGTTCGCGGCGGCGAGCACGCGCGTGCGGTCGCGCTCGGTCGGCACCATCCGCGCGAGCACTTCGGGCGGTTCGACGGCGAGCAGGATTTTCGTGCCCGACTTCAGGATGTCGTGCTGCTCGGGGGAGAACAGCAGCGTCATCAGGTCGAGCACGAGATCGCTCGCCTTCAGCGCGGCGATCGCCGCGCGGTTGCCGGTGAGCGGCGTCGTGCCGAGGTAGGCGAGCGGGTCGCGGCTGAACGCCTTGTCGCCGTTGACGGGCGGCAAGTCGAGCCGGTTGACGATCGCGCCCATCGATTGCGTCGCGATCAGCGCGCACGACAGCGTCTGCGGGTGGGTGGCCGGGCTCGTCAGGATCGTGACGGTCTGGCCCGGTTCGAGGCGCGACAGCGTGAGCACCTGCTTCCACGCGTCGATCAGTTGGTAGTCGCTGACTGGCATCGTCGGCTCCGGTGAATGCGTGAGGGAAAGGAATCAGGCGGCAAGCGGCGCGCCGAGGAAGTCGCCGAACGCCGCGTAGAAGCCGGCCGCGTTGTCCCACGGGATCATGTGGCCGGCATCGGGCACGCGCACGTGCAGCATCGAAGGCATCGCGCGCTGCAGTTCGGCGACGTCGTCGTCGCGCACCACGTCGCCGCGCTCGGCGGTGATCAGCAGCGCGGGCACGTCGAGCCGAGCGGCATCCGCGTGGAAATCGTCGGCGTGGAAGCCGTCATACGACGCACGCACCGCGCGCTCGTCGCAGGTGTGCAGCCATTCCGCGCGCAACTGCAGCTCCGCGTCGGTCCAGGTCGGGCAAAACGCGCGCATGCCTTCGGCGTCGGTGCCCGCGCGCGCGAGCGCCATCGAGTCGATGTACCACGGCAGCTTGCCCGGATACGGGCGGCGGCCGGGGCCGGACACCGGCGGATCGACGAGCACGACCGATTCGAGTCCGCGCGGGCCGCGCAGCGCGGCGCGCGCGGCGATCCGCGCGCCCATCGAATGGCCGACGAGGCTCACGCGCGGCAGGCCGAGCGCGGCGACGAGCATTGCGACGTCGTCGGCCTGCGCATCGAGGCTGTAGTCGAGCGCCGCGGACGCTTCGGACAGGCCGCGGCCGCGCACGTCGAGCACGTAGGTGTCGAACGCGGCGCCGAATACTTCGCCGACGAAGCCCCACGTGATCGCGGGGCTCGTGATGCCGGGAATCAGCACCACCGCGGCGCGCGGCGCGCGAGCGCCGGTCGCGCCGCCGTAGCGCAGGTAGTGCTGGCGGATGCCGTTCGCGTGAACGTTCGCGCCGTACAGGAAAGTCGAGGACATGGTCGGGCTCCGGTGGCGGGTGGCGTTCAGTACGCGCCGGACAGCAGCGCGCCCGCGCCCGGCACGACCGGTTCGAGATCGAGCTCGCGCAGCATCGCATAGGTGGTCGCGATCGCGGCGGTGATCACCGGCTTGCCGGTCATCGCCTCGACCTTCGCGACCGCGGGCAGCGACGGCATCTGCACGCATGCGGACAGCACGATCGCGTCGGCGTCCTGGTACGGCAGCGTCTTCACGATGTCGGGGAGGCGCGCCGGGTCGTGGCGGCCGACGTCGAGGTTGTCGGGGATTTCCAGCGCGCGATACGCGAGCACCTCGTAGCCTTCGTTGCGGATGTAGTCGACCACCAGCTCGGTCAGCGGCAGCATGTACGGTGCGACGACCACGATGCGCTTCGCGCCGATCACCTTCAGCGCGTCGACGAGCGCGCCAGCGCTCGTCAGCACCGGCGCCTGCGCGCCGTTGTCGGCGGTGTGCTTCGTCAGGCGCGCCTGCGATACGCGGTGATAGCCGTGACCCATCGCCATGATCGCGACGAGGCATGCATAGCCGAGCACGTCGACGCGCGCGTCGCTCAGCTCGACCGCACAGCGGTCCGATTCGGCGTCCATTGCGGCCAGTTCTTCCTTGACGACCTTCTTCATCCGCATCCGGCTCGAGTGATACGTGAAGCGCTCGGGGCGGATCGTCTCGCGCAGCCGCAGCATCGCGGGGATCTCGGTTTCCATCGTCGTGTTGGAACTCGGCACGATCTGGCCGATGCGGTAGGTCTTGCTCATGACGGGAGGCTCCGTGGCAGGTAAGGGTGGGGGCGGCCAGGTGTGCTCGGGCTCGCCGGAGTTCGAGTGAAGTCTAGTGTGTACATTTGAAAATGGCAACGTGTCAGAAATGCACGACGCATCGAAAACCTGCATCTGCCTTGTTGTATGCGTTGATTATTGGTGTTTTCCCGTATGAGAAAGGGGGCGGCGACAATCTTCTTGTGGGAATTATTTTGAGTGTGTACGCTACATATACGCTATCAACCCGCCCGCTCGATGACCTCCGACGCTGCGGGCCCACGATCAGGAGATCTGCATGAGCACACCCCGTATCGCAATCATCGGCGCCGGTCTCGGCGGCACGGCCGCCGCGGCGCTGCTCCAGCGCAGCGGCTACGACGTCGCGCTGTACGAGCAGGCGCCGGCGTTCTCGCGTCTCGGCGCGGGGATTCACCTCGGCCCGAACGTGATGAAGATCATGCGGCGCATCGGCTGCGAGAACGCGCTGAACACGATGGGTTCGCATCCGGATTTCTGGTACAGCCGCGACTGGCAGACGGCCGACGTGATCGCGCAGATCCCGCTCGGCGACTATGCGCTGAAGACCTACGGCGCGAGCTATCTGACGGTGCACCGCGGCGATTTCCATGCGCTGATGACGCAGGCGGTCGCGCCGGGCACGATCCGCTTCGGCAAGCGTCTCGCGTCGGTCGACGACACGGGCGACGCGGTGCGGCTGACGTTCGCGGACGGCAGCGTCGAGACCGCCGACATCGTGATCGGCGCGGACGGCGTGAACTCGCGGATCCGCGAGCACCTGCTCGGCGCGGAGCCGCCGCGCTACACGGGCTACGTCGCGCACCGCGCGGTGTTTCCCGCGTCGCTGCTCGGCAACAAGCCTTACGACATGTGCGTGAAGTGGTGGTCGGAGGATCGCCACATGATGGTCTACTACGTGACCGAGCGGCGCGACGAGTATTACTACGTGACCGGCGTGCCGCAGGCCGAATGGCCCGAGGGCGTGTCGATGGTCGACAGCAGCCGCGACGAGATGCGCGAAGCGTTCGCCGGTTTCCATCCGGACATCCAGCACCTGATCGACGTGTCGCCGTCGATCACCAAGTGGCCGCTGCTCGAGCGCGATCCGTTGCCGCTGTGGAGCCGCGGCCGTTTCGTATTGCTCGGCGATGCGTGCCATCCGATGAAGCCGCACATGGCGCAGGGCGCGGCGATGGCGATCGAGGATGCGGCGATGCTCGCGCGCTGCCTCGACGAGGTCGGCGTGACCGATTACACGGGCGCATTCGCGCTGTACGAGGCGAACCGCGCGGCGCGCGCGTCGAAGGTGCAGCTTGTGTCGCACAACAACACATGGCTGCGCACGAACGAGGATCCGTCGTGGGTGTTCGGCTACGACGTGTTCGACGTGCCGCTCGTGTCGCCGTCGCGGGATAATGTGGCGGCCGTCGCCTGACGGGCGCGGCCGCGCCGGCCGCATCGGCGCGCGCGGCGTTGCGTGGCTCCTTTGTTGCGCGTTGCGCAACGCAGCTCGCCGGCTGCTGGCCGCGCGCCGCCGGCCGGCTCATCACCCCGTTCCGCAGTCCGCTTTCCGGATCCGCCCATGTCGCATACCGCTCCCGCTTCGCGGCCGCTCACGCTGTGCGTGAACGGCGCGCAGCGCACCGTCGACGGCGCCGCGCCCGATGCGCCGCTGCTCGTGATCCTGCGCAACGATTTCGAACTGAACGGCCCGAAGTACGGCTGCGGGCTCGGCCAGTGCGGCGCGTGCACGGTGCTCGTCGACGGGCAGGCGACCCGCGCGTGCGTCGTGCCGGCGGCCGCCGCGATCGGGCGGCGCGTGACGACGCTCGAGGGGCTCGGTTCGCTCGACACGCTGCATCCGATCCAGCGCGCGTTCATCGACGAGCAGGCGGCGCAATGCGGCTACTGCCTGAACGGGATGATCATGAGCACGAAGGCGCTGCTCGACCGCAATCCGTCGCCGGACGACGACGCGATCCGCGACGCGCTGCGCTTCAATCTGTGCCGCTGCGGCACGCATCTCGAGATCATCCGGGCGGTGCGGCGCGCAGCGCGTTACCAGCAGGAATGCGTTGACTGATCTCCTTCCTAAAGAAGGAGATTCCCACTTCACCGAATGCAACCCGACTTCGCCTCAAAGAGACATGGGACTTACGCTTTCTCCATGGGCTGACACCGCCAGTCCGGCGGCCAAAACGTTACGTGCCGCGTTGATGTCGCGGTCGTGGGTCGCTGCGCATCCCGGACAGATCCACGCGCGCACCTTCAACGGTAGCGTGGCGACGGTATGCCCGCAATCGAAACATCGCTTGCTGGACGGATACCAGCGATCGATGCCGATCAACGTGCGGTCGTACCACTTGGCCTTGTACGTCAACTGCCGCACGAATTCCGACCAGCCCGCATCGCCGATCGATTTCGCGAGTCTTCGATTCTTCTGCATGCGGCCGACGGCAAGGCTTTCGATGGCGATCACTTGGTTTTCGTGGATCAACCGGCTCGAAAGCTTGTGCAGAAAATCCCTGCGGGTATCTGCTATCCGGGCATGCATGCGTGCGACCTTGAGCCTCGCCTTCCTGCGGTTGGCGGAACCCATTTGCTTCTTCGCCAGCCGCCGTTGGAGCTTGGCGAGTCTGGTCTCGTTCTTGCGAAACGCGTTCGGTGCCGCGATCTTCTCGCCCGTCGAAAGAACGACAAAATCTGTCAACCCGAAGTCGATGCCGACCTTGCCGGTCACCCCCGATTTTGCGGAAACCACGTCGTCGCAAAGCATCGATACGTGGTATCGACCTGCCGTGTCTTTTGACACCGTGACGGTCGTTACCCGCGCGCCGTTCGGAATCGTGCGCGACCAGCGGATCGCGAGCGGCGCATCCATCTTCGCGAGCTTCAGCGAATTGCCATCCCACTTGAAGGCGCTCGCCGTGTATTCGGCAGATTGCGCACCGTCCTTGCGCCGAAAGTTCGGGTACTTCGCCCGGTTGGCAAAGAAGTTCGCGAACGCCGTCTGCAAGTGTCGCAACGCCTGCTGGAGCGGAACCGAGCTGACCTCGTTCAGCCACGCATGCTCGGGGGTTTTCTTCAGCGCGGTAAGCGCGGCGGAGGTTTCGTGATAGCCGACACGTGCCTGACGCTGTTGCCACGCATCTGTGCGCATTCGCAGCATGTGGTTATATGCAAAGCGCGCGCAGCCGAACGTCCTGGCAAGCATCGCTGCTTGCTCGGGCGTCGGGTAGAACCGGAATCGGTAGGCGCGCTTGATGTCCATGCCTCACACGATGTCACATGCTCGCGTGTGCCTCAAGCTTTGGTGGCTCAGCCATTCGGCTACGCTCCTTTCATTCCCCGCCCGGAAGGACGGGGTTTCTCGGAGCAAACCCGATGAACGGTGACCTGACGACGCGGGCATGCGGCGGCATCGGCCGCGACGACACGCACCGTGGCGATGTCGTTGCTGCCATATCGCGCGATGCGACAGCGGGCGGTGCCACCGGTCGCGATGCCGAGGCGTCGCAAGCGCGCCGCGCACGTTACGCTTGGCCGCTCGGCGAACCGCATGCGCACGCGTCGCTCGACGTCGAATCGCGCACCGCGCCCGACGGCGGCATGGCGACGTGGCGCTATCGCGCGCACGTCGAGCGCGCGGCCGGCGATGACGGTGTGCTACCAGAATCGGCGTCGGCGTCGGCATCGTCATCAGCATCAGCATCGCCACCCGGGAACGGCAATGCGCAGGCCATGCCGGCGGCACCGGCGTTCGTCTACCGCCATGCGCAGACATCCATCGAGATGGCCGACTCCGCCCGCGCGATCCCGTCGCATGCGCACGTGTTTGCACGCGAGTCGTTCATCGACGAACTGGCCGGCGCGCTGCGGCGCGATCCGGTCGCATTGCGGTTCCAGCATCTGGACCCGGCGCAGGATGCCGGCCCGCGCGAGATCATTCGCATGGTCACCGAGCGGGCCGCATGGGGTGCACCGGCTGCGGCGGCCGGCACCGGCGCATCGGCGCGCCTGCGCGGCCGCGGCTTTGCGTTCGACGGGGCGGCGCGTGCGCTGTACGCGCCGGGACGCGCAGCAGCGGACACGACCACCGGCATGGATGCGCATGACGCCCGCGTATCCGGCGCCAGCGACGCAAGCTGGACCGCGTGGGTCGTCGATCTCGACGTCGATCGCGCGACCGGTGATGTCGCCGTGCGGCGCATCGTGGCGGGGCAAGGCGCGGGCGAGCCGGACGCCGCATCGCTGGCGGGCCTGCCCGCGTGGCAGGTCGAGGCGGCGATCTCGCGCGTGATGGGCGCGCGTCTGTCGGCGCGGCGCGCGCATGACGAGACCGGCGCGGGCGAGCAATCTGCGCCGATGTCGCACGAACTGGTCGAGGCGTCAAGCGACGCGCCGGATGCGGCGGCGCGCGCGCTGTCCGTGCAGGACACGCAACGGATCGAACAGGCGGCGGCGCCGGCCGCGGCCGCGATCGCGAACGCGCTGTACGACGCGACCGGCGTGCGGTTTCGTGCGCCGCCGTTCGATGCCGCACGCATCCGAGCGGCACTGGCGGGCGCGGTGCCGGTCGAGCCGGCCGGAACGGGCGATGCGTCCGACGTCGGACGCGCATTCGACACAGGAGAACCTGCCGGAGCCGCACACCCTCGAACTCGGCGCTGGCGGCGCTGGCTGGTCGGCGGCGGACTCGGCGGCATGGTCGGCGGCCTGATTGGCCTCGCGTGCTCGATCCTGCCGGGCCCGGCGGCGATCGCGCCTGTCGCGGCAGACAGCGCGGACGGCGCGATGTGGAGTGCGGCGACGCTCGAACGCGGCCGGCAGATCGCGATCGCCGGCGACTGCGCGGTGTGCCACACGGCGCCGGGCGGTGCGGTCAACGCCGGCGGCCTTGCGCTCGATACACCGTTCGGCACGATCTACACGACCAACATCACACCCGATCCGGATACCGGCATCGGCGCGTGGTCGTATCCGGCGTTCGCGCGGGCGATGCGCGAAGGGATCGGGCGGGACGGCACGCATCTGTACCCGGCGTTTCCGTACACCGCATTCGCGAAGCTGAGCGAAGCGGACCTGCTCGCGCTGTATGCGTACTTGATGTCGCAGCCGCCGGTGAAGCACGTGCCGCCGAAGACGAGGCTGCCGTTCCCGCTCGACCAGCGGCGGCTCGTCGCCGGCTGGAACGCGCTGTTCCTCGATGCGCGCCCGTTTGCGCCGGACCCGTCGCGCTCGGCGCTGTGGAATCGCGGCAAGTACCTGGTCGACGGCGCCGGACACTGCGGCGCGTGTCACACGCCGCGCAACGTGCTGGGCGCGGAGAAGGGCGGCTTCGCGTACCTGTCGGGCGGCGAAGCGGAAGGCTGGGCGGCGCCGTCGCTGGTCGGGGCGCACGCGTCGCCGGTGCCCTGGACCGAGGACGCGCTGTTCGACTATCTGCGCACCGGGTTCTCCGCGCAGCACGGCGTCGCGGCCGGACCGATGGCGCCCGTCGTCGCCGGCCTCGCGACGCTGCCCGAAACGGACGTGCGCGCGATCGCGCATTACGTCGCGTCGCTGTCGCCGCGAGTCGATGCCGCGGCGGCCGCAGACGCGACCGCCCATCACGCGCGCGGCGCGGAAGCGGTCACGACGCTCGGTCTCGAGAATGGCCGCCGCGCGTTCGATGCCGCGTGTGCCGTGTGCCATGCGGAGTCGGGGGGTGTCGGCCATTTCGGCGTGCGGCCGCTGATGGGGCTGAACACGAGCGTCAGCCAGGCGACGCCGGACAACCTGCTGCGTGTGCTGCACGACGGCATCGCGCATCCGGCGACCGAGCAGCTCGGCTACATGCCGGGCTTTCGCGATGCGTTCGACGACCGGCAGATGGCCGAGCTGGCGACTTACATCCGCGCGCGCTATGCGCCGGGGCAGCCGGCGTGGCGGGATCTCGAAGCGGTGTCGGCGCGGATCCGGCGGGACGGGCATTGACGTATCGAAGCGGAGGCGGCGGGCGAGTTTGCCCGGCGCAGCATCCGCGCGCGGCGCGCAGTCGTCGTGCCGCGGAGCAGGCTCGGGACGCGGAACGGCTGCGACGCGTCAGTCCCGAGCCCGCCGCATGTCATCGCTCGACGCTTGTCCGCGTCAATCAGTCGCATTGACGCGCTATTACCGAATCTTCGGTCGCGAGCCCCGGTAATTTCGTCACGAACCGCGATTTCCACAGCGCCCGAAACCCCATCATTTAACCATTGGAAACAGTTTGTTCACTGAAAAGGGCATGATCTCCGGCTAATTGGCGGGCATACTGGCGGCCATGTTGTCGACTGCCGTCTGCGCGACGGCGCACTACCCCCGATGCCGAACCCACTCTCTTTCAAGTCCGTGCGATGGCTGCCCGTCGTGGGCGCCGCATGGCTGCTCGCTGCGTGCTCGACCGCGTCCGACGTCAGCGCGACGTCCAACCCGAACGTCTTCACCGTGTCGACGCGCACGGTCGGCGTGGCGACCACCTGGGCGGATGCCCATACGAAGGCGTTCAACGAAGCGACCGACTTTTGCTCGCAGCGCGGGATGCGCGCGAGCATGAAGCAGGAATCGCTGAGCAACGGCCGCGGCGTGAACGCGCGCTCCGAACTCGCGTTCGAGTGCCATCCGACCTTCGAGACCGCGTCGAACCCGCGCGGTTGAGCGCATTGCGACTCCGGTTCGCGCCGGCCTGAAGGCCACGCAACGCAACCGCTGCGCACGATCATCACCCGCATGCTGATCGGTCAGTCATCACCGCACATCGGGTGAGGGATTGGTGCGTCCGCGCATCGCGTATCGCGACGCCGGACGCTGGCGGGCCGGCGGTGTGATCGAAAGCGGCCGGCGCTGCCGGGTGCCGCACCGCCGGCCTTTCCCGCCGTCGATCCGCCGTCAGGCGGCCGGCGCCTGCGCCTCGTACAGCTTCACGCACGCGGAGAAGTCGAGCCCGCCCAACCCCTGCTGGCTCATCGACTGATAGAGCTGCTGCGCGAGCGCGCCCATCCACACCGGCTGCCGTGCCTGCCGCGCGGCTTCGGTCGCGAGCCCGAGGTCCTTCAGCATCAGGTTCGCGGCGAAACCGCCCGTGTAGCCGCGCGCGGCGGGCGCAGCGGGCAGCGCGCCCGGATACGGGTTGCAGGTGTCCGAGCTCCAGCAGCGGCCGGTCGACGTGTTGATGATGCCGGCCAGCACCGCGGGTTCGATGCCGAGCGCCGCGCCGAGCGCCATCGCCTCCGACACGCCCATCATCGAGATGCCGAGCAGCAGGTTGTTGCAGATCTTCGCGATCTGGCCGGTGCCGGTTGCGCCGCAATGCACGACGTTCTTCCCCATGTCGAGCAGCAGCGGGCGGATGCGCTCGAACAGCGTGGCGTCCGCACCGACCATGAACGTCAGCGTGCCGGCCTGTGCGCCCGCGGTGCCGCCCGACACGGGCGCATCGGCGAGCGGGTGGTCCTGCCGCGCGGCCGCGTCGGCGACGGCGCGCACCGTGCCGGGATCGATCGTGCTGCAGTCGATCAGTGTCGCGCCGGCGCGCGCACCTGCAAGCACGCCGTCGTCGCCGAGATAGACGCGCTGCACGTGCGGCGCGGCCGGCAGCATCGTGATCACGACCGACGCGCGGGCGGCCGCGTCGCGCGGCGAGCCTGCGGCCGTCGCGCCTGCGCGTACCGCCGCGTCGACGGCGTTCGCGTCGACGTCGAACACCGTCAGCGCGTGGCCGGCCTTGAGCAGGTTGGCGGCCATGGGCCCGCCCATGTTGCCGAGCCCGATGAATGCGATTTCCATGTCTTTTGCTCTCCTGTCGACCGGACTTGGCGCTTCAGCGCTTAGTCCGGTCCCATGCTTCGCGGTCGACCGAACCTGGCGCTTCAGCGCTTGGTCCGGCCCCATGCTTCGCGGTCGACCGGACTTGGCGCTTCAGCGCTTGGCCCGGTCCCATGCTTCGCGGTCGACCGAACCTGGCGCTTCAGTGCTTGGTCCGGTCCCATGCATGCCTGTCAGCGCAGCGCGATCGTCGTGTTCACGCC
The DNA here is from genome assembly GCF_053427715.1 of Burkholderia sp. MR1-5-21. Classification (NCBI taxonomy): domain Bacteria; kingdom Pseudomonadati; phylum Pseudomonadota; class Betaproteobacteria; order Burkholderiales; family Burkholderiaceae; genus Burkholderia; species Burkholderia sp. MR1-5-21. The sequence continues at coordinate 57,468 of NZ_JBSAXD010000012.1, forward strand.
GCCTGCGGTCGCGTCGTCGTCGAACCAGCGCGCGGTGACCGTCTTCGTCTGCGTGTAGAACTGCACGACCTGCTTGCCGTACGGGCCAAGGTCGCCGAGCTTCGAGCCGCGCGAACCGGTGAAGCTGAAGTAGGGCACCGGCACCGGGATCGGGATGTTGATGCCGACCTGGCCGACGTCGATCTCGCTCTGGAACTTGCGCGCGGCCGCGCCGCTTTGCGTGAACAGGCCGACACCGTTGCCCATCGGGTTGCGGTTGACGAGCGCGATCGCGTCGTCGAGCGTGTCGGCTTCCAGCACGACGACCACCGGCCCGAAAATCTCTTCCTTATAGATCGACATGTCGGTCGTCACGCCCGAGAAGAGCGTCGGGCCGACGAAGTTGCCGTGCTCGTAGCCGGGCACCTTCACGTCGCGGCCGTCGAGCAGCAGCGTCGCGCCGGCCTTCACGCCTTCGTCGATCAGCCCCGCGATGCGCGCATGCGCGGCCTTCGAGACGACCGGGCCGACGTCGGTGCCGGGCTCGTGCCCCGCGTTGACCTTCAGCTGCTTCGCCTTCTCGACGAGATCGGGCAGCCAGTCGCGCGCGGCGCCGACGAGCACGACGACCGACGTCGCCATGCAGCGCTGGCCGGCCGCGCCGAACCCGGCGCCGACGAGCGCGTTGATCGTCTGCTCGCGATGTGCATCGGGCATCACGACCGCGTGATTCTTCGCGCCCATCATCGACTGCACGCGCTTGCCGTGCTCGCTGCCGAGGTTGTACACGTGGGTGCCGACGCGCGTCGAGCCGACGAACGAGATCGCCTTCACGAGCGGATGCGTGCAGATCGCGTCGACGACTTCCTTGCCGCCATGCACGACGTTCAGCACCCCCTTCGGCACGCCGGCCTCGATCGCGAGCTCGACGAGCTGCATCGTCGACAACGGGTCCTGTTCCGACGGCTTCAGCACGAACGTGTTGCCGCACACGATCGCCATCGGGAACATCCACAGCGGGATCATCCCGGGGAAGTTGAACGGCGTGATGCCCGCGCACACGCCGATCGGCTGGCGCAGCGTGTACGTATCGACGCCGCCCGCGACGTTCTCCGCGAATTCGCCGAGCTGCAGCGTGCCGATCGAGCACGCATGCTCGACCACTTCGAGGCCGCGGAAGATGTCGCCCTGCGCGTCGGGCAGCGTCTTGCCCTGTTCGGCGGTCAGCGTCTGCGCGATGCGCTCGAGGTTGCGGCGCACGAGATCCTGGAACTTCAGCATGATGCGCATGCGTGCGCCGATCGGCGTGGTCTTCCAGGTCTGGAACGCGCGCTGGGCGGACGCGATCGCGGCGTCGACCTCGTCGACGGTCGCGTACGGCACGCGGCCGATCACTTCCTGCGTCGCGGGGTTGACGACGTTGCCCCATTCGCCGGTCTGCGATTCGACGAACTCGCCGTCGATCAGCAGCTTGGCGGTGGGCAATGCGAGGGTGGTCTGGGGTACGGCGGCGTTCATGAACGATCTCCGAAACGAAAAGGGATGAGGTAAAGGGGCGCCCGCGTCCGGCGCACAGGCAAGCGCCGGACTGCAGGCAACACGGGTGTAGCGGGGTGCGTCAGTGACGTGCGGTGCGCATCAGCCCCGTGCAGATCAGCGCGAACACGCCGAGGCCGACGAGGTACGCGATCACGTAATGCGGCTGGCCGCCGCCGGCCTTCAGCAGCGACGTCGCGATCATCGGCGCGAAGCCGCCGCCGAGCACGCCGGCGAGCTGCACCGACAGCGAGATCCCGCTGTAGCGGATCTCCGCGGGGAACTGCTTCGCAAACAGCAGCGATTCCGGTGCATAGAGGATCGGGAACACGACGCCAAGGCCGAGCACGATCGCCCACCACGCGAGTGTCGTCTGCAGCGTGCCGAGCATCATGAAGAACGGCGCGGCGAACGCGCACATCAGCACGAGGCCGATCGCGAACATCCGGCGCTGGCCGATGCGGTCGCTCAGGTGCCCGCACAGCGGCATCGTCACGAGCGACAGCACGGCGCCGGCCGTGATCGCCTCCAGCATGTCGGCCTTCGGCAGGCGGAGCTGCTGCGTCGCGTACGCCAGCGCGAACGTGACGACCATGTAGAACCACGTGTTCTCGGCGGCGCGCGCGCCGACGATCGTCAGCATTTCGCGCGGATGCCGGCGGATCGCCTCGAGCACCGGCGACTTCACGGCCTTGCCCTGGTGCTTCATCTTCTCGAAGTCCGGCGATTCGGGCACCTTCGCGCGGATGAACGCGCCGAGGCCGACGAGCGCGATGCTCGCGAGGAACGGGATGCGCCAGCCCCACGACAGCATGTCCGCATCGGGCAGCCTGGCGACGGCGGTCATCGCGAGCGACGACAGGATCAGCCCGAGGCCGACGCCCGTCTGCGGCAGGCTGCCGAACAGCCCCTTGCGGCCTTCGGGCGCGTGCTCGACGGCCATCAGCACCGCGCCGCCCCATTCGCCGCCGACCGCCATCCCCTGCAGGAAGCGCATCGCGATCAAGAGCGCGGCCGCGCCGTAACCGATGCTGTCGTACGACGGGATCAGCCCGATGACCATGCTCGGCACGCCCATCAGCAGCAGCGTGATCATCAGCATCGACTTGCGGCCGATCCGGTCGCCGAAGTGACCGAACAGGATGCCGCCCATCGGCCGGCCGATGAAGCCGACCGCGAACGTGCCGAACGCGGCGAGCGTGCCGACGACGGGGTCGAGCGACGGGAAGAAGATGCGGTTGAAGACGAGCGCGGCGGCGGTGCCGTACAGGAAGAAGTCGTACCACTCGATCGTCGTGCCGGTCATGCTGGCCCAGCCGGCCAGCAGGTGGTCCTTCGCGGTGCGGACGGGGGCGGGCGCGGCAAGCTCCGCGTGCTCGTCAAGGGTGGATCGGGTCTGCATGGCGTCTCCATCGTGATTGCCCGCGGCTTCTGGTCCGCAAATCACGGTCGAGTATAGTTATGCGCAGAATCCTGTAGTACCGACATGAAAACCGGTCGGATATGCAAATTTGCATATCGACGGCCGGCCCGCGGACCCCTGCCACCCAAGCCTTTCCTGCCGATGCGACACCATCCCGAGCCGGTTTCCGGCAACCTGAACTGGGACGACCTGCGGTTCTTCCTCGAGGTCGCGCGCACGCAGCGCGCGAGCGGCGCCGCGAAACGCCTCGGCGTCGACTACACGACCGTCGCGCGGCGCATTCGCGCGCTGGAGGAGGCGATGGGCACGCTGCTGTTCGACAAGTCGCGCTCCGGCGGCTTCACGCTGACCGCCGAAGGGCAGCGGCTCGTCGCGTATGCGGACGCGATGGAGACGACCGTGCAGTCGGCGTGCGACCAGGTCGCGAATACCGGGCACGCGCTGTCGGGCCATGTGCGGATCGGGTCAACGGAAGGCTTCGGCTGCTTCTTTCTCGCGCCGCAGCTCGCGCAGTTTCGGGCCGCGCATCCGCATGTCACGGTCGACCTGCTGCCGGTGCCGCACTTCGTCAGCCTGACGAAGCGCGAGGCCGATCTGGCGGTCACGCTCGAGCGGCCCGAGCGCGGGCCTTACGTGTTCACGAAGCTGTGCGATTACCAGTTGCGGCTGTATGCGACGCGCGAGTATCTCGCGGGTCATGCGCCGATTGCGTGCGTGGACGATCTCGCGCGGCACACGTTCATCAGCTACGTCGACGATCTCGCGTTCAGCAGCGAACTGCTGTACCTGGAGCGCGCGGTGCCCGGCGCGACGGCCGGGCTGCGCACGACCAGCGTGATCGCGCAGTATTTCGCGGCGCTGCAGGGCGGGGGGCTCGCGATCCTGCCGTGCTTCATGGCCGCGCGGCAGCCGGCACTCGTGCCGGTGCTGCCGGAGGAGGTCGTCGTCACGCGGTGTTTCTGGCTGACCTGCCGCGAGGACCTGCGCAAGCTGCGGCGCGTGACGGCGCTGTGGGATTACCTGCGCGCGGCGGCCGACGCGAACCGGGCGTTGCTGATGGGGGAGTCGGGCGAGCTGCGGTTTGTAGGCGAGCCCGGCTAGCTGTCGAGATTCACGCGATCCGGAACCGTGTTCGTCGAGCCGGGAATCCGGCTCATCGCGTTGATTGCGTTCGAATCGTTCCGCGTGTCATTCAGCAGATCGTCTCCGCGCCTGCCGACGATCGCCGGAATTGCCTGAATGCCTTGTGCGACAAGGCTTTCAGGCAGGCCGTCAGGCCATGGTTTCCAGTCCTTTGCTCTTCAACTCTTATATAAGATATAAGATATTTGACGATGCAGCGCGTTGCGATTAAAATCGCGGTCAAAGCAGTACCGGGCACAGCCTCGGAGTGCCTCGCAAGCCTTCCCCTGAAACGCAAAACCAGCAGGTTCCCCCATGCTTGAAAACTTTCGTGCTCATGCCGCCGCACGCGCCGCGCTCGGCATTCCTCCCCTGCCGCTGACGGCTCAGCAGACCGCCGAGCTGGTGGAACTGCTGACGAACCCGCCGGCCGGCGAAGAGCAGACCCTGCTCGACCTGATCACCTACCGCGTGCCCGCCGGCGTCGACGAAGCCGCTCGCGTGAAGGCCGGCTTCCTGGCCGCCGTGGCCAAGGGCGAGACTGCTTGCGCGCTGATCTCGCGCGCCCGCGCCACCGAACTGCTCGGCACGATGCTGGGCGGCTACAACATCCAGCCGCTGATCGAACTGTTGTCCGACGCTGAAGTGGGCGCCGTGGCCGCCGACGCGCTGAAGAAAACCCTGCTGATGTTCGACCAGTTCCACGACGTCAAGGAACTTGCCGACAAGGGCAACGCGCACGCGAAGGCCGTGCTGCAGAGCTGGGCCGACGCCGAATGGTTCACGAGCCGTCCGGAAGTGCCGCAAAGCCTGACCATCACCGTCTTCAAGGTGACGGGCGAAACCAACACCGACGACCTGTCGCCGGCCCCGGACGCCACCACCCGCCCGGACATCCCGATGCACGCGCTGGCGATGCTGAAGAACGCCCGTCCCGGCATCACCCCGGAAGAGGACGGCAAGCGCGGCCCGGTCAAGTTCATCGAGTCGCTGAAGGAAAAGGGCCACCTGGTCGCGTACGTGGGCGACGTGGTCGGCACCGGCTCCTCGCGCAAGTCGGCCACCAACTCGGTGCTGTGGTTCACGGGCGAAGACATCCCGTTCGTCCCGAACAAGCGCTTCGGCGGCGTGTGCCTGGGCGGCAAGATCGCCCCGATCTTCTACAACACGATGGAAGACGCAGGCGCGCTGCCGATCGAACTCGACGTGTCGCAGATGGAAATGGGCGACGTGGTCGAACTGCGCCCGTACGAAGGCAAGGCCCTGAAGAACGGCGAAGTGATCGCCGAGTTCCAGGTGAAGTCCGACGTGCTGTTCGATGAAGTGCGCGCCGGTGGCCGCATTCCGCTGATCATCGGCCGCGGCCTGACCGCGAAGGCGCGTGAAGCGCTGGGCCTCGCCCCGTCGACGCTGTTCCGCCTGCCGCACCAGCCGGCCAACAGCGGCAAGGGCTTCTCGCTCGCGCAGAAGATGGTCGGCCGCGCATGCGGTCTGCCGGAAGGCCAGGGCGTCCGCCCTGGCACGTACTGCGAACCGAAGATGACCTCGGTCGGCTCGCAGGACACCACCGGCCCGATGACCCGCGACGAACTGAAGGACCTCGCGTGCCTGGGCTTCTCGGCCGACCTCGTCATGCAGTCGTTCTGCCACACCGCTGCTTATCCGAAGCCGGTGGACGTGAAGACGCACCAGACCCTGCCGAACTTCATCAGCACCCGTGGCGGCATCGCGCTGCGCCCGGGCGACGGCGTGATCCACTCGTGGCTGAACCGCATGCTGCTGCCCGACACCGTGGGCACCGGCGGCGACTCGCACACGCGCTTCCCGATCGGCATCAGCTTCCCGGCCGGTTCGGGCCTGGTCGCCTTTGCGGCCGCCACCGGCACGATGCCGCTGGACATGCCGGAATCGGTGCTGGTCCGCTTCAAGGGCAAGATGCAGCCGGGCGTGACGCTGCGTGACCTGGTCAACGCGATTCCGCTGTACGCGATCAAGCAGGGCATGCTGACGGTTGCCAAGCAAGGCAAGAAGAACATCTTCTCGGGCCGCATTCTCGAAATCGAAGGCCTGCCCGACCTGAAGGTCGAGCAAGCATTCGAACTGTCGGATGCGTCCGCCGAGCGCTCGGCCGCCGGTTGCACGGTCCACCTGAACAAGGAGCCGATCATCGAATACCTCAACAGCAACATCACGCTGCTGAAGTGGATGATCGCCCAGGGCTACCAGGACCCGCGCAGCCTGCAGCGCCGCATCGCGGCGATGGAGCAGTGGCTGGCCGACCCGCAACTGCTGTCGCCGGATGCCGACGCCGACTACGCCGCCGTCATCGAGATCGACCTGGCCGACATCCACGAGCCGATCGTGGCCTGCCCGAACGATCCGGACGACGTGAAGACGCTGTCGGACGTCGCCGGCGCGAAGATCGACGAGGTGTTCATCGGCTCGTGCATGACCAACATCGGCCACTTCCGCGCGGCGTCGAAGCTGCTGGAAGGCAAGCGCGACATCCCGGTCAAGCTGTGGGTCGCCCCGCCGACCAAGATGGACCAGAAGCAGCTGACCGAGGAAGGCCACTACGGCGTCTTCGGCACGGCCGGTGCGCGTACCGAAATGCCGGGCTGCTCGCTGTGCATGGGCAACCAGGCACAGGTGCGCGAAGGCGCGACGGTGATGTCGACGTCGACCCGCAACTTCCCGAACCGCCTGGGCAAGAACACGAACGTGTACCTCGGCTCGGCGGAACTGGCGGCGATCTGCTCGCGCCTGGGCAAGATCCCGACCAAGGACGAGTACATGGCCGACATCGGCGTGATCAACGCCAACGGCGACAAGATCTACAAGTACATGAACTTCGACCAGATCGAAGACTTCAAGGCAGTGGCCGACACCGTGACGATGTAAGCGTGCTGTCGGGCTGCGGCGAGTCGTTCTCGTCGTAGCGCCACGGAATGGCGCCGCAGGCTGAATGCCCGCGGCGCCATTTTTTTTGGTCCGGCGCCGAAGGGGGCGCCTGCGGATGTCACAAGGCAACAAAATGCTTACGTCGGCGCTGCTTCGCAGTGCACAGCGATTGCGCAATCCGGCGTTGTGGGCGCGGCACGCGACGGAGCGCTTAAAACACGTACGTCCCGTGCAATTCCCTATGCAATTCGATACGCTGGGTGTCACGGATTGGTGTTAAATGTACTGCGGCACGACGCCGGGACGGCGTCTGTCCGGCTGCGCCGTTCGTCGGCGTAAACCCGGACGCAAGAGTCGGCACGAAGTCAAGACTACGAATCGCGCACGCCAGACGCGATCGAACCACGACGGTGGGTTTCATCTTGGATACCGAACCGCAAAGTCCGCGCTACAGCCTCGGTCTCGCGGCCGAAGTGCTTGCATCCGAGCAGAGCGTGCTGCGGCTGATCACGCGCAACACACCCTTGCCCGAACTGCTGGCCGAGGTCTGCCGGCGCGCGGAAGCGCTGCTCGGCGCAGGCGCGTCGTGCACGATCATGCTGCTCGATGAGGACGGCATGCATATCCGCATCGGCGCCGCGCCGTCGCTGCCGGCCCACTACGGCGCGGCGATCGACGGCGCCGCGATCGGCCCGATGGCGGGTTCGTGCGGCACGGCGATGCACGAGCGCCGCATGGTCGCGGTCGAGGACATCGCGACCGATCCGTTGTGGCGCGACTACAAGGCGCTCGCGCTGCCGCTCGGCCTGCGCGCGTGCTGGTCGGTGCCGTTCCAGGACGAGACGGGCGCCGTGCTCGGCGCGTTCGCGGTCTATCATCGCGCGCCGCGCCGGCCGAGCGACGAGGAAACCTCGCTGCTGCGCGACATCAGCAACAGCGTCGGGCTCGCCGTGCACCAGGACCGGATCGCGCGGCAACTCGCGCGCAGCGAGGAACATCACCGGCTTGTCGTCAACAGCCTGAACGAGGGCATCTTCGTGCTGTCGCATGACGGCATCGTCGTCGCGAGCAACCCGAGTGCGCAGCGGATGTTGCGCGTGAAGGGCAGCCTCGTCGGCCGCCGCCTGTCGACGGTGATCCTGCACGCGATGCAGGACGACGGCACGCCGATTCCGCCGGACGAGTGGCCGAGCCGGCGCGCGCTCGTGACCGGCATGCCGCTGCTCGACTATACGGTGGGCCTCGGCCTCGCGGACGGCGATGTGGTCTGGGTGCGCGGCAACGCGGTGCCGATCGTCAAGCCGGGCGAATCACAGGCCAACTCGCAGGCCGACTCGGTGCTGGTCTCGTTCAACGACGTCGGCCCCGTGCGCGAAGCGCAGCAGCAGTTGCGCTATCTCGCGACGCGCGATGCGTTGACGGGCCTCTACAATCGCCGCTGGCTCGCCGACCGGATGCGCGAGCTGTTCGAAGCGCGCGACAGCGCGGCTGGCGCGGCCGGCGCCGCGCACATCGCGATCTTGTTCGTCGATCTCGACGGCTTCAAGAAGGTCAACGACACGGCCGGCCACGACGCGGGCGACGCGCTGTTGCGCAGCGTCGCGTCGCGGCTCGCGGGCTGCGTCGGCGAGCGCCATGCGCTCACGCGCGTCGGCGGCGACGAGTTCGTGATCCTCGTCGACGACTGCAATGAACCGGATAGCCTCGCCGCGATCGCGCGGCAGGTGATCGACGCGATCGCGCGGCCGTTCGAGGTCGCGAACAACGAGTATTACCTCGGCGTGTCGATCGGCATCAGCCTTGCGCCGCGCGATGGCGACGACGCGGCGACGCTGATGCGCAACGCCGATTCGGCGATGTACGACGCAAAGCTGCGCGGCCGCAACCACTTCACGTTCTTCACCGCGCAGCTCAACTTGCGGCTGCAGCGCCGCTTCGCGATCGAGCAGTCGCTGCGGCGCGCGCTCGCGTCGAACGCGCTGCGGCTCGCGTACCAGCCCGTCGTCGACGGCCGCAGCGGCCGCACCGTTGGCGCGGAGGCGCTGCTGCGCTGGACGAGCCCGGATCTCGGGCCGCTGTCGCCGGCGGAGTTCATCCCGGTCGCGGAAGACACGGGGCAAATCGTCGCGATCGGCCAGTGGGTGCTCGAAACGGCATGCCGGCAGGCGGCCGAATGGCGCCGCACGATCGCGCCGGACCTGATGATGGCCGTCAACCTGTCGCCGCGGCAGTTCCACGAAGGGCTCGTCGAATCGGTCGACCGCTGTCTCGCGCAGGCAGGCCTCGACCCGTCCGCGCTCGAGCTCGAGATCACGGAAGGGCTGCTGATGAACGACACCGCGACCGTGCTGCCGATGCTCGAAGCGCTCACCGACATGAACGTGCGGATCTCGGTCGACGATTTCGGCACCGGCTATTCGTCGCTGTCGTACCTGAAGCGTTTCCCGCTGCACAACCTGAAGGTCGACCGCTCGTTCGTGTCGGGCGTGCCGGAACACCGGGATGCGGTTGCGATCACGCAGGCGGTGGTCGCGATGGCGCATTCGCTCGGGATGAAGGTCACGGCCGAGGGCGTCGAGACCGAGGCGCAGTCGTCGTTCCTGCGGCAGATCGGCTGCGACAAGCAGCAGGGCTACCTGTTCAGCCGGCCGCTCGAACCGGACGACTACGCACGCCGGCTCGGCGTGATGTGACGGTGCCGTTGCCCGCCGGCTGCACGCGGGGGAGGCTGCCGTGCAAGGCGCCGACGCGGCCCGCGCGGCCGCGCGGCCGTGACGATCGGCCCGGCTGCGCCGCCGGGTATCAGGCAGGCTGCCCGTCGTCGTTTCTGCCGCTCTCCGGCTGGATCGCCATGCCGATCACCACGCGGTTCTTCCCTTCATGCTTCGCGCGATACAGCGCGCGGTCCGCGGCCTCGATCAGCGACGTCATCGGCGCGCCGGCCGCCGGCACGACGCCCGCGCCGCCGATGCTGATCGTCACGTAGTGGCCGGTCGACGAATGCACGTGCTCGAGCCGCAGCGCCTCGATCGCGATGCGAATCTTTTCCGCGAGCAGGCGCACGCCGCCCGGCGACGTGCCCGGCAGCACCACTGCGAATTCCTCGCCGCCGAAGCGTGCGGCGAGATCGCCCGGGCGGCCGAGGCAACTTTCGACGGTCGCGGCGATCCGCTTGAGCACGTCGTCGCCCGACACATGGCCGTACGTGTCGTTGTACAGCTTGAAGTTGTCGACGTCGATCATCAGCAGCGACAGCTCGGTGCGATCGCGCGCGCTGCGCCGCCATTCGGCGTTCAGGTACTCGTCGAGATAGCGCCGGTTCGACAGCCCGGTGAGGCCGTCGGAATGCGTGAGGCGGCGCAGCTCGAGATTCGCTTCGAGCAGTTGCTGCTGCGATTGCCGCAGCGCACGGTAGGCTTCGTCGCGTTGCAGCAGGTTCACGTACGAGCGCGAGTGGTAGCGGATTCGCGCGACGAGCTCGATGCGGTCCGGCAGCTTCACGAGGTAGTCGTTCGCGCCGGCCGCGAACGCGGCGCTCTTGATCACCGGCTCTTCCTTCGTCGACAGCACGATGATCGGCACGTCGCGGGTCGCCGGATTCGCGCGGTACGCCTTCACGAGGCTCAGCCCGTCGGTGCCGGGCATCACGAGGTCCTGCAGGATCACGGTCGGCCGCGTCTCGACCGCGGTGGCCAGCGCGTCGTCCGAGCGCGTGCAATAGTGGAAGTCGATGCGGTCCTCGTCGGCGAGCGCGCGCCGCACGGCCTCGGCGACGATCGTCTGGTCGTCGACCAGCAGCACCATCGCCGGCACGTCGGTCGCCGGCGGCGTCTGCAGGGCCGCGCGCGCGGCTTCGAGCGCCGCGTCCGCGCCGTCCGCGTCGGACGCGCCGTCATCCTGGCCCGGGCGTCGCGTGGAGTCACTAGTCATGTCGATACCTGTTGTTGCCATTGCTGTGTTGCAAGTCGATGTCGTTCAGTTCCTGACGAGCGCCGCCAGTTCGCCCGCAATGCGCTCGAGCGGCAGGATCGCGCGCGCGGCGCCGAGCGTCGCGGCGGCTTTCGGCATCCCGTAGACGGCGCTCGTCGCCTGGTCTTGCGCGATCGTATGGTAGCCCTTCATCCGCATCGCCTTCAGTCCGATCGCGCCGTCGCGGCCCATCCCGGTGAGCAGCACGCCGATCACGTCGCCGGGCCAGTGCTCGGTCACGCTGTTGAAGAACACGTCGACCGACGGCCGGTACGGCGTCGCGGCCGGCTCGCGCGTGTATTCGAGCGTGCCGGCGCGCGTGATCCGCAGGTGGTCGTTGGTCGCGGCGAGCAGCGCGAGGGACGGCTGCGGCCGGTCGCCTTCGCACGCGATGCGCACGGTGAGCGGCGTCTGGCCGTCGAGCCATTGCGCCATGCCGTCCGCGAACGCCTTGTCGACGTGCTGCACGATCACGATCGGCGCGCCGAAATCCGCGGGCAGCGCGCCGAGGATCGACGCGAGCGCGGTCGGGCCGCCGGCCGACGCACCGATCGCGACGAGCGGCCCGCCGTTGCCGCGTGTCATCGTGGCGGCGGGGCGGACGGCACCCGTCGGCTTGTCGAGCAGCCGGCCGATCTGGTCGATCTTCGCGAGCAGCAACTGCGCGGTATCGCCGTTCGCGCCTTCGCCGAGCCGTGGCGTGTCGACCGCGTCGAGCGCGCCGGCGCCCATCGCCTCGTACACGCGCCACGCATTCGCGCCGATGCTGCTCGTCACGATCAGGATCGCGCACGGCTTGCCCGACGACATGATCCGCCGCGTCGCCTCGACGCCGTCGAACTTCGGCATGATCAGGTCCATCAGCACGACGTCGGGCGGCTGCGCGGCGCAGAACTCGACGGCCTGCGCGCCGTCGGTCGCGACCCACAGCACGCGGTGCTCGGGCCGCCGCGCGACCGCGCGGCGCAACGCCTCGACGGCGAGCGGAAGGTCGTTGACGATGCCGATGTTCACGGACGGGCTTCTCCTATCAGGTCGCGGACGGCGTCGAGCAGGGTTTCGTCGTGGAAGCTGCTCTTCGCCAGGTAGTAGTCGGCGCCCGCGTCGAGGCCGCGGCGGCGGTCCTCCTCGCGGTCCTTGTACGACACGATCATCACCGGCAGCGATTTCAGCGCGGCGTCGCGCTTGATCAGCGTGACGAGCTCGATGCCGTCCATGCGCGGCATGTCGATGTCGGTCACGACGAGATCGAAATCGGCGCCGCGCAGCGCGTTCCAGCCGTCCATCCCGTCGACTGCGACGGTGACGGCATAGCCGCGCTTTTCGAGCAGCTTGCGCTCCAGCTCGCGCACCGTCAACGAATCGTCGACCACCAGCACGTGCCGGCGCCGCGCGACGGCCGCCTGCTGCGCGCGTTGCACCTTGTCGAGCTGGCCGCCGCGCACGAGCTTGTCGACCGAGCGCAGCAAGTCCTCGACGTCGATGATCAGCACCGGTTCGCCATTCTCCATCAGCGCGGCCGCCGCGATGTCCTTGACCTTGCCGAGCCGGCGGTCGAGCGGCTGGATCACCAGCATGCATTCGCCGCGGAACCGGTCGACGGCGATCCCGTACGACTCCCATTCGTCGCCGATCACGACGGTCGCGATGCTGTCGCGCGCGTGTTCCGGCGGCGGTGCGCCGAGCAGCTGGTGCGCGGTAACGAGCCCGACCGGGCGGCCGTCGAAGCGGAAATGCTGCTGGCCTTCGAGCATGTCGATGTCGCCGCGCGCGAGTTCGAGCGTGCGGCGCACGTGCGCGAGCGGGATCGCGTACGCTTCGCCGCCGACTTCGACGAGCAGGCTGCGCGCGATCGACAGCGTGAGCGGCAGCTGCAGCACGAAGCGCGCGCCGCGGCCCGGCTCGGTGAAGATCCGCACGGTGCCGCGCACGGCCTTGACCATGTCGTGCACCGCGTCGAGACCGACGCCGCGGCCCGACACGTCGGTGACGCAGTCGCGCATCGAGAAGCCGGGGAGCAGCAGGAAGTCGAGCAGCTCGTGGTCCGAGAGCCGCGCGGCCGTGTCCGCGTCGGCGAGGCGGCGCCGCACGACGGCCGCGCGCAGCGCGTCGAGATCGATGCCGGCGCCGTCGTCGCTGACGGAGATCAGCAGCTGGCCCGCGCTATGGCGCGCTTCGAGCGTCACGCTCGCTTCGGCCGGCTTGCCGCGCGCGATGCGCTCGTCCGGCGACTCGACGCCGTGGTCGAGCGCGTTGCGCAGCAGGTGGCCGAGCGGCGCGTCGAGCATGTCGAGGATGTCGCGGTCGACCTGCGTCGCCTCGCCGACGATCGCGAACCGCACGCGCTTGCCGAGCGAACGCGCGAGATCGCGGACGATGCGCGGATACGCGTGCGTCGCGTCGCCGAACGGCCGCATCCGGCAGCGCAGCGCTTCGTCGTAAAGCTGCTGCGCGACATGCGTGCTGCGGCGGTCGAAGCGGTCGAGCTCGTCGAGGCGCGCGCCCAGTTGCAGCTGCAGGTTGCCGAGCCCCTGGCGCACGTCGTTCAGCGACGCGAGCGCGGCCGGGTCGAGGCGCCCCGCGAGCGTTTCGACGAGCACGTCGAGCGTGCGCGCGACGTCGTGCTGCATCCGCTTGATGCGCAGGATCGATCCCGTGAACGGCTTCAGCCAGTGCGATTCGACGAGCGATTCGCCGGACAGGCTCAGCAGCCGGTCGAGCTGCTCGGCGCGCACGCGCAGCATCCGCTGCGGATCGTGCCGGGGGCCCGGTTGGGCGGGGGCAGGCGGGGCGGCGGGCGCGACGGCGTGCAAGCCCGGCGACGGATCGGCGGGCGGGTGGCGCAGGCGCTGGTCGTCGTCCGTGCGCGGCGACAACGCGAAATGGGCGGCCGCGTCGGGCGCGGAGGCGATGTGCGGCGCTGCAGAGCCCGGTTCCGGCGCGGGCGGCGCGGGTGGTGTGGGCGGGACAACGCGCTCGGCCGACCCGGCGGCCGCCGGCTGCAGTTCGGCCAGCCGCGCGGTCAGCGCGTCGATATCCGCGCGCGAGACCGCCGCCGCCGGATCGGCGTTGCCGACGCGCAGCAGCAGGTCCACGCCATGCAGCAGCGCGTCGATGTGCGCGGCCGTCAGCGTCAGCTCGCCGCGCTGCGCGGCGACGAAGCATTCCTCCATCGCGTGCGCGACGTCGACGCCGTCCGGCAGGTCGATGATGCGCGCGGCGCCTTTCAGCGAATGCGCGGCGCGCATGCACGCTTCCAGCGCGGCCGCATCGCGGGGCGCATGTTCGAGCGTGAGCAGGCCGCTCGCGAGCGCCTGCGTCTGCGTGTGCGCTTCGTCGCGGAACAGGTCGAGCAGCGACATGCGCGTCAGGTCGTCGTCGGTGCTCATCGCAGGCTCCTCGCGAGCGAGTCGAACAGGCGATCGGTGTCCAGCAGGCCGATCGTCGTGTCGCGCCACTCGAGCAGGCCGCGCGTGTGCATCGCGGCTGCGTGGGTGAGCGTGGTCGGCACCGGCAGCAGCGCGGACGCCGCGAAGCGCAGCACGCCCTCGACCTCGTCGACGGGCAGCGCGACCGCGTCGCCGCGATGCTCGACGACCAGCATCCGCGCATAGGCGTTGCGCGATGCGTGCCGTCCGGCGGCGTCGCGTTCCAGATTCAGCAGTACGCCGAGGGAAGCGGCGATCGTCAGCGTGCCGCGCACGTTGACGAGCCCGAGCACCGCGCCGTTGCGCCGGTGCGGCAGCGAATGGATCGGGCGCGGCCCGTCGATCTGCCGCAACGCGGCGGCGGGCAGGCCGAGCCATTCGTCGGCGACGCGAAACGCGAGCGCGGACTGCAGCGCTTGCGCGTCGTCGGCGGATGCGGCGGATGCGGTGGGCGCAGTGAGTCGCGCGGCCGCGCGGTCCGGCTGCGACGCGGCGCGCGCCGTTTCGGCGAGGTCCGCGTCGGTGAGCGGCCGGTCGAGCAGCTTCGCGGCCGCGTGTGCGAACACGGGGCAGTTCAGGCAACGGGTGTGCTCGGCGAGCCGAGGACACGAGCCGTCGCCTCGCGTGCCGATGCGATTCCAGCAATCGTCGACGGACCGGGCCGGGGCGAGATCGTTACGAGCGGCGTGGGCCATCGGTTCCTCCCGGTTCGCTGGTCCGGTCCGCCGCCGGCGCGACCGGCGCGCCGCGCCGCGCGCTTGCACGCTGCGCACGCAGCATCAGTTGCCGTGCGCCCGCTGCATCGCCTGCCGCGTCGCGGAGCGCGGCGAGATGGGTCAGCGCCTCGTAGTGGGCCGGGGCGAGATACAGCGTCTTGCGATAGAAATCCTGCGCGTCCGCATCGAGGCCGCGCGCATCGGCGATCAGGCCGAGCAGGTAGAACGCGTCCGCGTCGGGGCCGTGCGCGAGCGTGAACGCGTGTGCGGCGCGCTCGGCGTCATCGAGGCGGCCCGTGTCGGCGAGCCGGCGGGCGTCGGCGAGCGTGGGCGCCGGGGCGGCGGGCACGGTCGGCGCGGCGTCCGCGGCATCGGGCGCCGGGTGCGCGATGCGCGTCGCCGGCTGCCGCTGCGGCACGGCCAGCGCGCGGTGGTGCGGGGTAGCCGTCGCGAAATGGCTTGCCGTGGGGTTTGCCGTCGGGTGCGCCGTGGCCGGGTGCCGGACCGGCGCCGGCTGCGGCGCGACCGGCATCGCGGACGTCGCAGTCACGGTGTTTGGCCGCGTGCCACCGCGCAAGCCCGTGGCCGGAGCGGCAGCCGGCGGCGCGCGATGGAACGCGAACGCGAGCGGGATGCGCGCAGACGCCAGCGCATGCCGCATCATCAGCCCCGTCTCGGCCGGGCCGACGAAGATCGTGCCGTCGTCCGCGAGTTGCCGGTCGAGCAGCCGGATCGACTCGTCCTGTGCGTGCCGGTCGAAATAGATCAGCACGTTGCGGCAGAAGATGAAGTCGTAGCGCGTGTCCGCGACGAGCGGCAGGTCGAACAGGTTCGCCTGCACGAAGCGGACCGGTTCGCGCACCCGCGGGTCGAGCTGCCAGCCGACGGCCGTTTCGCTGAAATGGCGGTCGCGGAATTCGAGCGGGTGGCCGCGAAATGCGTTGCGTCCGTACACGCCGTCGCGCGCCCGCTCGATCGCGCGCGCGCTGATGTCGATCGCGTCGATCGCGAAGCGCGACGGGCCGATGCCGGCGTCGAGCAGCGCCATCGAGATCGAATACGGCTCCTCGCCGGTCGAGCACGGTACGCTCAGCACGCGCAGCGCGCGCGCCGGCTCGCGCACGAGCCGCGCGTCGGCGAGCCGTGCGAGCGCGACGAACGCTTCGCGGTCGCGGAAGAACCACGTTTCCGGCACCACCAGCGCTTCGATCAGCGCCTGCCGTTCGTCCGCGAACGCGTTCAGCCGCTGCCAGTACGCATCGATCGCGGCATGCCCGGCGGCCTCGGCGGCCGCGTCCGGCATGCCGCCGACGGGTACCAGTGTGTCGGGCGTGTCCGGTGCGTCGTCCTGCGTGACGCGTGCGCGTTCGGCTACGGCGCGCGCGAGCGCACGGTGGCCGAGCGTCGCGGCATCCATCCCGGTTTCGCGCGTGAGCCACGCTTCGAAGCGGGGATCGTCGGCGTTCATCGCGGCCATCATCGGGCAAGCGCCTGCGGCGGCGCGGTTGGAAACAGCAGGGCGCGCGCGTCGTCGTCGAGCATCTGCCCGACGTCGATCCGCTGCACGAAGCCGGCCGTGTCGGCGGCGACCGGCCCGAGCCAGCGCGCGTGCGGCGTCGCGATCCCGCTGTCGGCGAATTGCGCGGGCGCGAAATCGCGCACCTGCGTCGCGTGCTCGACGATCAGCCCGAGCCATCGATCGGCGCCGCCGGCCAGGTGCGGCTGCGCATGGCGCACGACGACGAGCCGGGTCGAACGCATTGCATGCGCCGCGCGCCCGAGCGCGAGCCGCGGCACGTCGATCACCGGCACCAGCGTGCCGCGGTGATCGATCACGCCGGCGAGCCACGGCGGCGTGCCGGGCATCGACTTCACGGGCGCGAGCGCCAGCACCTCGACGATTTGCGTCGCATCGAGCGCATAGCGTTCGCCGTCGAGTTCGAATAGAAGGAAGAGCATCGTGTCGTTCGCCCGAAGGCCGTGTGCGTCAGCCGTCGATCTTGAAACGCGACACGCCGGTGCGCAGGTGGTTCGCGACGAGCGTCAGGTCGTCGATCGCCTGCGACGACTGGCGCAGCGATTCGGCCGTCTGCTGCGCGGCTTCCGACAGCTGCGACAGCGCCTGCGTGATCTGCTCGGCGCCGGTTGCCTGCGTCTGCATCCCTTCGTTGACCATCTGGAAGCGCGGCGCGAGCGTCTGCACCTCGTGGATGATCTGCGACAGCTGGCCGCCGACCTGCTGGATCTCGCGCATGCCGCGCCGCACTTCCTCGGAGAAGCGGTCCATCCCCATCACGCCGGCCGACACTGCCGACTGGATTTCCTTCACGGTCTGTTCGATGTCGTAGGTCGCGACCGCCGTCTGGTCGGCGAGGCGGCGGATCTCGGTCGCGACGACCGCGAAGCCGCGGCCGTACTCGCCGGCCTTTTCGGCCTCGATCGCCGCGTTCAGCGACAGCAGGTTGGTCTGGTCGGCGACCTTGGTGATCGTCGCGACGACCTGGTTGATGTTGACCGCCTTCTCGTTGAGGATCGCGAGCTTCGCGTTCACCGAGCCTGCGGCCTCCATCACGCTGCGCATCATCTCTTCCATGTGCGCGAGGCCGCTCTGGCTCGCGCCCGCGAGCGCCGCCGACTGCTCGGCGACCGACGACACCTCGTTCATCGTGTGCAGCAGGTCGCGCGACGTCGCGAGGATCTCGCGGGACGTCGCGCCGATCTCGGTCGTCGTCGCGGCGGTTTCGCTCGCGGTCGCCTGCTGCTCCTTCGACGTCGCGGCGATCTCGGCAACCGACGTCGTCACCTGCAGCGACGACTGCTGCGCCTGCGACACGAGGCTCGCGAGCTCTTCGGCCATCCGGTTGAAGCCGTCCTGCAGCGTGCCGAATTCGTCGCCGCGGCGCAGGTCGAGCCGCTGTGCGAGATTGCCGGTGCGCATCGCGTCGTGCACCTCGACGAGCCGCGCCATCGGCCCCGTGATCGCGCGGAACAGCGCGTAGCCGGTCGCGAGCGCGACCAGCAGCACGACGCTCAGCGCGGTCGCGAGCGTCGCTTCCGCCGTGTTGACCGACGTGCGGATCTGCCGTGCCGAATCGTCTGCCTGGCCGCGGTTTTCGTCGACCAGCGCGTTCGCGGTGCTGATCACGTTTTCCCACGCCGTCGTCACGCGCTCGAAGCTCGCCTGCGCGGCCGCGCGATCGCTTGCCGCGGCACGCACGGCGTCGTTCAGCAGCGGTAGGTACTGGCCGTACGCGGTGCGGAACGCGCTGAATCGCGCCTTGTCGTCGTCGCGGAACAGCGTCGCCTCGTACTGGGTCGACGCCTGGTCGAGACGCCGCAGCGCGTCGGGCATCTTGTCGAGGTCGCGCTTCGCGCCGTCCGCGTCGCCGTCGACGAACATCGCGCGCTCGAGAACCGAGTAGCTTTCGTTGGCCGCCGCGCGCAGCGACGTCGACAGGTACAGGCCCGGCACCGAATCCCGCTGGAGGCTGTCGGCCGCGTCGTCGATCGCCCTCAAACGCGTGTATGAAATCGCGGCCATGACGAGCATCAGCACGAAGATCGCGCCGAAACTGAGCACGATGCGCGTGCCGAGCGTGAAGCGCCCGCCACGCAGCAGGGCGGGCAAGGGGGGCGTGCCGGCGCGGGGCGTCGCTGTGGACATGTCATTCTCCCGGAGAGCTTGGGTCGTGTGGATCCGGCGGCGCGAAGTGCGGAGGAAACGATTCGGTCGCGGGTCGGCACGATCGATCGAATCGTTCCGGATTTGTGTCCGATCGCCGACGCCCCGCATGCTGTCATGCGGCGCGCCTGATCGCAATCGAATTTTTTGAGCATTGCGCCATACTTTTTCGTTTCATTAAAGATAGGTCATTGTTCTGACAATAGTCGTAAATGAATTGAAATGCGGGACGCTTGCGATCGGGCCCGTTCCCGGCGGCGATGCGAACCGGCACGGCATCGCGAATGCGCGCGGATTTGAACGGCGGCGCGAAATCATTTGAAAATGAATTGAGAATCGTCGGCGTGCCGGACGGCGGCCGGAATGGCGATTTTCGCGCGGCGCGTCGCCGGAAAAGCGGGGAAATGAAGCGCTGTTTTCCGCATCGATCGATATCGCGCGTCGATCGTGCGCAACGGGGTGCGATAGCGGGCTTCGGCGCGACGGAGCGCGGTGCGCCCGGTGGAACTGGTGGAAGGTGGAAGGTGGGGAAGGTGGAAGGTGGAAGGTGGACGCGGTGGGTGGCTGCACGCGTCGCCGCGTGCAGCGTGGACTCAATGGCTGCGCGCATACCCCTGGATCAGCGCACGCATCATGCCTTCGACCGTCGCGTCGCGCAGATCGTCTTCCCGCGCGACGTCCTCGACGAGCGCGGCATACGCGGTGGCGAGCGTCACGCGGTCGACTTCATGGCGCTGTTCCATCAGCGTCACCATGCCGTCCTTCGCCAGATGAGCGGAGAACGCGCGGCTGCCGATGGTCTCGAATACGTCAATCATGGCGGCTCTCCCGAATGTGCGGATGCTTTTCAGTGTAGTTGCTGCGACGGGGCTCCGCACGGTCCGCCGTGCCGCGTGCGGCGATTCATCCGACGAAAGTCGGTGTGGCCGCCACGCATATTCAACGCTTACCTTGAGACTCAAGTTGTCGACTTTTTATCGATAAATTCCCATGTTGGGTTGCGTGCCTCGAACCTGGTGGAAACCGGGCGGGCGGCGCGCGCGATCGGTGCGTCGCGCGCGCCATAAGACAGGGAGAAGCGATGCACGTGCTGATTGGAGGCCGACCTGTGACCGGTTTCGCGCGGCGTTTCAACGTGCTGCTGGTGTATATCTTTGTTTTCCGCTACTGACGAAGGGACGAGACGCTCATGACTGCACGACTGACCCCTGACATCGCATCGAAATTCGCATCGCTCGCGCTCGCGCACCTGACGCGCGAGTATCCGAACAAGCTCACGCATGCGCTCGCCGGCCCGGAGGACGTGCAGGGGCCGCGCGCGCTGCATCCGATCTTCTACGGCAGCTATGACTGGCATTCATGCGTGCACGGCTACTGGCTCGTGCTGCATCTGCTCGAACGCTTCCCGGCGCTGCCGGAGGCGCAGCGGATCGTCGCAGTCGTCGACGCGCACATGACCGATGCGAACGTCGCGGGCGAGCGCGCGTATCTCGCGCTGCCGCACAACAGCGGCTTCGAGCGGCCGTACGGCTGGGCGTGGCTGCTCGCGCTCGCCGCGCAGCTCGAGCGGCTCGCGCTGAAGGGTACGCTGCCGCAGGCCGCGCGCTGGGCGAAGACGTTCGCGCCGCTCGCCGACGTGTTCGTCGCGCGTTTCGAGGTGTTCCTGCCGAAGGCGACCTATCCGCTGCGCGTCGGCACGCATTTCAACACTGCGTTCGCGCTGTCGCTGGCGTTCGATTTCGCGCACGACACGCAGCGCGACGGGCTCGCGGCGCTGATCGCCGACACCGCGAAGCGCTGGCACCTGAACGACGTCGCGTGCCAGGCGTGGGAGCCGTCGGGCGACGAGTTCCTGTCGCCCGCGCTGATGGAGGCGGAGCTGATGCGGCGCGTGCTCGCGCCGGCCGAATTCGACGGCTGGTTCGCGCGTTTCCTGCCCGATCTCGCGCGCGGCGAACCCGCGACGCTGTTCGTGCCGGCGACGGTCAGCGACCGCAGCGACGGGAAGATCGCGCACCTCGACGGCCTGAACCTGAGCCGCGCATGGTGCCAGCGCGCGCTCGCGGGCGCGCTGCCGGAAGGCGACGCGCGCCGCGCACGGCTGCTCGACGCGGCCGACCGGCATCTGGACAGCGCGCTCGCGCACGTCGCCGGCGACTACATGGGCGAGCACTGGCTCGCGACGTTCGCGACGCTCGCGCTGGAGGCGTAAGCGTCGCGCGCGCAGTCAGTCGGCACATTCGCGGTGACGCGGGAACCGCGATCGCGCGATCGTCCTCGGTCGCGCATCGGGTCGGGAGAGGCCGCGGTACGGGAAGGCTGCAGCGGCCTTCCCGCCGCCATCCGCGTTACTGATAGAAGTTCAGCGTCACCATCGCCGAGCGGCCGGGCGCCCACGTCGCGTAGATCGGGTACGCGCTCGAGTAATATTGCTTGTCGAACAGGTTCTGCACGTTCAGTTGCAGATCCATCTTCTTGTTCACGCGCCACGTCGCGGCTGCGTCGAAGCGCGCGTAGCCGGGTGTCCACTTCTTGACGGTCGGCGACACCGACGCATAGGTCTTGCTCGCGACGGTCGCGCCCGCGCCGACGGTCAGCTTCGGCATCACGTCGTAGCTCGTCCACAGCGTGAAGTTGTGCTTCGGCACCATCACCATCGGCAGGCCCGACCCGCCGGGGGTGCCGGGGCCCGCATCGGTCGTGATCGCGTTCAGGTACGAGTAGCCGCCGAACACGCGCCACTTGTTCGTCACGTTGCCCGCGAAGCCGAGTTCGGCGCCGCGCACGCGCTGCGTGCCGGCATTGACCGTGTGACCGAGCCCGTCGCTCACGCGCGCATTGGTCTTCTCGGTCTGGAACAGTGCCGACGTCAGCGACAGCCGCTCGTCGAGCACGTCCCATTTGGCGCCGATCTCGATGTTGCGCGAGCGCTCGGGCGTCAGGTCCTGGTTGGTCGCGGTGATCTGGTCGGTGCCGCCGCCGAGGCCCGCGTTCGAGCCCGGCGGGTTCGACGACGTGCCGTACGACGCGTACAGGCTCACGTTGTGCACCGGCTTGAACACGAGGCCGAACTGGTAGCTGAACAGGTTCGACGTGTTCGACAGGTCGGCGACGCCGGCCTGCTTCGCGGTGATGTCGTAGCGATCGAAGCGCAGCCCCGCGTTGAACAGCCAGCGCTCGGACAGCTTCACCGTGTCGAACACGTATGCGGACACCGTGTCGGTGCGCGTGTTCGTCGTCGGCCCCGGGAAGCCCTTGTCGCCATTCAGCACGATGCTGCCGGTCCACGGCATGTTCGGGTTCCAGCCGCCCGCGAGCGGCGTGCAGTTGCCGGCGACCGAGCACGGGCCGCCCGTGCGGATGTTGTTGCCCGCCGAATCGGACACCAGGTAGCCCTCGTAGCGGCTCTGCTCGTGGCTGAACTCGACGCCGGCCGTCATCGTGTGCTGCATGCCGAACAGGCTCGCGCGCCCGGTCACTTCGGTCTGGTTCGCGATGCTGTTGAGCGCGTACTTGCCGCTCTTCGCCTGCAGGCTCAGCATGCTCGGATTCGACGCGAGAATCTGCGGGTTCGTCGCGACGTAGTCGAGCGTCGAGCGCCCGAACATCGTCGTGTTCTTCAGCTTCAGGTTGTCGTTGAAGCGGTGCTCGACGCGCACTTCGGCGGAGTCGGTTTGCGTGTAGCGGTAATCGCGCGTGTTCAGCCCGAAGAACTGGCCGCGATCGGTCGGCACCGGCGTGCCGCCCGACGCGCGGAACGGCACGCTGAAGTCCGGCATGTCATAGCTGTTCAGGTGGTAGTAGCTGACCGTCACCGTGGTCGGGCTGTTGAGCCCGAACACGACCGACGGCGCGACGCCCCAGCGCTTGCTGTACACGTCGTTGCGGCCGGCCTGGTTCGCGTCGTGGCCCATCACGTTCAGGCGCACCGCGGTCGTGTCGTTGAGCTTGCGGTTCGCGTCGATCGTCGCGCGCTTGTAGCCGTCGGTGCCGAAGCCGACGCTGCCGTTGATGAAGTCGTCGTTCTGCGGCGTCTTCGTGACGATGTCGATGCTGCCGCCGACCGAGCCGCGGCCCGCGTACACGGAATCCGGGCCTTTCACCACGCTGATCTGCTCGACCGCGAAGGTCTCGCGGTTCTGCACGCCCGAGTCGCGCATCCCGTCGACGAAGATCGAGTTGCGCGATTCGAAGCCGCGGATCACCGGACGGTCGGCCGACGGGTTCGCGGCCGCATCGCCGCCGAGGAACGTGATGCCGGGCACCGAGCGCAGCGCGTCGGCGAACGTCGTCACGTTCTTTTCCTTGATCAGCTGTTCGGGAATCACGGTGACCGAGCGCGGCGTGTCGAGCAGCGGCGCCGTGAACTTGTACGACGGCGAGCGCTTCGCCTGCATGTCGGACATCGCGGACGACCGGACGGCGATCGTCGGCAGCGTCGCGGACGTGCTGTCGGCGGCGCCCGGCTGCGCGGCGGGAGCCGGGTTGCCGGAGGCGGCGGGCGTGGTGGACGTGGATTGGGCGGCGGCGAGGAGCGGGGTCAGGAAAACGGAGCAATACAGCGCGGACACGAGGGCACGCGGCCGCGTCTTGAACTGGGCAGGCATAGGGAAAGCAGCGGAAGGTTCGGTGTTCGGGTGTGCGTGCTGGCGATGGCGGCGGACAGCGCCCGGGGTCATCGAACACGTCAATCTAAATGCGTATGATTCGCGTTTGCGATTGTAGGGATTTGTCCGAAATATGTAAACACTTGAGTAGTTTATGTACTAAATCGATCGGGTTTGGCGTAAGCAGGCGGGGCGGCCAGGCGGCAGAACGGGCGCGTTCGTCGCGGATCGGCTGCGTGCAAGCGCATGGGGGCATTCGAGAGCCGCGCGCGTACCCGCTGTGCGATCGCCTTTGCATCGCGCGCAAGACCGCTTTCCATCGAGGGTTTCGCCCGGCGCGGCGGCGACTCGATACACTGCCGTACCGATTGGACAGGGCCCCTGATGGCGCGGCCCGAGAATGGAGACAGGATGGACAAGAACGGCGCAGCGGCAGTCACGTACCGTGGCAACGCGATCGAGAATACGCATGTCGCACACGTTGCGGTGGTGGATGCCGGCGGCAGGCTGCTTTACCGCTTCGGCGACCCTTTCCGGATGACGCTCGCGCGATCGGCGGCCAAGCCGGCACAGGCATTGTCCGTGATCGAGACGGGCGGCCCCGACCGGTTCGGCTTCGACGAGGCGGACGTTGCGCTGATGTGCGCGTCGCACAGCAGCGAGGACCAGCATATCGAGCGGACGCGGGCGATGCTGTCGAAGGTGCATGCGCAAGAATCCGATCTCCGGTGCGGCGGGCATGCGCCACTGTCCGACGCGGTGTATCGGTCATGGATCAAGCGCGACTACAGCCCGACCGGCGTGTGCAGCAATTGCTCGGGGAAGCACGTCGGCATGCTGGCTGGCGCGCAGGCGATCGGCGCCGCGATCGACGACTACCATCTGCCGGCGCATCCGATGCAGGCGCGGGTGAAGCGCGTCGTCGCCGAAGCGTGCGGCCTGCGTGAAGATGAAGTCGAATGGGCGATCGACGGCTGCAACCTGCCGACGCCGGCTTTTCCGCTCGATCGCCTGGCACGCCTGTACGCGAGCCTCGCCGACAGCGCGGACGCGGTGGACGCCGCGGAAGCCGGCAAGGGCTCGCCAGGCGAGCGCGTCGGTGGGCTCGCGCGCATTCATCACGCGATGACGCGCCATCCCGAGATGGTCGCCGGCGACGGCCGGTATTGCACGGTGCTGATGCGCGCGTTCGAAGGACAGGTCGTCGGCAAGCTCGGTGCGGATGCGTGCTACGGGCTCGGCGTGCGCGCGTCGGAGCAGACGCGGCGTCTCGGCGCCGATGGCGCGCTCGGCATCTCGGTGAAGGTCGAGGACGGTAACATCGACGTGATGTACATGATCGTCAGCGAGTTGCTCGAGCGACTGCAGATCGGCACCGCGGAGCAGCGCAGGCAACTGGATGCCTTCCATCGGCCCCCGATGCGCAATACGCAGAACGTCGAGATCGGTCACGTGACGTTCCCGTTCGAACTGCAGCAGGGTTGATCGTCGTCGCCGCGGAAGCGGGGCAGTGGCGGTCGGGCGCGCGGCCGCCACACGTGTTCGGCGCGCCGCCCGCTTCGTTCGCGGCAACGCGCCGGCTGGCCCGCTCGCCAGCGTGGCAGCCGGGACGATCCCTCCGCAACTCAGCAGCCTATCGCATACGAAACCCGTTTAATCAGTGCCCCGATCGTCAGAACGAGGCGCCTTTCAACAGCCGGCTAGCGCCGGCCGCCGCGAATCTTCTGCATTTCCATTTCCGACAGCTCGCCGATGTGCGCGAGGTGTTCCGCGAGAAACTCCCTCAATACCCGCAATTTCGCCGAGCTGCGCCGGTTCGCCAGATACGCCATGTAGATGAAGTCGCCGGTCAGCTTGTTCTGCAGCCGGTAGCGGGGCAGCACGGGCTCGAGCTGGCCGCTCGCCAGCAGGTCCCGCACCAGCCAGATCTCGAATTCCGCGATGCCGAGCCCCGCGCGGGTGGCTTCGAGCAGCAGTTCCGAGTGATCCGTGACGAGGTTGCCGGCCGGCAGGATGCTGTGCCGCGCGTCCTGATGAACGAGCTCCCAGCGCGGGTCGCCTTCCGGGTGAACGTAGCGCAGGCAGTTGTGGCTCGCCAGGTCGTCCGGCGTGGCCGGCCGTCCGCAGCGGTCGAGATAGGCGGGCGCCGCGCACAGGATGCTGTCGTTGCGCGACAGCCGCTGGACGATCAGGTTGTCGAGATAGTTCTCGCCCTCGTGGATGTCCAGGTCGAAACCGCCGGCCACCAGGTCGTTGTGGTTGTCGGTCAGCCTGACGTCGAGCTGGATCGTCGGGTAGCGCACGAGAAACGGCGCGATCAGCGGCGCGAGATAGCGCCGGCCGAAGCCGACCGGCGCGGTGAGCTTCAGCGGGCCGCTCGGCTGCGCATTCAGTTCGGCGACGACGCGCAGCGTGTCGTCGAGATCCGCGATCAGCGTGACGGCCCGTTCGTGATAGATGCTGCCTGCCTCGGTCAGCGTCACGCTGTGCGTGGACCGGTACAGCAGCGGCACGCCGAGCACCTCTTCGATCGCCGACACCTTGCGCGCGACGGTGGACGTCGACACGTGCATCTCCTTCGCGACCGCCGAAAAACTGCCCGTTTCGACGACTCTCACGAACGCGCGCATCGCGCCCAGGTGATCGATGCCCGTCTCTTTCGCTCCTTTCCTCATCGTTCTCTCGCTATGGCGTCGCTGTTGCGTGGGACGCAAAACCGCTTTCGATAATACAGAAACGAGGTTCTTTATGCAAAGGCATAGAATGCGAACGCGTCGCGCAGGCGGCAGGTGCGCGAGGGGTCGATTCCGCTGCACCGCGCGACGGGCGACGGGCGACGGTTCGCCCGGCTACGGCTGAGGCCGGCGACACGAGACAATTCTGGAGAGACACGATGGCAGGCAACGACTTCCGCGTCGAGACCGATCTTTTAGGTAAGCGAAATGTTCCGGCGGATGCCTACTACGGCGTTCATACGCTGCGCGCGAAAGAGAATTTCGACATCACCGGGCGCAGCATCGCGTCGTTCCCGTACCTGATCATTGCGCTCGCCGCCGTGAAGGAGGCCGCGGCCGAAGCGAACTGCGAACTCGGGCTGCTGCCGCACGCTTACCGGGACGCGATCGCCGCGGCTTGCGTCGAGATCCGCGAAGGGCATCTGCACGACCAGTTCATCGTCGACATCATCCAGGGCGGCGCGGGCACGTCGACCAACATGAACGCGAACGAGGTGATCTGCAATCGCGCGCTGGAAATCATGGGGCATGCGCGCGGCGAGTACCAATATCTTCACCCGAACGAGCACGTCAATCTCGCGCAGAGCACCAACGACGTCTATCCGACCGCGATCCGCATCGCGACGTGTTTCGCGATCGAGCATCTGCTCGAGGCGATGTTCTGCCTGCGCGACGCGTTCGCGGACAAGGCCGAGGAATTCGCCGGCCTGCTGAAGCTCGGCCGCACGCAAT
Organism: Burkholderia sp. MR1-5-21; assembly: GCF_053427715.1. Lineage (NCBI taxonomy): Bacteria > Pseudomonadati > Pseudomonadota > Betaproteobacteria > Burkholderiales > Burkholderiaceae > Burkholderia > Burkholderia sp. MR1-5-21. The sequence continues at coordinate 84,298 of NZ_JBSAXD010000012.1, forward strand.
TGCAGGATGCGGTGCCGATGACGCTCGGCCAGGAGTTCTCGACGTACGCGGTGATGCTGACGGAGGACATCGCGCGCCTGCAGGAGGCGAGTGCGCTGATTCGCGAAATCAATCTCGGCGCGACGGCGATCGGCACGGGGATCACCGCGCATCCGCAATACGCGGAGAAGGCGCTCGTCGCGCTGCGCCGCATCACCGGCATCGAGCTGAGCACCGCACCGAACCTGATCGAAGCGACGCAGGATTGCGGCGCGTTCGTGCAGATCTCCGGCGTGCTCAAGCGGATCGCGGTCAAGCTGTCGAAGACCTGCAACGACCTGCGGCTGCTGTCGAGCGGCCCGCGCGCCGGGTTCGGCGAGATCAATCTTCCGCCGATGCAGGCCGGTTCGTCGATCATGCCCGGCAAGGTGAATCCGGTCATTCCGGAGGTGGTCAACCAGGTCGCGTTCGAAGTGTTCGGCAACGACCTGACGGTGACCTTCGCGGCCGAAGCCGGCCAGCTCCAGCTCAATGCGTTCGAGCCCGTGATCGCGAGCGCGCTGTTCCGCAGCTTCAACCACCTGACCGCCGCGTGCACGACCCTCGCCGACAAGTGCGTGAGCGGCATCACCGCGAACCCCGACCGGCTGCGCGAGACGATGGAGCGCTCGGTCGCGCTCGCGACCGCGCTCAACCCGTACATCGGCTACAAGAGCGCGACTTCGGTCGCCGCCGAGGCGCACGCGAGCGGCAAGACCGTCCGCGAGGTCGTGCTGGGCCGCAACCTGATGACCGAGGCGCAACTGGACGAAGCGCTGCGGCCCGAAGCGCTGATCCAGCCGCGCGTCTACTGAAGGTCGCTGCGCGGCGGCGCTTGCAGTGCGCGCCGCCGCGCGCTGCCGACCCCATCGGCGCTTCCACGGAAGCGCGACAGATCACAAATCCAATTGGAGACACACAATGAAGCACGCCAGCGAGCGCCCGGCTGATTCAGCCAGCGGCGCGGACACCCGTCACGCCGACCCGGACGCGCTGTTCGCGTCCCACGAAACCGGCTATGCGAAGCAGTTGAAGCCGAGGCACGTACAGATGATCGCGATGGGCGGCGCAATCGGCACCGGCCTGTTTCTCGGCGCCGGCGGCCGCCTGCAGCATGCGGGGCCCGCGCTCGCGATCGTCTATCTCGTCTGCGGCGTGTTCGCATTCCTGATCATGCGCGCGCTCGGCGAACTCGTGATGCATCGCCCGACCAGCGGCAGCTTCGTATCGTATGCACGCGAATTCATGGGCGAACGCGCATCGTTCGTCGCCGGCTGGATGTACTACCTGAACTGGGCGACCACCGGCATCGTCGACATCACCGCGGTCGCGATCTACATGAAGTACTGGGCCGTGTTCTCGGACGTGCCGCAATGGGTGTTCGCACTCGGCGCGCTCGCGATCGTGTCGACGATGAACATGATCGGCGTGAAGGTGTTCGGCGAAATGGAGTTCTGGTTCTCGCTCGTCAAGGTGGGCGCGCTGAGCGTGTTCCTGCTCGTCGGCACGGTGTTCCTGGCGAGCGGCCATCCGGTCGGCGGACAGGCGCCGGGGCTCCATCTGATCGCCCAGAGCGGCGGGATCTTTCCGCACGGCATTCTCCCGGCCGTGCTGATCGTCCAGGGCGTGGTGTTTGCGTATGCGAGCATCGAGCTCGTCGGGGTGGCGGCGGGCGAGACCGCCGATGCGCGCAAGGTGCTGCCGAAGGCGATCAACAGCGTGATGTGGCGCATCGCGCTGTTCTACGTGGGCTCGGTGGTGCTGCTGATCACGCTGCTGCCGTGGACCGCGTACAGTGCGCACGAAAGCCCGTTCGTGACGTTCTTCGGCAAGCTCGGCGTGCCGTACGTCGGTACCGTGATGAACGTCGTGGTGCTCACCGCGGCGCTGTCGAGCCTGAACTCCGGGCTCTATTCGACGGGGCGCGTGCTGCGTTCGATGGCAATGGGCGGGTCCGCGCCGCGCTTCGTGTCGCGGATGAACGCACGCGGCGTGCCGTATGGCGGCATCCTGATCACGGTCGCGATCAACGCGATCGGCGTGCCGCTGAACTACATCGTTCCGGCGCAGGCGTTCGAGATCGTGCTGAACATGGCGTCGCTCGGCATCATCGCGACGTGGGGCTTCATCGTGATGTGCCAGATCCTGTTCCGCCGCAAGGTGAAGCGCGGCGAGCTGAACGACGTGCCGTTCCGGATGCCCGGCGCGCCGTTCACGTCGTGGCTCACGCTCGCGTTCCTGCTCGGCGTGCTGGTGCTGATGGCATTCGACTACCCGGGCGGCACGTGGACCATCGCGATGATTCCGGTTGTCGCGCTCGCGCTGACGGTCGGCTGGTATCTCGCGAAGCGGGGTGAGGCGCGGGCGCCCGCGGTGTCGGGACGGTCGCTGGCCGATCAGGCGAACAACGCGTGACGGTGGGGCTCGGCGGCAGGCGGTCCCGGATCGGGGCCGCACGCATCACGTGGCCGGATTCAACCCCACGCGGTCGCCGAGCCAGCGGCTGAAATCGCCGATCATGTCGGCGCTCAGTTCGTGTCCGGCCGGATACAGCCGCGTGTCGTGCGCGACGCCGAGCGCGGCGAGTTTCGCGTCGGCGGCTTCTGCCCACGACACGGGCAGCTTGTCGTCGCGGCGGCCGTGCGCGATCAGCGCATGCAGCGTGCGGAGCGCGTCGCGCGGGGCGATCAGCGGATCGATCTCCGGCAGGATGCGGCCGCACAGCACCGCGAATCCGACGACGTCCGCCGGTGACGTGAGGCCGACGCTCGCGCTCAAGATGCCGCCCTGGCTGAAGCCGGCGATCACGGTCGGCAACGGCGCTGCGCCGTCCCGCTCACGAAGCGAACGCACCAGCGCCAGCAGTTTCGCGCGGCTCGCTTCCGCGTGTGCTGCGTCGATCTCCGGGCCGTTCGGGCCGAAGCGAACCGGAAACCATGCGTGCTGGCCGGGCCCGAACGTGAGCGGGCCGCGCACGAACGCGATCTCGATGCGCGGATCGAGCGCGTCCGCGACCGTCAGCAGGTTGGTTTCGTTGCCGCCGACACCGTGCAGCAGCAGCAGGCGGGCGGCTGGCCGGGCGGTTGCCGGGTGCAGGCGGTAGGCGAGTCCGGATACGGGATCGTCGGTCAAGGGCAGGACGTCGGTCATCGCGGGGATCCATCGGGGGCGGGAGGAAGTCACAGTCTAGGCCGTTCCGTTCCGGACGCAAATCGCGCGTTCGTGATTGATTGTTTCCTGCTGGGAAATAATCCTGGGCGAGACCGACGCTCGATCCGGGGCCGCACGGCGCGATGTGCACGCCTTGCATCGTAATGACGACGCCTGGATACGTTATCGACGGTATGCCCGTCCAGTGCAATTGCGAACGGCTTGAGTTGATTTCGACGCCGATTTACGTTTTCATTTTAAAAAATGAGTCGCGCCCGAATAATCAGGTGATAATGCGCAAACGTTTTCAGACGCGCGTAATTGCAATTGAGTCGCATCAGCTACAACAAAAAAATCATGCGCGTCGATTTCCTGGCGCATCCAAAGCGGCAACGGCGAGCGGCCGATTCCGCATACCGAGCCGACAGTTAACGGCATCCGCGCCGAAAACTTTAGGATTTTCAGTCAAAAAATAGCCATTTCGGTTTTATCAGTAATCGATTGGCAGGTGGTCATCGGACCGTCATAAACCATCCCCGATAATTCGGCGCTCACATTCTTTCAATGGCACGCGCAAGGCGATTGAATCCGGATCGCCACGGGGAGTTGTACACATGACCATCCGCCATCGCATTACGTTGCTTGTCGTCCTGACGTTTCTCGCCTTGTCGGCGATCGGCGTCTATGCCGTGATCCAGACGCGCAACAGCGCGTCCGAGGTTCGGCAAGTCACGCAGGGGATCGTGCCGAGCGCGCTCGCGTCCGCCGATCTCGTGTCCGACGTGAAGAACATCCAGATCGCGACGATGACGCTGATCTACGCGCCCGACAGCAACACCGCCGCGCAGGCGCGCGACGAGCTGAAGGCGAAGCAGGCCGCGCTGCGCGCCGCGCTCGACCTGCAGGCGAAGTCGGCCGCGAGCCACGCGCAGGAAGGGCTCGTCGCGCAGGCGAAGGACAGCGCCGCGAACTACTTCGCGGCGATCGACGATACCGTGAAGATGAAGGCCGACGGCAAGACCGACATGGCCCAGGCGTACCTGTTCGCGAACGTCGCGCAGTATCGCGACGAGCTCGAGGGCATCGTCGACACGCTGCGCATCGAGAAGAATCGCCAGAAGGACGACGCGATCAGCGCGCTGAACGGGATGCTGTCGACGACGGCGACCGCGATCGCGGGCGTGGCCGGCACCGTGATCGTGCTGCTGACCGCGCTCGGCTACGTGCTGTACCGGCAGATCACGCGACCGCTCAGCCGGATGCAGACGATGATGAGCGAGATCGCGACGAGCCAGGACTTCACGCGCCGCGTGCCGGTCGGCCGGATGGACGAGATCGGCCACTCGATCGTCGCGTTCAACGGGATGATCGAGAAGATCCAGGAGAATTCCGCGCAGCTCAAGCAGAAGACCGCCGACATCCAGGCGATGCTGCAGAACATGCAGCAGGGCATCCTGACCGTCGTCGCCGGCGGCGTCGTGCACGCGGAATACTCGGCGTACCTCGAGACGATCTTCGAAACCCGGGACATCGCGGGCCGCGACCTGATGGCGCTCGTGTTCGACGATTCGAACCTCGGCTCCGACGCGCGCTCGCAGGTCGATGCGGCCGTGCATGCGTGTCTCGGCGAGGACAGCATGAACTTCGAGTTCAACGAGCACCTGCTCGTCAACGAAGTCGCGAAGCGCATGCCGGACGGCCGCGAGAAGTGGCTCGACCTGAGCTGGTCGGCGATCACCGACGAGACCGATACCGTCGTGCGCCTGATGCTGTGCGTGCGCGACGTGACCGAGCTGCGCGAGCTGACCGCCCAGGCCGGCGAGCAGCAGCGCCGGCTCGAGATGATCGGCGAGATCCTGTCGATCAGCCAGGACAAGTTCCACCAGTTCGTGCACAGCGCGAAGGGCTTCCTCAGCGAGAACGAACGGATGATCCGCCAGCACGAGCGCGCGGACCACTCGGTCGTCGCGGCGCTGTTCCGCAACATGCACACGATCAAGGGCAATGCGCGCACGTACAGCCTGCAGCACCTGACGAACATCGTCCACGAGGCCGAGCAGGCGTACGAGTCGCTGCGCCACGCGGACGCCGGCCCCGACTGGAACCGCGACGCGCTGATGGACGATCTCGTGCGCGTGCGCGACGCGGTCGAACACTATGCGTCGATCAACGAGGTCACGCTCGGCCGCAGCGGCGAACCGGCGTGGCAGGGCGCGGGCCACTACCTGATGGTCGAGCGCGCGCACATCAGCGAGAGCCTGCGCGTGCTCGACGGCGTCGATCCCGCGAACGCGGGCGACTGGCGCGCGGCGCGCGATTCGGTGCGCCGCATGCTGAGCCTGCTCGGCACCGAGACCATCGGCGACGCGCTCGCGGGCGTGCTCGAATCGCTGCCGTCGCTCGCGACGGAACTCGGCAAGGCCGCGCCCGTCGTGCGGATCGACAGCAACGGCTATCGCGTGCGCAGCGAGATCGGCGGCACGCTGAAGGACGTCTTCATGCATCTGCTGCGCAATGCGGTCGATCACGGGATCGAGTCGCCCGACGCGCGCCGCGCTGCGGGCAAGGCGGCGGCAGGGACGATCGACATCGAAGTCGGCGTCGACGGCGGGATGCTGCAGATCGCGCTCAGCGACGACGGCCGCGGGCTCGCACTCGACCGGATCCGCGGGATCGCGCGCGAGCGCGGCTGGATCGACGCGGACACCGAACGCACGCTGACCGACGAAGCGGTGGCCGAGCTGATCTTCCGGCCCGGCTTCTCGACCGCGCAGGCGGTGACCGAAGTATCGGGGCGTGGCGTCGGCATGGATGCCGTGCGCAATTTCCTGAAGCGCGAGGGCGGCGGCATCGCGCTGCGCTTCACCGACGACCGGCGCGGCGCCGCGTATCGCGCGTTCCAGACGATCGTGTCGCTGCCGGAAGCCTGCGCGGTGGACAGCCTCGGGCAGGCGGCGACGGACCGCGCGGACGCGCGTGCCGGAATGGCGGACGCAACGGAGTGATCGTGCAGCAGGCCATCACGCATCTCGGCGCCGCGCTCGCGGGCGGCCTCGTCGCATGGATCGCCGCGACGATCGTGTTTCGCATGCAGCGCGCGCGGCTCGTCGCGCGGCTGAGCGGTGAGACGGACGCGCTGCGCGATGCGCTCGCGCAGGCGGAAACCCGGGCCGGCGATGCCGCCGCGGAGCATATGACGCAGGCCGACGCGTGGGCGCACAAGGAAGCGCAGCTTGCCGGCACGCTCGCGCAGCAGGCGGCGGATACCGGCGCGCAGCGCGATGCGTTGCAGGCCGCGCTCGCCGAGCGGGACGCGTTGTCGCAGCACGCGGTGAAGATCGCGCACGAGGCGGCGCGCCTGCGCGGGCTCGCGGGCACGTTCGAGCGCTGGCACGAGCAGATGATCTCGCTGACCACGCAGAACCAGGACATGCGCGCGAAGAACCAGGAGCTGTCCGCGATCGTCGCGCACGTGTCGATCGTGTCGCTGAATGCGTCGATCGAGGCGGCGCGCGCCGGCACGGCCGGGCGCGGCTTCTCGATCGTCGCGAGCGAAGTGCGCGGGCTCGCCGCGCGTTCGCAGCAGCTGTCGAACAGCTATCGCGACAGCCTGAACCGCAACGATCTCGTGACCGCGGCGACGTTCCAGGACATCCAGGCGGGCGGCAAGATGATCACCGCCGCGCTCGCGAGCGTCGAGACGCTTGCCGAACAGCTGCATGCGCGGCTCGAAGGAGCGGCGGCGTGATCAGCGCGCAGGCGAAGGCGAGCTTCGAGCGCATCTTCTTCGACGCGGCGCGCACGCGGCTCGCGTCCGGTGGCGGCGCGTGCGACATCGTGCCGGCGGCGGACGACGCGCCGCGCGGCGGCCGTGCGAAACAGAAGCTGCCCGAGCAGGTCGCCGTGCTGACGATCTCGGCGCTGCATTTCCGGCTGCTGCTCGCGCTGCGCTTCAGCGACGACGACGCGACGCGGCGCTATTTCACGGGCAACGCGCAGCAACCGCTGCAGGAGGCGTTCATGGAAGTGGCGAACCTGTGCTGCGGCGCGATGAACCAGGCGTTGACCGCGCCGTTTCCGGACCTCGGGATGTCGACGCCTTACCTGCTGAGCGGCGCCAGCATCGACTACCTGCCCGCGCTCGCACCCGACCACGTCGCGGCATTCGACGTGACGCTCGACGGCATGGTGCGGATCGGCGCGACGCTGTGCGTGTGCGCGAACGCGCCGGTCGATTTCCACGTGCCGGAAAGCGCGGTGGTCGACACCGGCGGCGAACTCGAACTGTTTTGACCGCAGTGGTCACCGAACCGGCCGCGATGGCGGAACCGATTGCTTACCTCAACCCGAATCCAAGGACACGCGCGATGACCGAAGGCAAACCCGTCAGCAAGGTGCTGGTGCTCGACGAAAGCCGTGCGCACGCGGACGCGATCAAGCGCTTCTGCGACGACCACAACCTGATCGGCCTGACGGTGGGCCGCAACCGGCTGCTGAAGGTGCTGCGCTCGAACATCGATCTCGGCGCGATCCTGCTCGCCGAGGATTACGGCGGCTCGCCGACCGAAAGCGCGATCATCGCGACGCAGATCGACGCGCTGCGCCCGGAACTGCCGATCATCCTGCGCCGCGACACGCATGCGTCGCGCGACGGCCTGCCGGATGCGCTCGCGCGCGTCGCCTGCGCGACCTACGTCGCGGACGACATGACGCCGCTGCAGCGCGTGATCGACGAATACATCTTCAGCCTCGACTATCCGAACGCGCTCGTGCGCGGCATTTCGGAGATCACCGAAGCGCGGCTCGACAGCCTGTTTCCGGGGATGACGATCAGCCGCGAGACGCCGTGCATCGTCCGCGACCAGATCATCTTCGGCGAGGTGTTCAGCCTGATCGCGCTGGAGAGCGCGTGGTGCCGAGGGTACATGCTGCTGCAGACGAGCGAGCAGCCGCTGCTCGACATGCTCGGCAGCACGCACGCCGACGGCCGCGCACCGGATTTCCGCGACGTGAACAGCATGCTCGGCGAGCTGACGAACCTCGTGTGGGGCGCGTTCAAGAACCGCTATCTCGGCGATGCCGAAGCGCTCGCGCGCCATCCGGTGCAGGTGCCGCTGCTCGTCAACCACAAGCAGAAGTTCATCTCGTTCGGCGGCGACTGTCCGCAGCTCAGTTTCAAGTACCGGATGACCGACCCGGCGTCCGGGCGCTCGGTCTGTCTCGATCAGCGTTTCGTGTTCAGCCTCAGCTGGTCGCCGGAGGATTTCCGCGAGTCGGAGCAGGACGTCGGGTCGATGGTCGATTCGGGCGAACTCGAATTGTTTTGAAGCATTGAAGAAAGGAAAGGGGAATACCGCATGGCAAAGATTCTGGTGGTTGACGATTCGGGCACGGTGCGCGACGAGGTCGCGGGCTTCCTGCGCAATAACGGGCTGGAGGTCGCGACGGCGGTCGACGGCAAGGACGGGCTCGCGAAGCTGAAGGCGACGCCCGGCATCCGGCTCGTGATCAGCGACGTGAACATGCCGGTCATGGACGGCCTGACGATGGTCGAGAAGATCCGCAGCGAGCTCGCGAACACGGCGGTCAATGTCGTGATGCTGACGACCGAGAGCAGCCCGGCGATGAAGGAGCGCGGCAAGGCCGCCGGCGTGAAGGGCTGGATCGTGAAGCCGTTCAAGGGCGACGCGGTGCTCGACGCGCTGAAGAAGCTCGCGGGCTGACGCGCGCTGCCGGGCCGTCGCAGCGCGGCCCGATTGATGACCGATTGCCGGATGCCGGATGCCGGATTCCGGCGCGCGTCGCCGCGTTCAGCGTGGCGACGCGTTGGCGCTTGTCGACGGCGCATCGTGCGGCGTGCATCGGTGCGCGGCCGGACACGTCGGTCACGGGAACATCCTCAGGCGCCGACACCCTCCGTCCGCGCCCTGATTGGTCTATATTGATTCGTTACCGCACCGCGTTCGCGCTCAATCTGGTGACCCATCATGGATTCGAATCCCTCTTCGTCGGAACCCATTCTGCTGCGCGACGACCATGAAGGTGTCGTCACGCTGCGCCTGAACCGCCCGCAGCAGTTCAACGCGCTGTCCGAGGCGATGCTCGCGAGCCTGCACGACGCATTCGACGCGCTCGCGTCCGACCCTCATGTGCGCTGCGTCGTCCTCGCGGCCGAGGGCAAGGCGTTCTGCGCGGGCCACGACCTGCGCGAAATGCGCGGCAAGCCCGTGCTCGACTACTACCGCGCGCTGTTCGCGCAATGCAGCCGCGTGATGCTGGCGATGCGCGCATTGCCGGTGCCGGTGATCGCGCGCGTGCACGGCATCGCGACGGCGGCCGGCTGCCAGCTCGTCGCCGCATGCGATCTCGCGATCGCGGCAGACACCGCGCGCTTCGCGGTGTCGGGCATCAACGTCGGGCTGTTCTGCTCGACGCCGGCCGTTGCGTTGAGCCGCAACGTGGCCGCGAAGCGCGCGTTCGACATGCTCGTGACCGGGCGTTTCGTCGATGCGCCGACGGCGGCCGCGTGGGGCCTCGTCAACGAATCGGTGCCGGAGGACGCGCTCGACGCGGCGGTCGCGCGCAAGGTCGCGGAGATCGTCGCGAAGAGCCCGGCCGCGGTGCGCTACGGCAAGCAGATGTTCTACCGGCAACGCGAGATGGCGCTCGACGAAGCGTACGCGTACGCGGGCGACGTGATGGCACGCAACATGATGGAAGAAGACGCCGGCGAGGGCATCGACGCGTTCCTGGAGAAGCGGACGCCGCGCTGGCGGGCCTGACGCGCGCGCCTGCGCAGGCGGTGGACGTGCGCGGGCGGGCAGTGCTCGATCGTGTAGCGTGAACGACCGTCGCGGCGCGACCGCGCGCCGCGACGACTTGAGCGGAACTTACCGTCCGTAGCTGCCCGTGCGCAGCGCCGGCTGCGCCGTCGATGCGCCCGGCGGCACGATCACGACCGGCACGCGGCGCGCCAGTGCGCACATCAGCTCGTAGCCGATCGTGCCGCTCGCTTCCGCGACGTCGTCGACCTTCACCTGATCGCCCCACAGCTCGACGCTCGAACCGATGCCCGCATTCGGGCATGGCGTGAGGTCGACGGTCAGCATGTCCATCGACACGCGGCCGACGACGCGCGTCAGTACGCCGTCCACCGCGATCGGCGTGCCGGTTGGCGCGTGGCGCGGATAGCCGTCCGCATAGCCGCACGCGACGACGCCGACGCGCATCGGCTGCTCGACCGTGAAGCGGCGGCCGTAGCCGACCGTTTCCTGCGGCGCGAGCGTCTGCACGCCGATGATCTTGCTGGTCAGCGTCATCGCGGCCAGCAGCGGCGTGTCGGCGATGTGCCGCGACGCGCCGGTCGGCGATGCGCCGTACAGGATCGTGCCGGGACGCACCCAGTCGCGGTGCGCGCCCGGATGCCACAGCACGGCAGCGGAGTTCGACACCGAACGTTCGCCCGGAATCCCGGCCGACGCCGCGTCGAACGCGTCGAGCTGCCATCCGATCTCGCCGTCGTCGGCGTTCGCGAAGTGCGTCATCAGCGTGATCCTGCCGATCGACGGTGCGGCCGCGGCGCGCTCCCACGCGGCGCGAAATGCGGCGGGGCGGAAGCCGAGCCGGTTCATGCCGGAATTCATCTTCAGCTGGATGTCGATCGGCCGCTGCGGCTTCGCGGCGATCAGCAGGTCGAGCTGCTCGTCGCAGTGGACGGCGACCGTCAGCTGGTGGCGCTCGACCAGCTCGACGTCGGCCGGCTCGAAGATCCCTTCGAGCAGCAGCATGGGCTTGTCCCAGCCGAGTTCGCGCACGCGCACGGCTTCGTCGAGGTCGAGCAGCGCGATCCCGTCCGCGGCCGCGAGGCCCGGATAGATCCGCTCGATGCCGTGGCCGTACGCGTTGGCCTTGATGACGGCCCACACGCGCGACTGCGCGGCGGTCTGGCGGATGAAGTCGAGGTTGTGGCGCAGCGCGTCGGGGCGGATGTGGGCGACGATGGGACGGGGCATGGCGTTGGCTCGTGTCGGATGTCGTTCGAAGCGCGGCGCCGCAAGCGTGCGCCGCACGGGGAAGCAAGCCTGGCCTGCGACCTCCGGGCCAGTGTTGAGCGCTATGGTATTGGGGAATGACCAGTTTTATTTCGCGTATTTATCTACAATTTGGTGGAAATTTTGGCGATACGGACGGCCGGCGGAAGCGGCGAGATGGCCGCGCAGCCGAGTGCCCCGTCTAGAAAACCGGTGCGCGATCAGGGCGGCGCAATGCTAAGCTCTCGGCGATCTTGTCATTGAATAATGTAATCATAAGGAGGAGACTTTGATGACGACGTCCCAGCTGTGCCTGTTCATCGTGGCCGTGCTGCCGTTCCCGCTGACGTTTCTCGCGAAGGCTAGGAAGGGCTACGACAACCACACGCCGCGCGACTATCTCGCGAAGCTGGCCGGTTGGCGCGCACGCGCGCAGGCCGCACACATGAACGCGTGGGAGGCACTTGCGTTGTTTACCGCTGCGCTCGTCGTCGCGTGGCATGCAGGCGCGAGCGCGCATCGTGTCGATCAGCTTGCGATCGCGTTCGTCGCGATCCGCATCGTCTATACGCTGCTGTACCTGCTGAACTGGGCCGCGCTGCGCTCGCTCGTCTGGTTCGCCGGCATGGCGTGCGTGGCCGGGCTGTTCTTCGCGACGCCGTGACCGCGTCACCCGGTTGCCGGGCAACCGTCTGCAACATTCGTTGCACGACGCCGCAGTTCATCTGCGCTGCGCGAGGCGGTCGCGCAGGAACTCGATGAAGCGCTGCGTCTTCGCGGGCAGCAGCCGGGTTTCGGTAATCGCATAGACCGGCATCGGCTTGCCTTGCCATTCCGGCATCACGCGGCTCAATCGGCCGTTCGCCAGTTCGTCGGCAACGATTTCTTCGGGCAGCAGGACGATGCCCAGATCGAGCGTCGCGAGGCGGCGAATCATGCCGACACTGTTGAGCGAGAATCGTCCACCGACCGCGACTTGCGCCGTTTGCGTTCCGTTCTGCAGCGTCCATGAACCGGAGCCGCCTCTCAGCATGCTCAGGCACTCGTGGCGCTCCAGATCGGCGGGATCGTGCGGTTCGCCCGAGCGTTCGAGGTAGCCGGGCGACGCGTAGAGATGCGAGTGGAACGCAGCCAGTGGACGCGCAATCAATTGCGAATCCTCCGACTCGCCGATCCGGATGGCGACGTCGAACGGTTCGCTCACCAGATCGATCCGCCGCGATGTGAGATCGAAATCGAACGTGATGCCGGGGTAGAGGTGCGCGAACTCGGCAATCAACGGCGCCAGATAGGTCACGGCAAAATCCACCGGAAAAGACGCGCGCAGCAGGCCACTCGGCTGCGCAAGCATCTCGCCGAGCTGCTCATGCGCGAGCCGGGCCTCGTCGACGATCCGCTTGCAACGCTCGAAGTAGAGCTGCCCGGCCTCGGTCAGTTCGATCTTGCGTGTCGTGCGATGCAGCAGGCGCAGTCCGATCGCCTTTTCCAGCACGCCGATTCTCCGCGACAGGGTCGAATTGGGCATGCGCAGCGTCTCGGCGGCATTGCGAAAGCCCTTCGCTCTGACGACCTCCACGAACAGGGCCATGTCGTTCAGTAGTTCCACGCCAATTGCTCCATCCGATGATCAATGTGATCCAAATTACCATATTTATCTCACTGGTAAAGCGGACGATCATTTCGCCATCGAAGCGCGGTGCATCGGGCTGAATCCGGGACCCGGACCGGCATCCGGAGCGCGCCGTCGCAGCGCGCGAGCCCGCTTCCATTCTCACGTGATCAATTTCGAGGATTTCGTCATGAGTCAACTGTTCAGCCCCGTTCGCGTCGGCCGCTACACCTTGTCGAACCGCCTGGCGATGGCACCGATGACCCGCAGCCGCGCGCAGTTCGACGGCACGCCGGGCGATCTGGCCGCCGAATACTATGCGCAGCGCGCGAGCGTCGGTCTGATCGTCACCGAAGGCACGCAGCCGTCGGACGACGGGCAGGGCTACCTCACCACGCCGGGCATCTATACCGACGCGCATGTCGCCGGCTGGAAGCAGACCACCGATGCGGTGCACGCGAAGGGCGGCCATCTGTTCATCCAGCTGATGCACGCGGGCCGCATGTCCCATCCGGACAACACGCCGCATCATCGACCGGGCGTCGCGCCTTCGGCCATCGCGCCGGGCACGCAGATGTTCACGCCGACCGGCATGCAGGACATTCCGGTGCCGCGCGCGCTGTCGACCGACGAAGTGCGCCAGACCGTCGCGGACTTCCGCCTGGCGGCGCGCCGCGCGATCGAGGCCGGCGCCGACGGCGTCGAGATCCACGGCGCGAACGCGTATCTGATCCAGCAGTTCTTCGCGCCGAACGCCAACACGCGCACCGACGAATACGGCGGCTCGATCGAGAACCGCGTGCGCTTCGCGATCGAAGTGGCCGCTGCGATCGCCGACGAGATCGGCGCGGACCGGACGGCCATTCGCCTGTCGCCGGGCACCGCAATGTGGGGTATCGACGAAGGCGCCGAAGGGCCGGACCTGTACCGCCATCTGGTCGAGGAACTGGACAAGCTCGGTCTCGCGTATCTGCACGTCATGCATCAGGGCAACGACGCGTTGCTGGCAGACATCCGCACGCTCTGGAAGGGCACGCTGATCCTGAACCGCCCGGGGCGCTTGCGCGACCATATCGGGGCCGACCTCGAAGCGGGGCTGGCCGATCTGGAGGCGTACGGCCAGATGGTGCTCGCCAATCCGGATTTCATCGTGCGCCTGCAGGCCGACGCGCCGATGAACGACGCGGACCGCGCGACGTTCTTCGGCGGCGACGCGCAGGGTTACACCGACTATCCCGCGCTGCACGAAGCCGCGGGCGCATGAGGCGAGCATCATGTTGACCGTCGCGACACTGCAGCGCGCCAATCACGGCAGCCACTTTCGCGCCTATGGCCTGCGCGGCGTAGCCGAGCTGATCGATCCGTTCCTCGGTGTCGATCATGCGTGGATGAGCGCGCCGACGTTTCCGCCTCATCCGCACGCGGGCCTATCCGCCGTGTCGTACGTGTTCCTCGATTCGGAAACGGGAATCCACAACTGCGACTCGATCGGCACGCGCAACCTGATCCGGCCCGGCGGTCTGCACTGGACGACGGCGGGTAGCGGTGTCGTGCACGAGGAAGTGCCGGCGGAATCCGGCAAGACCGTCCATTCGCTGCAGATTTTCGTCGGCCTCGCGCCGGAGCAGCGGGACATCGCGCCGTTTCCGCTGATGCTGGAGCCGTCCGAGATCCCGGTCGTGCAATTGCCGGGCGTCAAGGTGCGTGTGCCGGCGGGGCGTTTCGGCGACGTCCGTTCCCCGTTGAACCCGCCGACCGACGTGACGATGCTCGAACTCTCGCTGGATGAAGGTGCCGTGCTGGACGTGCCCGTCGCGGCGGGCCACTGCGCGTTCGCGATGCCGATCTTCGGCACGGTGGAAGTCGACGGCCAGGCCTTCGACCGCGACGATCTCAAGCTTCCCGTGTTCCCGGTACAGGCGGTTCCCGGTACCATCACGCTTCGCGCACTGCATGGCGGCGTCAAGCTGATGTGGTTCGCGGGGCGGCCGATACGCTAGCGCACAGGTCGGCCGGGATCTGCCACGCCCACGCAAGCGGGCGTGGCAGATCGGCACCGAAACCATCCCGGCCGCCCGTATCGGATGGGCGGCAGTTGCCGCCGTCAAGTCCTTGCATGTCGTTGTACGGCCAGCAGCGCTGGCCAATCTGTCAGAAGAGTCAACCCGCCCGCACACTCGCGGTTCCGCTCGCACCCTCCCACGTCTGTCTCGCCGGGTCGTCCCCGGCAATACCCGCTTCCGATCCCGATCCGCTACGCGATTCCGCCCGACGCGCATCGCCCCCGGGTTTTTCTCGATGCAATTACCTGTTGCACATTTTTTTGTTGTCGTAGTATCGCCGTTGACAACACATGTTGCACTAATGTCTAATTCAACATCGCATGTTGCGGTGCGGCTTGCTGTCGTCGTTCCACCCGGCCGATGGGCCGGGCACATCGCTCAACAATGCGGAGAAATGCCATGAGTCGCCGTTCCTTCCTGAAAACCGCCGTGGTCGTCGCGATGCTCGGCGCGAGCGTCGCGCACGCGGACACCAAGACGCTCGTCGTCGGCACCGACACGTCGTTCATGCCGTTCGAGTTCAAGCAGGGCGACAAGTACGTCGGCTTCGATCTCGACCTGTGGGCGGAGATCGCGAAAGACCAGGGCTGGAAATACACGATCCAGCCGATGGATTTCGCGGGGCTGATTCCCGCGCTGCAGACGCAGAACATCGACGTCGCGCTGTCCGGGATGACGATCAAGGAGGAGCGGAAGAAGGCGATCGACTTCTCCGCGCCTTACTACGACAGCGGTCTCGCCGCGATGGTGCAGACCGGCAACACGACGATCAAGTCGATCGACGACCTGAACGGCAAGGTGATCGCCGCGAAGACGGGCACCGCGACGATCGACTGGATCAAGGCGCACCTGAAGCCGAAAGAGATCCGCCAGTTCCCGAACATCGACCAGGCGTACCTGGCGCTCGAGGCCGGCCGCGTCGACGCGGCGATGCACGACACGCCGAACGTGCTGTTCTTCGTCAACAACGAGGGCAAGGGCAAGGTGAAGGTCGCGGGCCAGCCGGTCAGCGGCGATAAGTACGGGATCGGCTTCCCGAAGGGCAGCCCGCTCGTCGCGAAGGTGAACGAGGAGCTCGTGAAGATCAAGGCCGACGGCCGCTACGCGCAGATCTACAAGAAGTGGTTCGGCGCCGAGCCGCCGAAGATGTGAGCGTGACGTTGCAGTGTGGCGCGGCCGGGCGGCCGCGCCGGTCTTGAATCGAACGGGGAGCGGCAAGTGAATTTCGATTGGTCGGCAATCTGGGCAGCGCTGCCGGACCTGATGGACGGGGTCCGGCTGACGGTGTTCATTGCATTTTTCGGGTTATTGGGCGGCTTCGTCGTGGGGATGATCGCGGGCATGTTCCGCGCGTACGGGCCGAAGTTCATGAACGTGCTCGCGCAGGTGTACATCGAGCTGATCCGCGGCACGCCGATCGTTGTGCAGGTGATGTTCCTGTATTTCGCGCTGCCGCTGCTCGCGCACATCCGCATCGACGGGCTGACGGCCGCGATCATCGCGATCACGGTGAATTCGGGTGCGTATCTGGCCGAGGTGGTGCGCGGCGCGCTGCTGTCGATTCCGAAGGGGCTGACGGAGGCGGGGCTCGCGATGGGGCTGTCGATGCCGCGCGTGCTGCTGAAGGTGGTCGGGCCGCTCGCGTTCCGGCGGCTGATTCCGCCGCTCGGCAACCAGTGCATCGTGAGCCTCAAGGACACGTCGCTGTTCATCGTGATCGGCGTCGGCGAGCTGACGCGCAAGGGACAGGAAATCATCGCAGGCAATTTCCAGGCAGTCGAGATCTGGACCGCGGTGGCGGCGATCTACCTGATACTGACCGGCGCGATGACGCTGACGCTGCGCGTGGTCGAACGGAGGATGAAAATCCTATGAGCATGATCGAATTCCAGAACGTGTCGAAGAGCTTCGGCCACGTGCCGGTGCTGAAGCACATCGACCTGAAGATCGACGCGGGCGAGGTCGTCGTCGTGATCGGCCCGTCGGGCTCGGGCAAGTCGACGATGCTGCGCTGTATCAACGCGCTCGAGAAGATCACGGGCGGCGAGCTGCTCGTCGACGGGCAGAGCGTGCGCGGCAACGCTGCGACGATCCGCAACATCCGGCTCGAGGCCGGGATGGTGTTCCAGCAGTTCAACCTGTTTCCGCAGATGACGGCGCTCGAGAACGTGATGTTCGGGCCGATCCAGGTGCGCGGCGCGTCGCGCGCCGACGCGCGCGACCAGGCGATGGCGCTGCTCGACAAGGTCGGCCTCGAATCGCGCGCGAATCATTACCCGTCCGAGCTGTCGGGTGGGCAGCAACAGCGCGTCGCAATCGCACGCGCGCTGGCGATCCGGCCCCGGCTGATGCTGTTCGACGAGCCGACATCGGCGCTCGATCCGGAACTGCGCCACGAAGTGCTGAAAGTGATGCAGGATCTCGCTAACGAGGGGATGACGATGATCGTCGTCACGCACGAGATCGGCTTCGCGAAGCGGGTCGGCACGCGCCTGCTGTTCATGGATCAGGGCGGGATCGCCGAAGACGGCCACCCGGCCGACCTGATCGACCGGCCGCCGACGCCGCGCCTGAAGGAATTCCTGAAACACGTGTCCTGAGCACGATCTATCGTTCGACATGCAGCTTTCCCTTACTCCCGTCACCGCCGGCACGCCGTTCGACATCGGCGTGCGCCTCGGCGAACTCGCGCGGCCGGTGTTCGACGCGTACATGCAGCAGAGCAGCGCCTGGCAGGCGGTCAGCCGCTGGCGCGGCCATCCGTTCGTGCTTGCGTTGCGGCAGGCGGCGCTCGCCGCCTGCCCCGATCTCGTCGCGGAACTGGACGGCATCGCGGCCGGGCTCGGCTGGCCCGCCGAGGACATCTTCCTGTGGAATTGCCGCGGCGAACTGATCCACAACGCGCCGGACGGCTGCACGACGCTCGCCGCGCACGGCGCCGACGGCACGCGCTGGATCGCGCACAACGAGGACGGCGACCCGTTCCTGCGCGAACGCTGCCTGCTCGTCGACGTGCGGCCGGATGGCAAGCCCGGTTTCGTCAGCTTCTATTACCCCGGTTCGCTGCCGGGCCACACGTTCGCCGTGAATCGCGCGGGCATCGTGCAGGCGATCAACAACATCCGCATCAGGACGCCGGCCGCCGGCGTGCCGCGGATGATCCTTGCGCGCGCGGTGCTCGACGCCACGTCGCTCGACGCGGCGGTGGACGTGCTGCGCACGCATGCGCGGGCGAGCGGCTTTCACCACACGCTCGGCGCGACCGGCGACGCGCGGCTCCTGAGCATCGAGGCGAGCGTCGCGCGCTGTTCGATCGTCGACGTCGCGCGGCTGGCGGGCCATGCGAATCATCTCGTGCATCCGGGGTGCGAAGGGGAAGGGCAGATCGTCACGCAATCGTCGGCGGATCGTCAGCGGCGTGTCGATACGTTGCTGCCCGGCGTCGACGCGATCGGCGAGGATGCGCTGTTGCGCGTGCTCGGAGATCGCGCGCCCGAAGGCCTGCCGATCTATCGCGACGATCCGGACGATCCCGATGACGAGAACACGCTTGCGACGGCGGTATTCGCGATCCGCGCATCGGGCATCGACATGTCGGTGCACCAGCATGGCACGCAGCGTTTCGCGACGCGCATCGTGCCCGACGACAGCGCGACGCGCGCAGCGTGATCCCACATCCTGATTCCGCATTCAGCTCCATGAGGCAACGAATGACCACAGTATTCCATCGCGCGCCCCGCGCGACCTTGCCCGTTGCCGTCGCAGGCGACGGC
This sequence comes from Burkholderia sp. MR1-5-21, assembly GCF_053427715.1. Lineage (NCBI taxonomy): Bacteria > Pseudomonadati > Pseudomonadota > Betaproteobacteria > Burkholderiales > Burkholderiaceae > Burkholderia > Burkholderia sp. MR1-5-21. The sequence continues at coordinate 102,941 of NZ_JBSAXD010000012.1, forward strand.
ATCGAAATCATCGACTCGGCCGGCAAGCGCTACATCGATGCATGCGGCGGCGCGGCCGTGTCGTGCCTCGGGCACAGCAACCAGCGCGTGATCGATGCGATCAAGCGCCAGGCGCAGCAGCTGCCGTACGCGCACACGTCGTTCTTCACGACCGACGTCGCGGAGGAGCTGGCCGACCGGCTCGTCGATGCCGCACCCGCGGGGCTCGAGCACGTGTATTTCGTGTCGGGCGGTTCCGAGGCGATCGAGGCGGCGCTGAAGCTCGCGCGCCAGTATTTCGTCGAGAAGGGCGAGGCGCAGCGGCGACACTTCATCGCGCGCCGCCAGAGCTATCACGGCAACACGCTCGGCGCGCTCGCGATCGGCGGCAACGCATGGCGACGCGAGCCGTTCCTGCCGATCCTGATCGAAGCGCATCACGTGAGCCCGTGCTACGCGTATCGCGAGCAGCGCGCGGACGAAACCGAGGAAGCGTTCGCGCAGCGTCTCGCGGACGAGCTCGAGCGGAAGATCGTCGAACTCGGCGCGGAAAGCGTCGCCGCGTTCGTCGCGGAAACGGTGGTCGGCGCGACGGCGGGCGCGGTGCCGCCGGTGCGCACCTACCTGAAGAAGATTCGCGCGGTGTGCGACAAGTACGGCGTGCTGCTGATTCTCGACGAGATCATGTCGGGGATGGGGCGCACGGGCTACCTGTTCGCGTGCGAAGAAGACGGCGTCGCGCCGGACCTGCTGACGATCGCGAAGGGGCTCGGCGCGGGCTACCAGCCGATCGGCGCGACGCTCGTCAGCGACGAGATCTACCGGACGATCGTCGGCGGCTCGGGTTTCTTCCAGCATGGCCACACGTATATCGGCCATGCGACGGCCTGCGCGGCGGCGCTCGAAGTGCAGCGCGTGATCGCGGACGAGAACCTGCTCGACAACGTGAAGGCGCGCGGCGAGCAATTGCGTGCGCTGCTGCGCGAGCGCTACGCGGAGCATCCGACCGTCGGCGACGTGCGCGGCCGCGGCCTTTTCACCGGCGTCGAATTCGTGCGCGACCGCGCGAGCAAGGCGCCGTTCGATCCGGCGCTGAAGCTGAACGCGGTGATCAAGCGCGAGGCGATGCAGCGCGGTTTGATGGTGTATCCGATGGGCGGTACGATCGACGGACGCCAGGGTGACCACGTGCTGCTCGCGCCGCCGTTCATCTGCACCGAGCAGCAGATCGGCACGATCGTCGAACGCCTGGCGGGCGCAGTGGACGCGGCGGTGGCGGCGGTCGGCGCCTGACGGAATCAGCGAACGGACAACCCATGACTTCGAGACTTCCCGCATTCGACCCCACGACCGCGACCGACGCGCAGAAGGCCGTGCTGGACGAGATTCTCAGCGGCCCGCGCGGCAACCTGAACGGGCCGTTCCTCGGCTGGATCGCGAGCCCCGAGCTCGCGCAGCACGCGCAGCAGCTCGGCGCGTTCTGCCGCTATCGCACGGGCTTGCCGCTGCGCCTGTCGGAGCTTGCGATTCTCGTGACTGCCGCGCGCTGGCGCTCGCAGGCGGAGTGGCACATTCATCATCCGATTGCGCTCGATGCCGGCCTGCCGGCCGCGACCGCCGAAGCGATCCGGGACGGCGTCGAACCCGTGTTCGAGTCGGACGACGATGCGCTGATCTACGCGTTCGCGACCGAGCTGTACGACACGCGGCGCGTCAGCGACGCGACGTTCGCATGCGCGGAAGAGCGTTTCGGTCATGCGGTCGTCGTCAACCTGGTCGCGCTGCTCGGCTACTACGCGCTCGTCGCGATGACGCTCAATACCTTCGGCATGCGCGCCGAAGGCCAGACGGAGCTGCCGTTTCCGGAGTAAGCGGCGCGACGTTCGTATCGAGTCGCACGTATCAGCGCTGATGCAAATTTCCGCGCCCGGCCGCGGCGGAAACACGACTGAAACGTTTCCGGCGGCTGCAGTGCGGCGCGCAGCGGCAGGCAGCGGCCGGCCAGCGCGCGATTCCATCTCAATCGTGAAACATTTTTCCTCGGCTTCCCCGTGACAACCGATGCGTTGCGGGCTGCGAAGCCGTGCCGGTCATGCGGGGGCGCGCATCTGGCATGGCCTTTGCGCCGATCGGATTCTCGCGCACGTGGCGGGCGCCCCTGTTCGGCGATCTCGTCGCCGGCTGCCCTGCGCGGGCCGATGCGAGAACCGGGAGACGCAATGAACAAGAACGCAACGAGGCTGCTGCCGCGTCGCCGCTTCCTGGCGCGCAGTGCGGCATTGGCGCTGGGCAGCCGGTTTCCGGCGTGGTCGAGGGTGCTGCTGGTGACGCCGGCCGCGTTGAGTGCCGGTGCGCGCGACGCGTACGCCGCAGGCGGCTTCAGCGACTGGAGCCAGCATGCGCGTGCGGCCGACGCGTCGTTTGGCGCCGGCCCGGACGATTCGGAGCTGCAGGCGATCATTGCCGGCCTGGTCGCGCAGAACGTGAGCGTGGTGGAAACCGATACCACGCTGTCGAACTGGATGACCGACACCGATTTCAGTGCGGCGATGGCAGACGCCGCGCATTTCAACCAGATGGTTCACGCAGCCGGGCTGAAAGTCGTCTGGTATTACCCGTCGCTGGAGGTGATCAGCGTGGGCGGCGCGAACGGTCCGTCGATGTACAAGACGCACCCGGACTGGGTGCAGCTCGGCCTGAACGGCCAGCCGAACGTGTTCAACGGCAGTCTCGTGTTCTGGGTCGACCCCGGCGACGAGAGCGCGTGGATGAGCCCCAATGGCCCGTGGCGCCAGGCGTACCTCGATCGCATCAAGCTGCTCGCGCAGACCGGTACCGACGGGATCTGGCCCGACGTGCCGATCTACTTCAACGGCGCCGTGGACTGGAGCGACGCGTCGACTTGGGGCAAGGCGGCGTTCAAGGCGGATACCGGCCTCGACCTGCCCGCCGTGGCGGACTGGAACGATCCGTATTTCCGGCGCTGGGTCGAATGGCGGCACCGGAACCTGAGCAACTTCCAGCTCGACATCGCCGCTGCCGCGCGCGCGGTCAATCCCGCGATCCAGCTGTTCGTCGAGACGGTGACCTGCGATTACCACGATGCCACGCTGATCGGCCTGGACGGCGCGTACTTGCGCGCGGCCGACGGCATCACGCAGGTCTGGGAAATCGACGTGATGAGCAACAGCGACGCGATGCGCTACGCGCAGGAGAACGACTGGATCTGCCTGATCTCGATGTGCAAGTACGCGCGCGCCGCGAGCGGCGGCAAGCCGGCATGGTCGTTCAGTTACGGCAAGCAGGAGGACGATGCGGTGCAGGTGATGGCGGAAGTGCTCGCGGCGGGCTGCAATCCGTACGAAGTGCAGGTGCCCGGCAAGACCGTCGGCGTCGGCGCCGCGATGCGCACGCGGATGTATGCGTTCGTGCAGGCGAACAGCGCGCGCCTGTTCGATGCGGCGCCGCTCGCGAACGTCGCGCTCTACCATTCCAGCCCGAGTCGTGACTACGTGAATCCGGCGATCGGCAACGGGCTGTATTGCACGACGGCCCAGCCGAGCGGCGCGGCGGAGTGGTGGAGCACGTCCGACACGGACAGCTGCTATCAGCAGCAATGGCTCGGCGAGTACCGGGGCATGGTCAAGGCGCTCGTGCACGCGCATGTTCCATTTTCGGTCGTGACGAGCCCGGCCTTCAGCGCAGCCGACCTGACGGGGATCAAGGCGTTGCTGCTGCCCGATCTGGAGGCCGTCTCGGATAATGAGGCGACGCTCGTCCGGCAGTTCGTCAACGGCGGCGGCACGATCGTCATCACGGGTCCGAATCCGACCGGGCTCAACGAGTTCGGCGACGCGCGCGCGGATTTCGCGCTGGCCGACGTGCTCGGATTCCACAAGGGCGGGGCGTTGCCGGCCAGTGCGCAGGCAGCGTTCGGCGCCGGCCGCATGGTCTATTTCTCCGATCTTCCCGGCAAGCAATATCTGCTGAACGGATCGCAGGCGGATTCCGGCAGGATCGTCGGGGCGCTGGCCGGCACGGCCGTGCCGGTCGTCACGACGGACGCCGACCGCCGCATTCATGTCGAAGCGAATCAGCTCGGCAATGAAATGCTGCTGCATTTCACGAACTTCATGTTCACGGCGTCGGGGGCGTTTGGGGTGCAGACGACGACTTTCAACGTGTCGGCGACGCCGACGGGCGGCAAGCGCGTCACGGCCGTCAACGTCAGCTCGCCGGATAACAGCGACGCTTCGCTTCAGCCCGTGCAGTTCAGCACGAACGGCAACGTCGTCACGTTCGCGTTGAGTGTCAGGCAGTATTCGCTCGTCGTGCTGGGCCTCCAGTAGCGGCGAGCGCCCGTTGCAGCCGGAGGACGAAAAAGGACCCCGCACGCCGACCAGGGCATGCGGGGCCAAGAGAGACAACTTGCGTGCTTGCGTCGCTTTCGGACGTTATGCGGCGACCGCTTCCTCCGCTTGCGGCTGCGTTTCGGCTACCGCGACATCCTGCCGGATCAGATGGTCGAACGCGCCGAGCGATGCCTTCGCGCCTTCGCCGACCGCGATCACGATCTGCTTGAACGGCACCGTCGTCACGTCGCCGGCCGCGAACACGCCCGGCACCGACGTCGCGCCGCGCGCATCGACGACGATCTCGCCGTGCTTCGACAGTTCGACCGTGCCCTTCAGCCATTCGGTGTTCGGCACGAGGCCGATCTGCACGAACACGCCTTCGAGATCGATGCGCTTCACGTCGCCCGAGCGCAGGTCCTTGTAGACGAGGCCGTTCAGCTTGCTGCCGTCGCCGGTCAGCTCGGTGGTCTGCGCCTGCGTGACGACGGACACGTTCGGCAGGCTGCGCAGCTTGCGCTGCAGCACTTCGTCCGCGCGCAGTTGCGCGCCGTATTCGATCAGCGTGACTTCCTTCACGATGCCGGCGAGATCGATCGCCGCCTCGACGCCGGAGTTGCCGCCGCCGACCACCGCCACGCGCTTGCCCTTGAACAGCGGGCCGTCGCAGTGCGGGCAGTACGCGACGCCGCGGTTGCGGTATTCGCGCTCGCCCGGCACGTTGATTTCGCGCCAGCGTGCGCCCGTCGCGAGGACGATCGTCTTCGCTTTCAGCACCGCGCCGCTCGCGAGACGGATCTCGTGCACGGCGCCGGGAATCAGCGCTTCGGCGCGCTGCACGTCCATGATGTCGACGTCGTACTGCTTCACGTGCTGCTCGAGCGCGGTCGCGAACTTCGGCCCTTCGGTTTCCTGCACCGACACGAAGTTCTCGATCGCCATCGTGTCGAGCACCTGGCCGCCGAAGCGCTCGGCGACGACGCCGGTCGCAATGCCCTTGCGGGCCGAATAGATCGCGGCCGCCGCGCCCGCCGGGCCGCCGCCGACGATCAGCGTGTCGAACACGGGCTTGTTCTCGAGCGCCTTCGCCGCACGCGCGCTCGCGCCGGTATCGAGCTTCGCGAGGATTTCCTTCACGCTGCTGCGGCCCTGGCCGAACGTTTCGCCGTTCAGGAACATCGTCGGCACCGCCATGATCTGGCGCGCGTCGACTTCGTCCTGGAACAGCGCACCGTCGATCGCGACGTGACGAATGCGCGGGTTGATCAGCGCCATCACGTTCAGCGCCTGCACGACTTCCGGGCAGTTCTGGCACGACAGCGAGAAATATGTCTCGAATGCGTAGTCGCCTTCGAGGTCGCGGATCTGCTCGATCACCGCGTCGTCGAGCTTGATCGGATGGCCGCCCGTCTGCAGCAGCGCGAGCACCAGCGACGTGAATTCGTGACCCATCGGAATCCCGGCGAAGCGGACGCCGGCGGGCTTGCCCGGCTCGCCGATCGAGAACGACGGCTTGCGCTCGGTGTCGCCGCGGCGCTCGACTACGGTCACGCGCGGCGTCAGCGACGCAATCTCGTTCAACAGCGCGAGCAGCTCCTGCGACTTCGCGCCGTCGTCGAGCGACGCGACGAGTTCGATCGGGCGCGTGATCTTTTCCAGGTACGCTTTGAGTTGGTTCTTGAGATTGGCGTCGAGCATGGCGTTTCGGATTCCGTAATGATGATCAGGGTCGGGCAGGTCATGCCGGAGGAGGGGAGCGGACCGCATGGTGGCCCGCTGCGGTGCGCGTCACGCGACGCGCACGGTGCCGGTCGTCAGATCTTGCCGATCAGGTCGAGCGACGGCGTCAGTGTTTCGGCGCCGGGGGTCCACTTGGCCGGGCACACTTCACCCGGGTGCGCGGCGATGTATTGCGCGGCCTGCACCTTGCGCAGCAGTTCGCCCGCGTCGCGGCCGATGCCGTTGTCGTGGATCTCGCACAGCTTGATCTCGCCTTCCGGGTTGATCACGAACGTGCCGCGCAGCGCCATCCCTTCTTCCTCGATCAGCACGTCGAAGTTGCGCGACAGCGTGAGCGTCGGGTCGCCGATCATCGGGTACTTGATCTTGCCGATCGTGTCCGACGTGTCGTGCCAGGCCTTGTGCGTGAAATGCGTGTCGGTCGACACCGCGTAGATTTCGACACCCAGCTTCTGGAATTCCGCGTAGCGGTCGGCGAGGTCGCCCAGCTCGGTCGGGCAGACGAACGTGAAGTCGGCCGGGTAGAACACGACGACGGACCACTTGCCCTTGAAGTTCTCGTCGGAGACGGGCACGAATTCGCCGTGGTGGTATGCGGTTGCCTTGAACGGCTTGATTTGGGTGTTGATGATCGGCATCTTCAGCTTCCTTGCTCGTTGCGGTGTTGAATGAGGAAGCGCCAGTATCCGGGTTCACCCTGTGTTTGTGAAATTGCTTGTTTCAATCCGCGGCATCGGGAATTTCTATGCAGATCGCCGTATCCGCGTCGGTGATGCCCAAAGCGGTGCTCATCAGATCTGGTAGGGCACACGCACACCCGGCTCGGTGGCCGGGAAGTCCTTCGTGTTGCGCGATACGAGCAACAGACCGTTCACTTGTGCTGTTGCCCATACGATCGCGTCTGGCAGCCGAATGCGGCGCTCCTTGCGGATCGTCACGGCGCGGTTCGCGACCGTGCTGTCTAGCGGGATGACGTCGAACGACGAAAGCCATGCCCGAATTGCGGTTTCGTCATTGGCTGTCGTGCCGACCAGCACTTCCATCCACGTGATCGTGCTGATCGCGCGATAGTCGTAGTGTGTCAGTTCGGCTCGAGCGGACTCAACGCCGCCCAGATAATCGATCAGTATGTTGGTGTCGAATAACGCTTTTACCATTCCGAGCGCAGTTCCTCTTGATAGGCGAGTCCGTCTACAGCCCGGTTTTTCCAGATGCCAAATACGTCGTCGGCGAGCGACCGCTTGTGCTGCGAGATGTAGGCATCGACGGCGTCGCGAATGATCGCGGCGCGGGGGCGATGCTCAGTCTCGACGATGACGGCCAAGTCGTCGAGCTGGCCGTCCGACAGATCAACCAGAATGCGGCCCATTGCGCTCTCCTATATGTGATATGCATATCATATATACACGGAGTGACACGTGCAAGCTGGCCCGCCGGCGATGGTGCGCTACCTTCTGGCGCCCAATTGCGGTTCTGTTGCGGGAATTGTGCTTACCCCGCCCCCATGCACCGCACGCGCGCGCTGGTCGGGATGAGCTTCGTGCCGTGCGTCGACGGGCTGAGCCACGACGAGGCCGAGGCGATCACGCCGGAATGAGCGGCCGCGGCCACGGACGCGCTGCTGCGCGCCGTGTTGCGCAGCGCGCAGCAGGCGGACGGTTGATCGAGGGGGACGGCGGGTCGGACATCATCCGACCGGCCGTTTCCTCGGCATCCGGCCAGCCGTCGACGGGGCGAACACGCCGTCAGGCCACGTCCACCGGCCCGTGGTCGTCGCAATGATCGCCATGCGGATGATGGAGATGTCCGTCGACCAGATAATCGACGTGATCGCCATGCGGCACAGCTTCGTGCCCGCAACCAGGCCCGTGGACATGGCCGGCTTCATGGCCGGCGCAGCCCGGCGTGCACTGGTCCGGGTTCCTTGCGCTGACCTCGATCCTGTGTTCGTCGATGTGATCCCCGTGCGGATGGTGCAGATGACCATCATGCAGATAGTCGACGTGATTGCCATGCACGATGGCGGTGTGGCCGCAGCCCGGGCCATGCTGATGATCGTGCTGCGCATGATGGGGTTCGTTGCACGTGCTCATGCGTATCTCCTCGATCTGCAGCGTGGCGCAATGCCGCCAGCCCATTGGAGATAGTCTAGTTCTCGCAAACGGAGATTTCGACAACGCGATGCCGTTCGGTAACGCGCCGTCCGGCCGGTGTTCAATGTCGACAGACCGGGTGCGCGATCCGTGAAGGCGGCCGACAGGCGCGGACGACCGGCACAGCCCCGCTGCCGACAGGGACATTGTGCGGAGCGAATGCAATGTTATATCATCGCGGCGTCCGGCGCGACGCGCCCTTTCAGCGTGCTCATGCCGGTCAGAAGCCTTCCCGTCGACGGAAAAGGGCGCGCTGTAAGCGATATGTTATATCATATCGATTCCGGTTCGGCGCAATTTTTCAATGCGTTCCCGCGGGAAAAAGCGATCCCCACCCCGAACCGCACGATGAAAATCAATCGCTCACTGCTTTCCCAGGTCGCCATGCTGGCGTTTACCGCGGCCGCCCCTGCCGGTGCATTCGCCGCCGACGCCGGCGCCACGGTGGCCGGCACGGTGGCCGATGCCCACGGACACGCGCTCGCCCATGCCCGGATCGTGCTTCAGGATGCCGACGGCCACGCGGTCGCGCACGCCGAGTCCGGAGCCGACGGCGGCTTCCGGATCGACCACGTCGCCCCCGGCACTTACGCGGCAGTGGTCGACGCGCCCGGTTACGCGACGGGCACGAGCATCGCGACGGTGGCCGAAGGGCAGGCGAGCGCCGCGCTGGACGTCAAGCTCGGCAAGGACGCCGGCACGCTCGACGTCACCGTCAACGCGAAACGGCTCGACCGCGCGCGCAACGGGCTGCAGCCGGAAGTCGGCGCGAGCGTCTACCGGTTCTCGCAGGCCGACATCGACACGCTGCCGCAAGGCGACAACACGCCGCTCAACCAGGTGCTGCTGCAGGCGCCGGGCGTCGCTTACGATTCGTTCGGCCAGCTCCACGTGCGCGGCGATCACGCGAACCTGCAATACCGGCTGAACGGCATCATCATCCCCGAGCCGATCAGCGGCTTCGGCCAGTCGCTCGACACGCGGATCATCGAGCAGATGAATTTCGTGACCGGCGCGCTGCCCGCGCAATACGGCTATCGCACGGCCGGCGTGGTCGACATCCGCACGAAGTCGGGCGATACCGGCAACGGCGGCACGATCGACGTGTATGGCGGCAGCCACCAGACGATCCAGACGAGCGCCGACGTGTTCGGCTCGAGCGGCCCGTTCAGCTACTACTTCTCCGGCACGCTCGGCGAGAACAATCTCGGCATCGAGGCGCCGACGTCGAACGGCAATCCGCTGCACGACCACACGCGGCAGGGGAACGCGTTCGGCTACATGTCGTTGCTGCTGAATCCGCTCACGCGCGCGAGCCTGATGTTCGGCGCGACGAGCAATCGGTTCGAGATCCCGAACACGCCCGGGATCGCGCCCGCGTTCACGCTCAACGGCCAATCGACATTCGATTCGGCTGCGCTGAACGAGACGCAGGCGGAACTGAACAACTTCGCGGTGCTCGCGCTGCAGGGCACGAACGGCGGCGCGCTCGACTATCAGGTCGCGCTGTTCACGCGCTATACGCGCACGAAATTCAACGCTGATCCGGTCGGCGACCTGATCTTCAACGGCGTCGCATCCGACGATTTCCACAGCAATCGCGCGAACGGCGTCCAGACCGACTTCACGTACCGCCTGAACGATCGCCACACGCTGCGCGCGGGCCTGATGTTCGAGCGCGAGCATGCGGTGTTCGACAACGACGTCACCGTTTTCCCCGTCGACGCCAACGGCAACCCATTGACGGACCAGCCAACCACGATCCCGGATTCGCACGACAAGACCGGCTATCTGTTCAGCCTCTACGCGCAGGACGAGTGGAAGATCACGCCGAAGCTGACGCTGAACTACGGGCTGCGCTACGACCGCATGAACGAATACGTGCAGGCCGGCCAGCTGAGTCCGCGTATCGGCGTCGTCTATCAGGCGACCGAGTCGACGACGCTGCACGCGGGGTACGCGCGCTATTTCACGCCGCCGGCGTTCGAGCTCGTGTCGGATTCGACGATCGGCAACTTCGCCGGGACGACGAACCAGAGCCCGAGCGCGCAGAACGATCCGGTCAAGCCCGAACGCAGCCACTATTTCGATATCGGCATCACGCAGCGGCTCACGTCCGCGGTGACCGTCGGACTCGACGCGTACTACAAGAAGGTGTCGGACCTGCTCGACGAAGGCCAGTTCGGCAATGCGCTGATCTTCACGCCGTTCAACTATCAGGACGGCCGCGTGTACGGGCTCGAGTTCACGTCGAGCTACAAGCAGGGCAACGTGTCCGCGTACCTGAACGTCGCGTACAGCCGCGCGCAGGGCAAGAACATCGAATCCGCGCAGTTCAACTTCACGCCCGACGAACTCGCGTACATCGCGAACAACTGGGTCTACCTCGATCACGACCAGCGCATCACCGCGTCGTTCGGCGGCGCGTACACGCTCGGCAGGACGACGTTCAGCGCCGACGGCATCGTCGGCAGCGGCCTGCGGCGGGGCTTCGCGAACACCGACCGCCTGCCGTGGTACGCGCAGATCAATCTCGGCGTGCTCGAGCGTTTCGAGGAGCCGATCGTCGGCCAGTTCGATGCGCGCGTGTCGCTCGTCAACACGTTCGGCCGCGTCTACGAGTTGCGTGACGGCTCGGGCATCGGCGTCGGCGCGCCGCAGTACGGCCCGCGGCGCGCGATCTATGCGGGATTGACCAAACACTTCTGATTGCCGGTTGCCGGCTTGCACGAGGCCACACGATGAATGAATGGGCAGGTTTCGCCGACGCGTTGCGCATCGGCGGCTGGGTCGTCTATCCGCTGAGCGTGCTCGCGATCGTCGCGCTCGCCATCATGCTGGATCGCGCGTACACGTTCTGGCGCTTCGCCGGCGGGGGCGGGCGAGGCGGCGCGTCGCGCACGTTGCCGGACGGACACGTGATGCGGCGGCTCGCCGCGATCTTCAACGACGGCGCGGCGCCGCTGTGGCACGTCGAAGCGAAGGTCGATGCGGCCGCGCAGCAGATCGAGCGCGACATGAGCCGCGGCCTGTGGCTGCTCGAGACGATCGTCACCGCCGCGCCGCTGCTCGGCTTGCTCGGCACGATCGTCGGCATGATGCGATCGTTCCGGCTGATCGGCGGCGACGGGCTCGTGAGTCCCGCGGGCGTGTCGGGCGGCATCGCGCAAGCGCTCGTCGCGACCGCGATCGGCCTCGTGATCGCGCTGGTCGCACTGTTCGCGTTCAACTATTTCTCGCGTCGCGTCGACAGGCTGATGGACGAGCTCGAATCGTTCGCAAACGAACGGCTCGCCGAATTGCGCCTTGCGCGCGAGCGCGCGGGAGCGGTGTCATGAAACTGCGCCGCTCCCGCACGTCGAAACGCGGCCGCATCGAAATCATCCCGATGATCGACGTGATGTTCTTCCTGCTCGCGACGTTCATGCTGACGTCGCTCGCGATGCAGCGCCTCGACGCGGTCGGCATCGACCTGCCGCGCGGGCACGCGCAGCAGCTGCAGGCGGACCGGCCCGTGACGCTGTCGGTGAACCGGGCGAACCAGATCTTCATCGACCGGCAGCCGGTGCCGCTCGCGCGCGTCGGCGACGCCGTCGCGCACGGGCTCGGACGCCATCACGACATCGTGATCGCGGCGGATGACGGCGCGGCGCATGGCGTCGTCGTCCAGGCGATGCTCGAAGCGAAGCGGGCCGGGGCAGAGCATTTTCTCGTCGCGGTCCATCGTGATTAGACGCGGTTCGATGTCGGGCACGCTACCGGAGCGGAACGGGGGCCGGCTCGCGGTGGCGATCGTGCTTGCCGCCGCGATCTGGGGCGCGTTCCTCGTCAATGCGATGCGGCTGTTCTCGGGCAACGAGCTGGCGCCGCGTGCGCCGGAGAACATTCAGATGCAGTTGGTCGAATTGCCGCCGCCCGCGCCACCCGTTCAGGCTGCGCCACCCGCGACGCACGCGGAACCGAAAGCGGCGCCTTTGCGCAGCGTCCCGCCGAAGCCGGTGCCGGTACGGCAAGCGCCGCCGCCGGTCCGGCCTGCCACGCCCGTGAAGCGGATCGAGGCGACGCCGCCGCACGATGCGCAACCGGTGCAGCAACCGGGCGCGCCGACACCATCGCAAGCGTCGCATGCGGCGCCCGACGAGGCGCGGGCCGCGTCCGCGACGCACGCGGAATCCGCCGCGACGCATTCGACTGCGTCGGGCAGCGCCCAGGCGCGCTTGCTGTCGCAGCCGCTGCCCGTGCTGCCCGACGATCTGCGTGAACAGGGCTATCAGGCCGTCGCGGTCGCACGCTTTCTCGTTCACGCGGACGGCACGTTCGATATCGACCTCGTCAAGCCGACGCCGAACCCCCGGCTCAATCAGATCCTGCTCGAAACGCTGCGCCGATGGCGCTTTTTCCCCGCAATGGATAACGGTCGTCCTGTCGAGAGCCGGCAGGACGTGCGTGTGCATTTCAACGTGGACTGATCCCGGCCGAACAGGCTTCTTCCGAATCGGCCAGCGCAGTCGCCTCTCCCGGTTCGAAATCGGCCTCCCGTGCGCCCGCCGGTGTCAGCGACACGAAATGCATCGTCGTATCGCCGACCGGAAAACCGGCGATCCCGGTCGCGCCCCACGGAATCGGCGAGCGCTGTACGCCGCGCACGGCGATCCTGTCGGCCGACAGGTCCAGCGACAGAAGCCGCCCGTCGCGGGTCGGCACATACGCGCTGGCGCCGGCGACGCCGATGCCCGATTCGCGCACCGTCGCCGGCAGGCAATCCAGCGTCGCCGTGCGGCGGCCGTCCTGGTCGATCAGCATCGCGACGCCGCGGTCGTCCGCCGTTGTGGCGACGACGACGTAGCGGTCGATCGCGGGCACGTAGGCCACCGAGTAGACGTAGTACTGAATGGCGTCGCTCAACGCGCCGAGCTTGTCGAGCTTCGCCGTCGCCGGATCGAACAGCGCATAGTCGAGCGTCGCGTTCGTGCTGTCCGTGATGAACTTCTGCCAGACCAGCAGTGCCTTGTGCGACGAGCCCGCGATCACGGGCCACCATTCGCGGCTGTGCGGCGCGACGGACACGTGGTTCAGCATCCGCCCGGCTGCATCGTACGTCTTCAGGTAGACACCGCCGCCGGTGCCGAGGTTGTCGACGCCGCCGCCGTCGACCCAGTCGGCGGAATAGAAAACGACGAAGCGCTCGCCGACGGCGGCGACGTGTCCCGAGTGCCCGCCCGACTCGACGTCGTTCGGGTAGGGCTTGACCGGCTTCAGGTTGCGTCGATAGACGCCGTACCGCTGGCTGACTTCCTGCGGCGCGTTCCAGCCGTCCTCGAACGTGACGAAGATGTCGCCGCGATCGTTCTGCGCGACCGACACCGGCTCCTGCGCTTCGGGCCGGCTGATGAACGTGCGGACATGCATCATGTGCGCGTTGCCGGGCGACCATTCGCCGACGTAGACGTCATGCGGCCAGTTGCCGTCGGGCAACGCGCCGCGCGGCGGGAGGCCCGAGCTGCTGAAGAAGATCCAGCGCTTGCCGTTGCCGGCGTCGGCCACGCCCACGCCATGCATGAAGCGACGCGGATCCCCGGTGTTCAGCTGTTGCGAAGAAGGTGGGGGCGCGGGCTTGTGCCGGGCCGCGGCAGCCGCGTGCGCGCTTTGGGACGCCAGACCCGGCGCAACGGCGAGACAGCAGGCGATGCAGGCCATCGCCGCGACGGATCGAAAGGCTTTTCGTCTGCGCTGGTTCGATCCTCCGATGACCTGCGCCGGCTGACGCGTCATTCGACGGTCACCGATTTCGCGAGGTTGCGCGGCTTGTCGACGTCGGCGCCGCGCGCGCAGCCGACGTGATACGCGAGCAGCTGCAACGGCACCACGTGCATGATCGGCGCCAGCGCATCGCCCGGTTCGCGCAGCCGGATCACGCGCGTGTCGTCGGCGGCGTCGATGTCGAGATGGCTGCCCGCGAGCACGTAGAGCCGCCCGCCGCGCGCCCGCACTTCGGCCATGTTGGACTTCAGTTTCTGGAACAGGCGATCGTCCGGCGCAATCGTGACGACCGGCATCGCGCGTGTCACGAGCGCGAGCGGGCCGTGCTTCAGTTCACCTGCCGGATAGCCTTCGGCGTGGATATACGACACCTCCTTGAGCTTCAGCGCGCCCTCCATCGCGATCGGGAAATGAATCCCGCGCCCGAGGAACAGCGCATTCTCCATCCGCATGAAGTCGGCCGCCCAGCCCATGATCTGGGGCTCCAGCGCGAGCGCATGGCCGATGCGCGCCGGCAGTTCGCGCAGTTGCTGCAGGTATGTCGCCGCGCGCGCGGCATCGAGCCTGCCGCGCAGCTGCGCGAGCGTCACCGTCAGCAGGAACAGCGCGACCAGCTGCGTCGTGAACGCCTTCGTCGACGCGACGCCCAGTTCGATGCCTGCCTGGGTCAGGAAGCGAAGCTGTGCATTGCGCGCGATCGTGCTCGTCGGCACGTTGCACATCGCCATCGACAGGTCCTGCCCGAGTCGATGGGCGTGCTCGATCGCGCCGATCGTATCGGCGGTCTCGCCCGATTGCGAGATGCCGACGACGAGCGTGCGCGGATCGGCCACGGATTCCCGGTAACGGTATTCGCTGGCGATCTCGACCTGCGCCGGCACGCCCGCGATGCCCTCGATCCAGTATTTCGCCGTGAGCCCCGCGTAATAGCTGGTGCCGCAGCCGAGCAGCAGCACGCTTCTCACGCGCGAAAGCAGCGCCTGCGCTTCACCGGCGGGACCGAACAACGCAGGTCCGATCGTGTCGATGCCGGCCAGCGTGCTGCCGATCGCCTTCGGCTGTTCGAAGATTTCCTTCTGCATGAAGTGCTGGAACGGACCGAGGCCGGCATCGCTGTCGCGCGCCTTGACCTCGCACAGCGGCCGTTTCGCTTCGCGCCCGAGTGCGTCGGCGATCCGGATGCGCTCCGGCGTGATCAACGCGACGTCGCCGTCCTCGAGGTAGATGAAGTGGTCGGTCAGGTCGCCGAGCGCCGCGCAGTCGGACGCGAGGTAGTTCTGCTGCGCGCCGATGCCGATCACGAGCGGCGAGCCGGCGCGCGCGGCGACCAGGTGCTGCGGCTCGCGCGCACTCAGCACCGCGATCGCATAGGCGCCGCGCAGGCGCTTGACCGCGCGAACGACAGCGCCGAACAGGTCGTCGCGATCGTCGTCGTATTCGCCGTGAATCAGATGGGCGATCACCTCCGTGTCGGTCTCGCCGCGAAAGGTATAGCCGCGCTGCTGCAGTTCCGCCTTCAGCGCCTCGTGGTTTTCGATGATGCCGTTGTGAACGACGGCGATCGTGTCGCCCGACATGATCGGATGCGCGTTCGTTTCCGACGGCGCGCCGTGGGTGGCCCAGCGTGTATGGGCGATGCAGGTTCCCGCTTCGAGGCCGAGCGCCATCACCCGGTGCTGCAGGTCCGTCACGCGGCTCAGCGTGCGTTCGCTGCGAATGCGTCCGCCGCTTTGCAGCGCGATCCCGCACGAGTCGTAGCCGCGATATTCGAGCCGGCTCAGCGCCTTGACCAGTTGCGGCACCTGATTGTTCCGGCCACTTGCTCCGACGATTCCGCACATATGTCACCTCGTCCAGAAGAAGTTATCGATGCAATGCCGGCGCGCAGCCTGGCAGCCTATTTGCCGGACTGCGGCGCCCTTTGGGTCTTCCATTCGATCCCGGAAATCATGCCGTTCGCGTCATGCGACGCGATGAGAATGCGCGACGACTGTTTCCCGGCAGGGCGGCGAGCGTTGATTAGCGAGGCCGCGGGTCCCGGCCGCGCCTTGAGGTGGGCCGAGCGCCGCAGCATCTTCGACACGCGCAGCCGGTAGGCGAGCGGATGCACGACGCGCCCGGCGATCAGCCACGTGAACAGCACGCCGGCCATGACCGAAATGCATGTCACGTAGAAGATCAGTTGCTCGATCGGCATCTCGGCCTGATTGAACGGCAGCAGGTAGCGGTACGTATAGATGCAGATCGACGCCCAGACCGCACCGACCAGCGACGGCCGCACGAGGCGGAACCACACGATCTGCACGGTTCCGACGATGACGCCGTGGTCGACGATCATCCGGCGCGGCGAACGGAGAGAAAGGTCAATAATCGGCGCGTTCTTCATGTTGAATTCCTCGGTCGGGACTGATCCATACGGCCCGCTTGCCGCGGCCTCGCAGCAGGGTGGCGGGCAGGGCGACGACGGTGGTGACCATGCTGATCAGCCAGAAGGCCACCGGATACCAGACGGTGTCCAGGAAATACATCAGGAGTTTTTCGTCGTAACGCCGGTCGATCATGCAGCCGACGATCAGTTGCAGCACGCAGGTCGCCACCAGCAGCATGCCGTGCCAGTGCGGGACGACCGATACGTGCCACTCCGTCGGCAGCGGACGGAAGAGACCGATGAACGCGAGCAGCAGGATGAACGACATCGAGTAGGCCCAGGCGATGCCGATCAGGTACTCGACGAACAGCGGCCACATCATCATCCGCGCGGGGCTGGCGACGGTGCCCGCATACTTGAGCAGCACCTGGATGCCGCCCTTGGCCCAGCGCAGCCGCTGGCGGTAGAGCCCCTTGAGCGTCTCCGGCATCAGGATCCAGCTGAGCGCGTGCGGTTCGTACACGACACGCCAGTCGCGGCACTGCAGCTTCCAGCTGATGTCGATGTCCTCGGTCAGCATGTCCGTGCTCCAGTAGCCGACATCGGCGAGCGCGGTCTTGCGGAACATCGTGATGACCCCGGAGACCGTGAAGATGCGGCCGTACACCTGCTGCGTGCGCTTGATCAGGCCGACGATCGACGAGAATTCGCCGACCTGCATGCGGCCGAGCAGCGACGTGCGCGTGCGGATGCGCGGGTTGCCGGTTACCGCGCCGACGCCGGGATCGGTGATGAAGTGCTCGAGCATCCATTCGATCGCGTCGTGCGCGAGCAGCGAATCGCCGTCGATGCCGAGCAGGTACTCCGCGTTCGACACGGCCGCCGCGGTCGTGAGGCCGACCGCCTTGCCTTCGTTGTGCGCGTGATGGATGACGAGCAGCCGCGGTATCGTGGTGGCCAGCTCGTTGAGGATGGCGCCGGTGCGGTCCTTGCTCCCGTCGTTGACCGCAATGATGTCGTAGTTCGGATAGTCCATGCCGTTCAGGTGCTCGATCACGCTTCGCGCGTTCGCCTCTTCGTTGAAGCAGGGCACGACGATCGAGACCTTCGGCATGCCGCTCGACGCAATCGTTCGTCTCGACAGCTCGCGCCCGTCTTCGAGCAGGAAGAAATGCACGACGCCGCCTATCATCCACAGATACGACATGAAGAACGGGTAATAGAAGACGAAATCCTGCAGGCGCTGGATGAAATCGTGTGTCGTCGTCATTGTGCCGGCGCTCCCTTGTGCTTCTGCATGTTCATCAGCGCGTTGATCGACGTCGGATCGAGACGGGACTTGAGCGACATCACGTCGCGCATCGCTTCGAGACTCGGCTCGTTGCGCAGGAAATTGTCCGGGTAGTAGCCGAAATTCACCGCGCCGCGGCCGCGCAGCCGATGCATCTGCGCAAGCAGCGTGCTGGCCGGAATATCCGCGCGCGCGTGCCAGTCGTACGACTGCAATTCGAAGATGGTTTTCGCCAATCCACGCTGCTTGGCGGCGACAACGTCGACGAGCTGGTCCAGCCAGCGCTCGGGATTCGATGCCTGCTCCATGTACGGCATCGCCATCAGCGCGACGAAGTCGTATGCGTTCAGGAAATCGTCGTAGTTTTGCGCATACCACGCTTCGGATTCGGGATTCAGCACCGGTTGCGCGAAGATGTTGCGCGCGGTCAGCACGTCGCCCTCGTTCTGGTTCGCAAGGACGATTTGTGTCAGCTGCCGCGTCAGGTCCATCAGGTAGCGCGTCTTCTGCCGCGTCCAGCGGTTCATCAGCTCCTTCGACGCGCGAATCTGTCCGATGTCGCGCGGCAACCCCCATTGCGCATACATCTGCAGCGCGTGCTTGCCCGCATCCTCGTAGTCGTCCAGCACAGCGTCGTCGCTGAACAGGATGCCGCTGAACGACGTGTATTTGCCGAGATCCTCGTAGATCTGCTCGATCATCAGCCGCGCGTTCGGATCGAACGGGCTCAGCCGAAAACCGCGTGTCCCGTTCTCGCGCGCCGGCGCGCCGCCATAGGCGCTGACCGCTTCGATCGCATGGCGCTTTTCCGGCGGCGGACGAAACGCGAGCACCGGCATCCATGCGTAGACCTGAACGTTGGAGCGCGTATTGAGCTGCCACGCGGCGCGCGAGAAGAGGTCGGCCCGCATCGGCAGGTGCCGGTTCGGGAAATAGACGGACTCCGCGATGCCGGTGCCCTTCGGATCGGCATACGCTTGCAGGTAGACCGATTTCGGCTGCATCCGGTAGATGCGCTCGATGAGCACGCCGAGGTTCTTTTCCTGCTGCGCCGGGTTCGGGTCGTAGACCTGGTCGAGATCGACCTGCACGACGCGTTCGACGGAGCCGACGTCGCCGCGGTTGGTCGCCGGCTCGCGCATCGAGCGCTCGAACCCGCCGATATCGACGTCGTACATCATCAGGATTCGTCGCAAGCGGTCGAGCGGCACGTCCGGCGTATTCGGCCCGGCATCGAGACTGAACTGGATATCCATGCCGAGCGATGTCGAGATCCTGCGCACCGGCTGGTTTTCCGCGCCATACGGCCAGACCATCGAGCGCGCGACCACGCCCGTGCGATCGTGGATCTGCCGGATGCAGGTCTGCAGGTCGTTGCGAATCCGCGTCTCGAATTCCACATCGGTTTCATAGCGCTTCTCCTCGTCCAGGTAGAGGTGCGACGTGGTCGCGGGCAGTTGATTGCCCTGCGGATTGGCGGTTGCGCCATGGTGCAGGTTGTGCGTATGGCATGCGAGCTCGACCAGCTCTGACGAACCGACCTGCCGCACTTCGTCCCATGACATGAAGTAATCGCGCGGCATTTCGATCTTGTCGCTGATGCGGATCGGCGTATCGGCCGGCGTGTCGATCCACGCGGTGACGATGCCCATCACCGCCGGATACCGGAAGCGCTTCAGCAGCGGCAGCACTTTCGAATAGTGGCTCCGGTAGCCGTCGTCGAACGTGAGCAGCACGGCGCGCGGCGGCAGCGGCTTGCCGCCGTGCCGCGACGCCTCGATCTGCTTGACGGTCACCGGGTGATAGTTGTTGCTGTCGATCCATGAAAACACCGCGGTCAGCGTGCCGGTATCGATGGCATAGGGGTCGATCATCGTGGACGTGGCGAACGTCGACAGCAGGTTGTCGCGGACGTCATGCATGCAGATCACGCGAAACGTCTTGCCGTCGGCGGGATCCGACGGCGGCAGCAGGTCGATCAGCTTCGCATTCGTCACGCCCGGAAACAGCGAGCATGCGGCGAAGGCGCCGACACATCCACACATGAAGGTCCGTCTCGATTGCATTGCCTGACTCCCGGTTCTAGAACGGCAGGTTGAGCGACAGGTAGCCCGTTTCCGAGCGCTCCCGCGTGCCGTCGTAAGCATGGCTGGCGACTTCGATGCCGTAGGTCAGCGTGATGTCGTGCTTGAATGTCCACGCGTGCTCGAGCCGCGCGCTCCACAGCGCGCTCGTGCCGAACCCGCGCTCGTTGTACGCGCCGCCCGACGCGAAGATGCGCTGTTGCAACGACATGTCGCCCTTTTTCCACATCGTCCATTGGTGCATGACGGTCGCCGCGATCGCATAGTCGCGTCCCGGGCTGAAGTAAGGGGTGTCCTGTTTCGAGTTGCTGTCGGTACCGAGATTCAGCGATACGTTGACCAGTTGGTTCGCGGACGTGAACACGCGCTGCGTGCCGGTCGCCGCAATTTCCTGGTGCAGGTTCGTGTCGCTGTAGCGGCTCACGCCGTAGCTCAAGCTGACCTCGCGACGGTCGTTCTGGCGCCACTTCACCTCGACATTCGCGGATTTGCCCCAGATGTGCGCGACATAGGCTTTCCACGGCAGCGTGTTGTCGTTGCTGTCGAGCGCGCCGGACACCGTCCAGTAATCGTCGAGGTTGTAGGTGACGGAGCCGCGGCCGCCGGTCCGCCCGTCCTGGCCGAACGAGCGGGTGACCTCGCCCTGCACGGTGAACGGCCCGTGCCGGTAGTCGCCGCCCACGCCCGTGCGCGTGCGGCTGATGTTGCCGACATCGGTTTGCGCATGGCCGTAGAACGTATGGGAAAACACCCGCCAGTTGTCCGCGAACGGCTGCGAGTAGAGATAGGTATCCGACGTGAACTCGTTGTCCGCCAGCGCGCTGTTGCCGTGCTCGTAGTTCAGGTCCGTGGTCAGCACCGGGCTGCGGTACGCGTTGTAGTCGCGCTTGAACGAGCGAACCGCGCCGCTGTCCGGGAACGTGTTGTCGAGGGTCTGGTCGACCTTGCGCGCGGTCGCGTAGTCGTCCGCCACGAGCGCCGCACGACCGAGCCCGGCGAGGACTTCGACGCTGTCCGGGTGGTCGGTCAGCGATGCGTTGTACATCCCCATGGCCTGGCGCGGGTGCGACTGGCCCGATACGGCGTCGGCATGCGCGGCGCGTACCTCGGAGTTGAACGGCACTTCCTTCTCGAGCTTTTCGAGCGCGGCGATTCCTTCGTCGACCCTGCCGGTATAGATCAGGTACTGCGCGCGCAGCCGGTAATAGCGCAGGTAGTCGTCGCCTGCCTGATCCCACGGATGCACCTGCTCGGCAGCGGGCAGCGATTTGCCCATGTCGTCGAGCACGTTGCTCGCATCCTGCGCGCGCCCCTGGTCGACATACGACCAGAACAACCCTTCGCGCAATTCGATCGGACGCGTGTGTGCGCCGTACTGGAAGCCGCGCGTCGCGTGATCGGCCGTCGACGCGCTGGCCTGCGTCAGTGCGCGCTGATAGGCCGCCATCGCTTTACCCGGTTCGTTCAGGTAAAGGTACGCGTCGCCGACGCCCGCCAGCGCATCGATCGAGACTTCCGCGTCGGGGGGGATCGTTTCGAACGTCGCCACTGCCTTGCGCATGTCGCCCCGCGCGGCGTACGCAACCGTGCGATCGCCTGCGAGCGCCGTCCTGACCGGCGAGTACTCGGGCGTGATCGGCATTTTCTTGTCGAGATCGTCCGCGCTTCGCAGCGCGGTGTCGATCCCGTCGAAGCGATCGGGGCTCGACATCGAACGGGCCTTGTCGCGTCCGCCGCGCACCTGCTGGCGAATCGCGAGTTCCTCGAGCTGGGCGAGATCGAGCGCGGTGAAAACGTCGGGCCGGGCTTTTGCCTCGTCGAGCGCCTTGACGGCGCCGCCGCCCGTGGCGAGACCGAACACTTCGGCGCGCACCGATGCTGCATCGGCTGGCTGCGTGCCCGACGGTCCCGGGGCCTCGGCGGACTTGGCTGCTTCGGCGACCTCTGCGACCTCGCCGGATCGGGTTGATTCGACGTCGCCTTCAGCGGCGATGCATGTGCCGGATGCAATGAGCAGCAGCATCAGCGGAGCTCGAACGAGCATCCGCCGATTGGGCGGGATGGTAGTGAATCTGCGCTTGCGAACGTTGGCCACAGTGTGTCCTCCCTTCGAAACGGCTGAATCGGCCGTACCCCTGACACTGCGCCCGATCTCGCGCCGAGCTGCCCGATAACGGGTTCCCCCGATTGCGCTTCAAATTCCAGGCCGGTTCCGGATGGCCTGGCCGAGCAGCAGTTGCGATTCGCTATTGCCCGGATCCATGGCGAGCGCTCGGCTCGCGTTCTGCTCAACGCAATGCCATTGGTTGAGCACCGCGCACGATCGCGCTCTCGCGAGCGCGCGGGCGCTATCCAGCTCGGCGTGCGTGACGCTGGCCGTCTGCATGCGGCCCGTGCCGCCGATGGCCGGATGCCTCGACGCGATATCCATGTGCATGCGTGCGCCGGCCAGCTCGTGCGTCCGCAGTTGGCGATGCGGTTCGCCATAGGGTCGTTTGACGGATGCATAGGCCGGTGCGGGATGCGTGGCGTTGTCGACCATCGTCACGGACGGCGAATGACGGGGTCTGGCGTGCCTGGCGGCCGGGGCGTTCTGCGCAGCATTCGACCCGACACAAACGGTGGGCGTGGCCACGGGATCGGTGGTGGGCGCGGCTGCGGGATCGACGACGACCGTGACCGGCGACACCGTTGCGCGCGGCGGCGCTGCCTGCGCCGTGTTCGTCACGCGATCGGCAACGGGGCGGGGCGCCGCCGCGACGACCGATGGGTCGGCGGTCCCGCCTGCCGTGCCGATCACGCCCGATACTTCGTGCGCGGCGTTCGCATGCTCGCCTCCGGCATCTCGCCTGACGTGGGTAAACAGTCCGAAGATCACGGCAAAGGCAGCGAAGCTGAGCGCTGCATTCTTGCCCGGACCCCATCTCGATTTCGGTCGGCCGCTGGAGTGGGCGTCCGGTCGATTTGAACTGGTCATGCGTCGCTCCTCGATTCCAGGCCTGTCGTGCGCGTCGCGTGAATCCGTTCACGCGCGACAGGCAGCCGAGCAGAAGACTTACCACCGCATTTGCGTGTTCAACGTGCCTGTTTCGACGATTGCGAACTTCATGTCCCCCTGGTACGTCCCTTCGATCCGGTAGCTCGCATCGGGAACGCTGAACAGGCACCGCGACCCAGTGGCATTGAATTCAGCGAGGATGCGGCCGTGACGCCTCAGCCTCACTTGAACGTTCATCAGCGGCGCGCCGGTCTGGGCGGATGAGAACGACACTCCCAGGTTGTACGGACGTCCGTCGGCCGGGAGCGGCGCGGTCCCGTCGATCCGCGCATCGCCGCAAATGTATGAAATGACATATCGCTGCGTGCCGGGATCGGAAGCCGCCGTTTGTGCGATTGAAGCTGCACTTGCGCAAAATATCGATGCAGTAATGGCTGCAACTGGAAGCGCATGATTTTTAAACGAAGACGGCATAACGACCTCCGTTTGCAGTTGTTGGCAAGCATACATATCGGTCGGGAAAACGCAAATCAGATTCGCCGTTTTGCAACAGGTGTTATTCGTGCGTGGAGGATGGTGAATGGGCAGTCGCGGGTTTTATGAGGCTGGTGATTGTCGGAACATAATATTTAAATATGGATGCGGAAAAATTAATGCTGGAATAACGACTGACAAATAGAAGTTCTCCCGGGGCATGTCATTTCCTGCCGCAGGCGGAGGCCGAAGGTACGGCGCTTGAGCAGAATCGCCGCGCGATTCATATCGACGGTAACGACTGAAGATAGGGATATTGCCGTTGCGTGCGATGCGGCTTTGTAAGGGCGGGATGCAGGATGTGGAAATCGAATGATACTGTGCTGTAAGTCGTACCGATCATAACGACTGTTTAATGAATATTTTTCCTTGGCATTTTAAGTTTCGAGAAAATAGTGGCGGCATAAAATATTGCAGGTTTAAATGGGGTTGCTGTGTAATTCGAGCCCGCGATAGCGGCTGACAAATGGAATCTGTCTCAAGATGAGACAGGTAGGAGCCCTCCATTTTTACGCCGTATTACGCGCTTCAAGCTCCGCTTTTTGAATTGGTCGATTTTCGACTTCAGGCTGAAAACATTCTGGCTGACGGAATGTTTCATTTTCGATATTGGAACCGCGTCCATGTGAATTCCCGGAGTTCCCGATGACGGCGGTTGAAAGGACGGGGTGGCGACCCGATCGCCGCTCGACGGCGATCGGGTGTCGACGTTCGGCGATCACCTGGCGAAGGCGAGCGAACGTCGACGCGAGCCGCGCGTTGCTTCGGCGCCGCCGAGACAGCGCCCGTGGCCGCTTTACTGACCGCCGCCTGCGGCCCGGCGCGCAACCCGCATCGCCGGCAGCCGAGCCTGATCGGACGCCGCCGCGCCGCGTGGCCGATTCATGATGTAGGTCCACAGCTGTTCGGCCGCGAGCCCGCGCTTGCGCGCCGAACGGTACAGCCGGATCTCCAGTTCGGTGATCCAGTCGGCCGACCCCGCGCACACGAGGGTGCCTTCCGCGAGTTCCTTCGCGACACAACTTTCCGGTAGCCAGCCGATGCCGTGTCCCGCCACCACCATCCCTTTCAGTGCCTCGGACATGTGCGTCTCGAAACAGCGGTGCAGCGCGTACGGCTCGGCGGCATTCAGCAGCAGCATCTCGACCACGTTGCCGAGGAATGCCCCTGACGAATAGGCGAGCAGCGGCAACGGCTCGCCCGGCGTGCCGGGCAGCGCGAACACGGGCTTGCCTCGCGCGTCGGGCGTGGAAACGGGCAGGATCCGCTCGACGCCGAGGCTGGCGAACGGGAAGTGGTTCGGATCGAGCACGATCGGCAACTGCGGATGGTGATAGCCGAGCAGCAGGTCGCATTCACCCTCGACGAGCTGCTGCACGCCTTCCGGCACGTTCACCGCGTTGACGCGCGCGGTCACGTGGCCGACTTCGCCGTTGAGCTGCTTGAGCCATTCGGGGAACAGCGTGAAGACGAGGGTATGCGCGACCGCGAACCGCACGACCTGGTCGCTTGCGGCGAACTGGTCGTAGCCGTTCACGAGGTTGCGCGCCGCGTACATGCTGCGCAGGATGTCCGCGGCGAGCCCGCGGAACATCTGTCCGGCCGGGGTGAGCGCGACCGGCGTGATGCTGCGGTCGACGAGCTTCGCATCCATCCACGTCTCGAGCGCGGCAATTCGCCTGCTGAATGCCGACTGCGTCAGATGCCGGTGACGCGCCGCCCGGGAAAAGCTCTTGGTATCCGCGAGGCTCAGGAAATCTTCCAGCCACTTTGCTTCCATATTGGTCGTCGTCTTTTGTGGTCGGGCGCAGGGTTGTGCCGAGGCGCCGTTTTGCTGCACGAACTAGGGGTTTGTATCCATACGGAAACAAACCCTCTAGCCTACCGCGCCTCGTGCTGAGCATACCGATGTTTTTTTTCGATCGGTGTCAGTCGAAATATGCATGAGCGTTGTCGCCATAAATTCGGCTGCATAACGTTGGCATGCCGGACACGGCTAACCGGTTAGTTCAACTCGCGTCGGAACCCGCCGGCGATGCCGTGGACGGTACTTCCCCCCAGGGCTGGTGCGCCGTACGCGTGCCGGCCCGCCTATTTCGTGGACGACAGGCATCGCGATCGGGACACCGGGCCGTCCCGTCGCGGTGCATGCGTGCCGGGACGGCGGGTCGCCGACCGGTGCGTTCGCGCGCGCGCGGCATGTTGCGATGCGGAAACCGGGCGCGCGGGGCAGCCTGCTGCCGCGCGGGAACGGGCTGGCCGCGCTCCGGGATGGTGCGGGTGCAAAACGGATGCGGCGGCGGGAGGGGGCAGGATGCGGCGGCGCGTCACGATGCACGCGGCGGCGTGCACGCCGATCGCGAATGCTGCACTGCAGATTGCACATTCGTGACACGCGGGAGAACTATGTTTGACATGCGCGGCGCAACATCGGTGCGCGGACGCGGCGCACCGATGCCGCGAATCGTGTCGCGTGTTGCACCGTCGTGGTGCGGCGTGCCGCGGGAGCGTGCCGCGGCCGCGGCGAAATGGGGGAATGGCAAGGCATGGTCCTTGCTCGCAAGTCGTTACGCCGGTCCGGCATGCGCAATGCCGGGAAAAAACGATGGAGAACAAATCGATGAAGCCATTCGATGAAATGCTGCAATCCGGCGACATGGTCAGGGCGCCTTACGCGCGCCTGAAGCAGTGGCTCGACACGCAGAACCCTGCGAGCCTCGCCCAGAAAGCCCGCGACGCGGAGAACGTATTCCGCAAGACGGGCATCACGTTCGCCGTCTACGGCGACGCGGACGCCGCCGAGCGGCTGATCCCGTTCGACATCGTGCCGCGGATTATTTCCGGGCAGGAATGGAATCGGCTGTCGCTCGGCATCGAGCAGCGCGTGATGGCGCTCAATGCGTTCCTCGACGACATCTACCACCGCCAGGAAATCGTCCGCGCGGGGATCGTGCCGAAGCACCTGATCGCGCACAACGAAGCGTTCCTGCCGGAGATGATCGACTTCCGGCCGCCGGGAAACGTTTACACGCACATCATCGGCGTCGACATCGTGCGTACCGCCGAGAACCAGTTCTACGTGCTCGAGGACAACGCGCGCACGCCCTCCGGCGTGTCGTACATGCTGGAAAACCGCGAGACGATGATGCAGCTCTTTCCCGAGCTGTTCCAGCAGGTCAAGGTGCGGCCGGTCGAAACCTATCCGCAGATGCTGCGCCAGTCGCTCGCGGCCGTCTGTCCGCCGGGCGGCAACGCCGACAACCCGACCGTCGCCGTGCTGACGCCCGGCATCCACAATTCCGCGTACTACGAACATTCGTTCCTCGCCGACCAGATGGGCGTGCACCTCGTGGAGGGCAGCGACCTGCAGGTGATCGACGGCCGCGTCGCGATGCGCACGACCGAAGGCTTCCGGCCGATCGACGTGCTGTACCGCCGCGTCGACGACGCGTTCCTCGACCCGCTGACGTTCCGGCCCGACTCGGTGCTCGGCGTCGCGGGCATCATGGACGTCTACCGCGCGGGCAACATCACGATCGCGAACGCGCCCGGCACCGGGATCGCCGACGACAAGGCGATCTACTCGTACATGCCGGAGATCGTCGAGTTCTACACGGGCCGCAAGGCGATGCTCGAGAACGTGCCGACCTGGCGCTGCGGCGACGCGGACAGCCTCAAGTACGTGCTCGAACACCTCGACGAACTGGTCGTGAAGGAAGTGCACGGCTCGGGCGGCTACGGGATGCTCGTCGGGCCGTGCGCGTCGAAGGCGGAAATCGAGGCGTTCGCCGCGAAGCTGCGCGCGCGCCCGTCGAACTACATCGCGCAACCCACGCTGGCGTTGTCCACGACGCCAATCCTGACCGATGCCGGCCTCGCGCCGCGGCACGTCGACCTGCGGCCGTTCGTGCTGGTGTCGGACCGGATCCGCATCACGCCGGGCGGCCTGACGCGCGTTGCGCTGAAGGAGGGTTCGCTCGTCGTCAACTCGAGCCAGGGCGGCGGCACCAAGGACACCTGGGTGCTGGCCGACTGAGCGGAACAAGGCGACTGCGCGCGCGCGGCGCGCGCCGCGCGCGAAACGAACAACGACGGAGTGGACAGATGCTTCTTGGACGCACTGCGAGCGGTCTCTACTGGATGTACCGCTATATCGAGCGCACGGAGAACACCGCGCGCATTGTCGACGCCGGGCTGCGGATGGCGCTCACGCGCACGTCCGACGCGCCGGCCGAATGGTCGTCGGTGCTCGTCAGCTCGGGCGCGGACGACGGCTACCGGGAGAAATACGACGCGTACTCGGCCGACACCGTGACCGACTACCTGCTGCGCGACCGTGAAAACCCGTCGAGCGTGCTGTCGTGCATCGAGGCCGCGCGCTCGAACGCGCGGATGGTACGCACGGCGCTGACGCGGGAGGCGTGGGAGAGCGTGAACGGCGCGTGGCTGTCGCTGAAGCGCGCACTCGCGCAGCCCGTGCCGGAGAGCGACCTGCCGGCCGTGCTCGACCAGGTCAAGCGCGAGACCGCGCTGATCCTCGGCAGCTTCTACAGCACGATGCTGCGCAACGAGATCTTCGATTTCGCGCAGATCGGCGCGTTCGTCGAGCGGGCCGACAACACCGCGCGGATCCTCGACGTGAAGTACCACCTGCTGCTGCCGTCGGTCACGCACGTCGGCACGATCCTCGACAACTACCAGTGGGAAACGATCCTGCGCTGCGTCGCCGCGCACCGCTCGTACCGCTGGGTGTACGACGTGCAGTACAAGCCGATGAACATCGCGGACTACCTGATCCTCAACGGCCGGATGCCGCGGTCGCTGCGGTATTGCTACGGCCGTGTGGTGTCGAGCCTCAACCTGCTCGCGAAGGATTACGGCGTCACGCACCCGTGTCACGACACCGCCACGAAGATCCTGCAAATGTTGTCCGACACCAGCGTCGAACGGATCTTCAAGAGCGGCCTGCACGAATTCCTGACCGACTTCATCGGCCGCAACAACGTACTGGGGCTGGAAATCGCCCAGGCATACAACTTCGACTGAGACTTGCCATGCGACTCGCCATCCGACACATCTCGCGTTATCAGTTCGACGATCAGGTCACCCATGTGCTGCAGCGCCTGCGGCTGCGCCCGCAATCGGGGCCCGGCCAGACGGTGCGTGCGTGGCAGGTCACGATCGACGGCGTCGAGCCGACGCTGTCCTACGCGGACGGCCTCGGCAACCGCATCGACCTCGTGCGGCACGACCGCGGCGCGAAGCCGGAAATCGTGATCGTCGCGGCGGGCGTCGTCGAGACGCAGGACCGCGCGGGCATTCTGGGCCAGACCGAAGGCTATGCGCCGCCGTGGATCTTCGAGCGCGAGACCGCGCTCACGAAAGCGGGCGACACGGTGCGCGCGCTCGCCGACGCGCTGCCGATCGAGCAGCGCAGCCTCGACGCGCTGCACTGGCTGATGACCGAAGTGCATGGCCGCATCGCCTATGCACCGAACGCGCCGGACGCGCCCGTCGACGCGGAAACCGCGCTGCAGAGCGGCGAGGGTACCAGCCGCGATCACGCGCACGCGTTCATCGCGGCCGCGCGGGTGCTGAAGATCCCGGCGCGCTACATCTCCGGCTACGTGCTCGCCGATAGCGCGATGCAGCGGATTGCCGACGCGAAACAGCAGTCGGGCGGCGCGCAGGAGGAAGCGGTCGCGCTGCAGAGCGGCGACGGGATGCTGCAGGCGCTCGGCGCATCGCACACGTCGCAGGCATCGCAATCGCAGGGCATGCCGCAGCCGGCGCTCGGTGCGCAGCAGCAGGCGGCCACGCTGATGCAGCCGCCAGCCGGCCATGCGTGGGCGGAGGCGTATGTCGAAGGGCTCGGCTGGGTCGGCTTCGATCCGTTCATGAACCGCTGCCCGGACGAGCGCTACGTGCGCATCGCGATCGGCCTCGACTCCCACGACGCGCAGCCGGTGACGGGCCCCGGCACGAAGGCGCTGGGCGTCGAAATCAGCGTCGTGCAGTCGCCGGAGCTGGTGTGACGCGCATCGACAGCGGCCGTGCTTGCCGCAATGCAGGTGCGCTGCCGATGCCGACCGACCCCGGCCGAACCGGCCGTGCCCGCTGTGCCCACCGTGTCATGTGGCCGCGCCCGAACCGGCGCGGCGCGCCGTCCCGACCCAACCTGAACCGAGCGGCTTAGCCATGCCCATTCACGTCGCGCTGCACCACACCACCCGTTACCGTTACGACCGGCTCGTCAATCTCGGCCCGCAGGTCGTGCGGCTGCGTCCCGCGCCGCACTGCCGGACGCCGATCGTCTCGTATTCGATGACCGTCTGGCCCGCGCAGCACTTCATCAACTGGCAGCAGGATCCGTTCGCGAACTACCTCGCGCGGCTCGTGTTTCCGGAGCGCACGCGCCACTTCGAGATCACGGTCGACCTCGTCGCCGAGATGTCGGTCTACAACCCGTTCGACTTCTTCCTCGAGAGCAGCGCCGAGCAGTACCCGTTCCAGTACGACGACGCGTTGCTGAAGGAACTGGCGCCGTATCTCGCGTGCGATCCGCAGACCAGCGCGTCGCCCGCGTTCCGCGCGTATCTCGACGGCGTCGACCGCACGCCCGCCGGCACCGTGAACTTCCTCGTCGCGCTGAACCAGCGGTTGCAGCGCGACATCGGCTATCTCGTGCGGATGGAGCCGGGCGTGCAGACGCCCGAAGAGACGCTCGAGCGAGCGTCGGGCTCGTGCCGCGACAGCGGCTGGCTCCTCGTGCAGCTGTGCCGGCATCTGGGCATCGCGGCGCGCTTCGTGTCCGGCTACCTGATCCAGCTCACGCCGGACGTGAAAGCGCTCGACGGCCCGAGCGGCACGGCGGTCGACTTCACCGACCTGCACGCGTGGTGCGAGGTCTACCTGCCGGGCGCGGGCTGGATCGGCTTCGACCCGACGTCGGGCCTGCTCGCCGGCGAAGGGCATATTCCGCTCGCGTGCGCGCCGCAGCCGACCAGCGCGGCGCCGATCGAGGGGCTGATCGACGAATGCGAGGTCGAGTTCGAGCACGAGATGACGGTCACGCGCGTGTACGAGTCGCCGCGCGTGACGAAGCCGTATACCGACGCGCAATGGGGCGCGGTGCGCGCGCTCGGCGCGCAGGTCGACGCCGAGCTGACGGCCGGCGACGTGCGGCTCACGCAGGGCGGCGAGCCGACCTTCGTGTCGATCGACGACCGCGACGGCGCGGAGTGGAACACCGACGCGCTCGGCCCGACCAAGCGCGGCTATGCGACCGAGCTCGTGCAGCGGCTGCGCGCGGAATACGGCGAAGGCGGCTTCCTGCATTTCGGGCAGGGCAAGTGGTATCCGGGTGAACAGCTGCCGCGCTGGGCGCTGTCGATCTTCTGGCGTGCGGACGGACAGCCGGTCTGGCGCGATCCGTCGCTGTTCGCGGACGAGCGTGAGCCGTCGGCGCATGCGACCGACGACGCGAAGCGCTTCATCGACGCGCTGGCCGCGCGCCTGAACCTGAGCGGCGAATTCATCCGGCCCGGTTACGAAGACGTCTGGTACTACCTGTGGCGCGAGCGCCGGCTGCCGGTCAACGTCGATCCGTTCGACTCGCGGCTCGACGACGAACTGGAGCGCGCGCGGCTGCGCAAGGTGTTCGACCAGAAGCTCGACAGCGTGGTCGGCTACGTGCTGCCGCTCAAGCGCACGGACGATGCGCCGGACCTCGACGGCCCGCGCTGGCAGACTGGCCCGTGGTTCTTCCGCGACGAGCGCATGTACCTCATGCCCGGCGATTCGCCGATGGGCTACCGGCTGCCGCTCGACTCGCTGCCGTGGGCCAGCAGCGGCGACTATCCGTACCTGATCGAGCGCGATTCGTTTGCGCCGCGCGAACCGTTGCCGGACGCCGGCGCGTTCCGCGCACGCTACGCCGCGGCAGGCGATGCGCCGGGCTATCTGGCCGGCGTGCGCCGCGAGGCGGCCGCGCAGACCGTGATGCAGTTGCGCGAAGGTGGCACAGCGGGCGGGACGGCGGCCGGCGGGCCCCGTGCCGCCCAGGACACGACACGTCAGCCCGAACGCTTCGAATCGGCTGCGTGGATCACGCGCACCGCGCTGTGTGTCGAAGTGCGCAACGGCATCCTGTACGTGTTCATGCCGCCGCTCGCCGCGCTCGAAGACTATCTCGACCTGCTGAATGCGATCGAGCTGACCGCAAGCGCGCTCGGCGTAAAGCTCGTGCTCGAAGGCTACCCGCCGCCGCGCGACGCGCGCCTGAAGCTGCTTCAGGTGACGCCGGACCCGGGCGTGATCGAGGTCAACATTCATCCGGCGCACAGTTTCGACGAGCTCGTCGGCCACACTGAATTCCTGTACGACGCGGCGTGGCAGTCGCGGCTCTCCAGCGAGAAGTTCATGGTCGACGGCCGCCATGTCGGCACGGGCGGCGGCAACCACTTCGTGCTTGGCGGCGCGACGCCGGCCGACAGCCCGTTCCTGCGCCGCCCGGACCTGCTTGCGAGCCTGATCGCTTACTGGCACAACCATCCGTCGCTGTCGTACCTGTTCTCGGGGCTCTTCATCGGCCCGACGAGCCAGGCGCCGCGTGTCGACGAGGCGCGCAACGACCAGCTCTACGAACTTGACATCGCGTTCGCGGAGATCCAGCGCAACAAGCTGCTGTTTGGGCAGGACATGCCGCCGTGGCTCGTCGATCGCGTGCTGCGCAACCTGCTGATCGACGTGACGGGCAACACGCACCGCAGCGAGTTCTGCATCGACAAGCTGTATTCGCCCGATTCGTCGACCGGCCGGCTCGGGCTGCTCGAACTGCGCGCGTTCGAGATGCCGCCGCACGCGCGGATGAGCGTCGTCCAGCAATTGCTGCTGCGCGCGCTGATCGCGCGTTTCTGGGCGGCGCCGTACACGACGCCGCTCACGCGCTGGGGCACCGCGTTGCATGACCGCTTCATGCTGCCGACGTTCCTGAAGATGGATTTCGACGACGTGCTGACCGAGCTGCGCGACGCCGGCTTCGATTTCGACCCGGCGTGGTTCGCACCGCATTTCGAGTTCCGCTTCCCGCTGTTCGGGCAGATCGCGGTGAACGGGATGCAGCTCACGCTGCGCGGCGCGCTGGAGCCGTGGCACGTGATGGGCGAGGAGGGCGCGGCCGGCCGCACGGTGCGCTACGTCGACTCGTCGGTCGAACGGCTCGAAGTGCGCGTGACGGGCCTGAACGACAACCGGTACGTCGTGAGCGTCAACGGCCGCGCGCTGCCGCTGCAGCCGACCGGCACCGCCGGCGAGTACGTCGCGGGCGTGCGCTACAAGGCGTGGTCGCCGCCGTCCGCGCTGCATCCGACGATCGGCGTGCATGCGCCGCTGACGTTCGATATCGTCGATACGTGGATGCAGCGCTCGCTCGGCGGCTGCCGGTATTACGTCGCGCACCCGGGCGGGCGCAACTACGCGACGTTCCCGGTCAACGCGTACGAGGCCGAGAGCCGGCGGCTTGCACGGTTCGTTGCGATGGGCCATACGGCGGGCCGGATGGATGTCGCGGCGGGCGTGCCGAGCCGCGAGTTTCCGTTCACGCTGGACCTGCGTCGGCCCTGAGCGCGGCGGGAATGAGGAGGCGTACGACGATGCGCGGGCGGCAACGACGCGAACGCGGGCTGCCTGATCGCGGCACGGTCGATCGCGCCCGGCGGGGATGCGGCCCGGCCTGTCGCGGCTCAGCCTGTCGCGGCTCAGCCTGTCCCGGCACGGCCTGTCGCGGCATGGCTTGTCGAGGCACGGCCTGTCGCGGCACGGCTTGTCGAGCCACGGCCTGTCACCGCCCAGCCCGTCCCGGCCCGACCGGAATGTTAGGATGCCGGCTGTTTGCGGCCGTGCGCCGCGCACATGAAGGGCGGCGCGCACGCGCGACCGCCCGCTGACTCACGACGGACCGACACCGTGCCGCCCATCCACCCCGACGATCTCGCCGCCACCGACGCGATGCCTACGCTCTTCGATACCGGATCGCAGCCGGACGCCGCCGAGCTGGCCGCCGCGCTCGCCGCGCCGGCGGCCGCCGGCCGCTACGACGAACTGCGCGGCAGCGCGGCGGGCCTGCAGGCGCCATCGCTGGCGCCCGCGTGGCGCGACTTCTTCACGGCGATCGGCAGCGACGGCGTCGCCGATCTCGACCGCCGCGCGGACGCGCTGCAGCGGCGCATGCGCGAGAACGGCCTGTTCTACCAGCTGCACGAGCAGCGCGCCGGCGACGGCGCGACGGGCCCGTGGTCGCTGGACCTGCTGCCGCTGATCGTCACGCCGCAGGACTGGGCGGCGATCGAGCGCGGCGTGCTGCAGCGCGTGCGGCTGCTGAACATGATGATGGCGGACCTGTACGGGCCGCAGACGATCCTGCAGCGCGGGCTCTTGCCGCCCGCGCTTGTCACCGGACATCCGGGCTATATGCGCGCGATGCGCGGCGCGCGGGTGCCGGGCGATACGTGGCTGCACGTCGTCGCGTTCGACCTCGCGCGCGGGCCCGACGGCCAATGGCGGATGATCGCGCATCACACGCAGGGCCCGTCCGGGCTCGGCTACCTGCTGGAAAACCGCCTGATCGTGTCGCGCCTGTTTCCGCGCGGCTTCCGCGGGCTGCGTGTGCAGCGGCTCGCGGCGAGCTACCGCGCGCTGCTGCAGAGCATGCAGGCGCTGAGCCCGGCGCGGAAGAACTCGCGGATCGTGCTGCTGACGCCGGGGCCGCACAGCGCGACGTATTTCGAGCATGCGTATCTCGCGCGCTACCTCGGCCTGACGCTGGTCGAAGGCGGCGACCTGACCGCGCGCGACAACCGCGTGTTCCTGAAGACATTGCGCGGGCTCGAGCCCGTGCACGGGATCCTGCGGCGCGTCGACGACGCATGGCTCGATCCGCTCGAATTGCGGCCCGATTCGCTGCTCGGCGTGCCGGGGCTGCTGCAGGCCGTGCGCGCGGGCAACGTGCTGCTCGCGAATGCGCCGGGTTCGGGCTTCCTCGAATCGCCGGGCATGCTCGGCTTCCTGCCGCGTCTCGCGGAAAGCCTGCTCGGCGAAACGCTGACGCTGCCGGCCGTGCATTCGTGGTGGTGCGGCGAGGCGGCCGCATGCAACGACGCGCTGCCGCAGCTCGCGCGCTGCATCGTGAAGCCGGCTTTCCCGCCGGACGTGCAGGCGGGCGGCGGCTTCGAGCCGGTGATCGGCGCGCGGCTCACGCACGCGCAGCTCGCCGAATGGCGTGCGCGGATTCTTGCGCAGCCCGCGCATTACACGGTGCAGGCCGATCTGCCGCTGTCGCAGGCGCCGACTTGGCCGGGCGGGGGCGAGCCGAACGGCAACGAGAACGGCCACGGCCAGCGCTACGGCAACGGCGGCGCCCGGATCGTGCCGAAGCCGCTGCTGCTGCGCGTGTTTGCGCTGGCCGATGGCGAGGCGCGCTGGCGCGTGCTGCCGGGCGGACTGTCGCGGGTCGGCACGCGCGACGTGCTGTTCAACGCGCCGATGCCGCGCGGTGGAAGCACCGTCGATACGTGGGTGATGACGGAAGGCTTCGTCGATCAGACGACGCTGCTGCAGACCCACCTCGGCCCCGACGACCTGACCGCGCGCCCGCGCGCGATCGCGAGCCGCGCGGCGGAGAACCTGTTCTGGCTCGGCCGCTACACCGAGCGCGCGACCAACCTGATGCGGCTCGCGCGCGCGGCGCTCGAGCGGCTGCGCGGCGAGGACGATGCGGACAGTCCGGCGCATCTGGAGCTGCTCGACACGCTGTGTCGCGACACGGGGTTGATTGCGGCCGATATGCCGAGCGCGGTCGATGCGCCGCGCGCATTCCAGCTTGCGCTTGCCGCATCGCTGACGCGTGGCGCGGATCGCGCGTCGGGCATCGCGTCGTGCCTGTTCGGGATGCGCGGCGCGGCGGCCGCGATCCGCGAGCGTCTGTCGCGCGAGCAATGGCGGCTGATCGACGACGCGACGCAGCTGTTTGTAGACAGCGCCGGCCATCCCGAAACGGAGGAGCAGCTCGGCAACGAAGCGCTGCAGCTGCTCGAACGGCTCGGGCTGCTGCTCGGCGCGATCACCGGCGCGCAGACCGACAACATGACGCGCGACGACGGCTGGCGGCTGCTGTCGATCGGCAGGCAGATCGACCGGCTGGATTTTCTGTGCAGCGTGCTGCGGTTCGCGTTCGAGGAGGGCGCGGTGCACAAGCAGGACGGCTTCGAGCTGGTGCTCGAACTGTTCGACAGCGCGATCACGTTCCGTTCGCGCTACCAGCGCTGCTTCGACGTCGCGCCGTTGCTGTCGCTCGTCGTGCTCGACACCGACAATCCGCGCTCGCTCGCGTGGGTCGTGCAGGCGATGGGCGGACGTTTGACCAAGGTCGAGCGCAGCGAAGGCTATGCGTTGTCCGAATTGGCCGACGTGATTCCCGATGTGCCGGGCTGGTCGCTGCACGAGCTGTGCGAAACCGGCGACGACGGCCGCCACGCCTTGCTGCTCGACCGGCTGCAGACGACGGTGAAGGCCGTGTGGGAACTGTCGAACCGGATCGGCGAACGCTATTTCAGCCACGTGCGCGAGGCGGGCAGGACGCTATGGTGACGACGAAGTCCGCGGCGAAGGCGCCGCCGGCCGCCGGCGCGCGGCGTAAGGAGGAGGCTCCGGATGGGCCGAATTCGCCGGACAAGGCTGCATCGGCGAGGTCGGCGACATCGACCGCCGCTGCAGCGGGCCGGCTGTTGCGCGTCACGCACGACACCGAATACCGCTACGCGGCGCGGGTCGAATCCGCGCAGCACCAGGCACGCCTGACGCCGCTTTCGACGCCGCGCCAGCAGGTGCTGTCGTTCGCGCTCGAGATCGCGCCCGCGCCGGAAAAAGTCTGCACGGAGACCGACGCGTTCGGCAACGCGCGCGCATCGTTCGCGCTGAACCAGCCGCACGACGCGCTGTTCGTGCGCAGCCAGAGCGTCGTGCGCGTGGCGCAGCCCGTCTGGTCGGCCGGCGTGCGCGGCGCGCCGCCGCCCGCGATCGCGCAGCCGGATGCCGCTCACGCGAGTGCGTGGGAAGCGGTGCGCGAGCGCTTCCGTTTTCATGCGGGGCAGCCGTACGACGCGGCGAGCGAATTCGTGTTCGCGTCGCCGCACGTCGCGTGTGCGCCGGAGCTGGCCGCGTATGCGGCGGCCAGCTTCACGCCCGGCCGGCCGCTCGTGCAAGCCGCGTGGGAGCTGATGCGGCGGATCCATGCGGAATTCGCGTATACGCCGAACAGCACCGACATCTCGACCACGGCGCTCGATGCGCTGGCGTTGCGCAAGGGGGTCTGCCAGGACTTCGCGCACGTGATGATCGGCGCGCTGCGCTCGCTCGGGCTGGCGGCGCGCTACGTGAGCGGCTACCTGCTGACGCAGCCGCCGCCGGGGCAGCCGCGCCTGATCGGCGCGGACGCGTCGCATGCGTGGGTCGAGGTGTACGACCCGGCGTGGCCGGAGGACGGCGGCTGGCTGCAGCTCGACCCGACCAACGACCGCGCGCCGGGCGACGACTACGTGATGCTGTCGATCGGGCGCGACTACGCGGATGTCACGCCGCTGCGCGGCGTGATTCGCGGCGGCGGAGCCGATCAGGAGCTGAAGGTCGGGGTGACGGTGGAGCCGCTGGAAGAGGCGGGCGGCGACGCATAACGGGGCAATCGCGCCTGTCGGCTTCACCGATCGAGAAGGGTTCGGCGGGCGGGGCGGTACCGGAGCGTCGCAGGCTGGCATCGCCAATATTGCAGCTTTTTCGTGCGCGGAAAGCCAGAATATTGGCACTTTGCCTGTATACCGACGAGGGCCCGGATGAGAGGCGAATGCGTGACCCCGTGTTGCGCCGGGATCCGAGGCCCCGCATCATTGCGCGCATATCCGCCGGCGCTACGCCGCGAACCGGTCCGTCGCCGCGATCAGCGCTTTCAGAATCCCCGGCTCGTTATACGCATGCCCGGCATCCGGCACGATCTCGAGCGTCGCGTTCGGCCAGGCTTTCGACAGGTCCCACGCGGTGCGGGCGGGCGTTGCGACGTCGTAGCGTCCCTGGACGATCACGCCGGGAATCCCGGCGAGCCGATGCGCGTCGCGCAGCAGCTGGCCTTCGTCGACGAAGCCTTCGTTGACGAAATAGTGGTTTTCGATCCGCGCGAACGCGAGCGCGAAATGCCCGTCGCCGAAGTGTTCCGCGAGCGCCGCGTCGGGCAGCAGCGTGATCGTGCGGCCTTCCCACCGGCTCCACGCGCGCGCGGCTTCGAGCTTCGCGGCTTCGTCGTCACCCGTCAGGCGGCGATGGTACGCGGCCATCAGGTCGCCGCGCTCGTTCTCCGGAATCGGCGCGAGGAATTCATCCCACAGATCGGGAAACAGCCACGACGCGCCCTCCTGGTAGTACCACAGCAGTTCCGCGCGGCGCAGCGTGAAGATGCCGCGCACGATCAGCGCGCTCACGCGGTCCGGGTGCGTTTCCGCATAGGCGAGCGACAGGGCGCTGCCCCACGAGCCGCCGAACACCAGCCACTGCTCGGCGCCGACCATCTCGCGCAGCCGCTCGATGTCGGCGACGAGATCCCAGGTCGTGTTGTTGTCGAGGCTCGCGTACGGCGTCGAGCGGCCGCAGCCGCGCTGGTCGAACAGCAGGATGTCGTAGCGCTCGGGGTCGAACAGGCGGCGATGCTCGGGGCTGCAGCCGCCACCCGGGCCGCCGTGCAGGAACACGGCCGGCTTGCCGGCAGGGTTGCCGCAGCGCTCCCAGTACACCTGGTGGCCGTCGCCGGTGTCGAGATAGCCGTGCGCGTAGGGTTCGATCGGTGGGTACATGACGTTTCCCGGATTGACAGGTCGACAGGATTCCGGCCGGGCGCGTCGCACGCGATCCACACGGGAAGCGGGATCGCGCGGCTGCCGGCGCGATGGCGCCGGGCCGTTCGCGGCCGGAGGCAAGCCGTCATTATGCCGCCCGAATCGGGGTAATACATGCCGGCCGCTGCCTACGGAAATTCACCGCTCGAATTCGCGGCGGATTTTTTTGGCAATTTCATTTCGATATTTTTTGTGGAGACTAATGGCGGCATTCGGCACGCCATTCGGAAACACCAATCAATAACCCGGCTACTCGCCATTCCGACGGAAACCAGTCCATGAAACATCGCGTGATGCAGCTTACCGGGTTGCGCGCCGTCGCGGTGGCGATGGTCGTCGTCGGGCATGCCGAGCACGTGGTTCCCGGTGGCTACACAGGCTGGCTCGTGCCGCTGCGCCTGATTGCAGACGGCCGGCTCGGCGTGCTGATCTTCTTCGTTCTCAGCGGCTTCCTGATCACCAACGTGCTGCAAGCCGAGCTGAAGCGCACGGGCGACATCGCGCTGACGCCGTTCTATGTCCGGCGCGCGTTGCGGATCTGGCCGGCGTGCTACGTCTATCTCGCGGCGGTCGCAATCCTGGCCGCGGCGGGGTGGATCGACGTCGACCGCCGCCAGTGGCTGTATGCGGCGCTGCATTTGTGGAACTACTCCGCATGGTTCGGGCTGACGCCCGACAATGCGCTGCATGCCGACGGCGCGTGGTATCTCGGCCATTTCTGGTCGCTTGCGCTCGAAGAGCAGTTCTACTGGTTCTGGCCGCTGCTGTTCCTTTACCCCGTCCGCCGCTTCGGCACACGCTGGCTCGCGGCGCTGATCCTGATCGTGCCGCTGGTGCGGGCCGGCACCTACTTCGTCGCGCCGGCCCTGCGCGGCCAGCTCGGCATGATGTTCCATACGGGCATCGATCCGATCCTGATCGGCTGTTTCGCCGCGCTCAACCAGGAGCGGCTGGACGCGTGGATCCGGTCGTGGCCCGGCGAGTCCCGCATCGTGACGGCGATCATCGGCGTGGTGCTGTTCGTGATGCCGGTGGCCGAGTCGAAACTCGGCGGGCTCTGGAATGCGACTTACGGCGTCACGCTCGAAGCCGCGTTGATCGGCATCGTGATCGTCGTGCTGAATTTCCGCAGCGATTTCTGGTGCGCGCGATTGCTGAGAATGAAACCGCTGGTATTTGTCGGCACGATTTCATTCAGCCTTTATCTGTGGCAACAGCCGTTTGCCAATCCGCACCTGCCAATCGAGCATGATTTTCCGCTCGGCATTCTGTGGGCGCTGGCGGCCGCGACGGCCAGTTACTTCTTCATCGAGAAGCCGTTCCTGCGGCTCAA
The DNA here is from genome assembly GCF_053427715.1 of Burkholderia sp. MR1-5-21. Lineage (NCBI taxonomy): Bacteria > Pseudomonadati > Pseudomonadota > Betaproteobacteria > Burkholderiales > Burkholderiaceae > Burkholderia > Burkholderia sp. MR1-5-21. The sequence goes on from NZ_JBSAXD010000012.1 coordinate 142,466, forward strand.
GGATCGCTATGCGGTGCGCATGGAGCGGTCGTCGCGGAACGACGCGCGGCTGATGCCGTCGGCGTCCGAGTGCATTGGCGCGAAAGTGGCCGAGTAGAGCGGGGCTGGCGGTCGATCACAGTGACGTCACGCACGCGAGCCGTGCAACGATGAGGCTCGCGTCCGGCCGCAACCCGATATTCGAGGTCGCGATTGCAGCGGCCACCCCGTGACCGGAACCGGACGCACAGACGGCGCGCGCCGGTTCGCCAGCATCCCTGTCACGCTTCGGGATCGGGGGCTTTCGATCCGTCCCGGTCCCACTCGCGGCGCGGGGGCTTCGCGCGTCCGTTTCCCGACGTGGAAAGCCGCGGAACCAGCCATTGTCGCAAGTTGCGATTCAACGGCTCCGAATAGCGTCGCGCGATCGCCGCGCTCAACCCGGCGCAAAGCAGCAGATAGCCGGCCAGGAGCGCCAGCTTCTCGTCTCCCGCCACGTCCGGCCGAGGAAAGATCGTGCGCGACAGGCCGAGCACGATGAGGTGGAACAGATAGAGCTCGTAGCTCAGTCTGCCGAACCATTCGAACAACGCCGATACGTGTGTGCGTCGAAACAGGGGCTCGGCCGGACGGTCATGCGCGGCCAGCAGCAGGGCCGCCGTTCCGAGGGCCATTGCCGTGACGCCCAGCACATTGCTGTCCCCGATCGGCCGATACAGATAGACGAACGTCATCGCGGCGGCCGCAAGCAAGGGCAGCACGGTTCGCGTGCGGCCGCGCCACGCGATCCGCTTCGCGAGCAACGCCGTGCAGCACCCGATCGCGATCGCATCGAAGCACGCGAAGTACGCATAGAGAAAGTCGCCTTCGTCGTCTTGATGGACGAACCGGTACACAGGGCCGACGACAATGAGCGCGGACCAGAACACCAGCAGCCGTGACTCCTGCCGAAGCACAAGGCAAAGCAACGGGAACGACAGGTAAAACACCTCCTCGACCGAAAGGGACCACAGCACGCCCAGCGGATAGTTGATCCACCCGTGCGCGCCGATGAGCACATTCATCCAGAAGGTCAGGGATGCGAGATTCACCAGCCAGAAGGAAACGGGCGTGCCGGCCGGCGCGTGATTCTGGAAGATCGCGATACCGGCTGCCGCGAGCGCATTGACGGCGACCAGCAGCAGGAGCAGGCACGGGACGATGCGCGCGACACGCAAGCCGTAGAACGCCCGGGCGTCGATGTTGCCGAGCCCGGACCAGCGCCGGTCGGCGTGCGTGGTGATCAGATAGCCCGAGATGACGAAGAACATCGTCACGCCGTAGTTGCCGTTTCGGGCGACGGCGTGCACGGCTTCCCATCCGAACGCGCGTGCGAGCGACGTGTCGTCCAGCCGGTACGCGATATTGAAGTGGTGAAACAGCACGAGGAGGATCGAGATTCCCCGGATCAGGTCGATCCTCCGGTTGCGGATGTCGGCGCTCGTCATGCGACGTCCGTCGCCCATTTCACGAACGCCGTTCCGGCCTCGCGCAACACGGCCTCGCGCGCATCCATGCTGACGCCCGGCGCATCGTAGTACGTGGCGACGAGCAACGGCGCGCGGCCGGGCGGACGCACGAGTGCGTAGTCGTTGGTTGCGCGTTGCACGCTCGTTCCGGGCCGGTCTGCCGCCTGCCAGCCGGCGGGCAATACGGCGCGCAGCCGGTTAAGTCCGGGCTTGCAGTCGATCATCCCGCGTTCCAGCCGTTCGCGAGACGCCGGGCTCAGCACGTTGCCCAGCAGCATGCTGCGGGCGACTGTCGCGATGGCTCGCGGAGTCGTCGTGTCGAGCACGCCGTCATCGTTGTTCGAGTCGGGTTCGTACCGGTCCGATCGGGTCATGGTATCGCCAAGCCCGCGCACGAACCGGGTCAATCCTGCAGGGCCGCCGGCGCTTCTCATCAACAGAATGGCGGCCCCGTTGTCGCTGTATTCCAGCATCGCATCGCAGAGCGCCTCCACCGACATCGCTCCACGCGCGACGTTGGCCTTGGTCACGGGAGACGTGAAGGTGAGGTCTTTCTCCGTATAGCGCACCAGGCGGTCCAGCTGCTCGTCGCCGGCATCGACGCGCGCGAGCACCTGCGCCGCGAGTAACCCCTTGAACGTGCTGCACATCAGGAAGCGTTCGTCGGCGCGGTGGCTGAGCGTACGCCCCGAACCCGTATCGACGGCAAACACGCCGAGGCGCCCGCCATTGCGGCGTTCGATGTCGGCGAGCGGCGATTCGGCCGCGCGCAGCGTGGGCGCAGCGCCCATGCCGACGAGGAAGGGCAATCCGATGATCAGGTTTCGACGCGTGATCGAGTGAGTCACAGAAGGGTCCTTGGGTTTGGTTTTCGGGTACGGGTAACGGACGACGCAAGCCGTCCGGCGTCAGGCCAGCTTGCCGGTCAGCAGAACGCGGCGGAGGTTGGTCGCGTCGCGTGTGGGGAATGTGGCCGGATCGGCGTCCAGCAACACCACCGTGACGCTCTTCTCGACGGAGCGCAGCCGCATGATCAGGCAGCGTCCGGCCGCGCTGCTGAAGCCCGTCTTCGATAGCGCAATGTCCCAGCCTTGCTGCCCGACGAGCGGATTGGTGTTCCGGTACTCGACCGGCCGGCCGTTGATCCGGACGATGCTGCTGGAATCGGTGGTGGCCCGCGCAATCGCCGGGTAGTGCGCCGCCGCGTTCACCATCACCGCGACATCGCTTGCCGTCGACGTGTTGCGCGACGACAGGCCGGTCGGGTCATCGAGCGTCGTGCGCTTCAGGCCCAGCGCGGCAATCTTCGTGCGCACTGCGCGCCGGAACGCCGGCAGGCCGCCGGGATAGTGGTGTGCGAGCGCGGATGCGGCGCTGTTGTTGGACGACATCAGTGCAAGCTGCAACACGTCGCGAAGCGGCAAGCTCGCGCCGGCAGGCAATCCGGTTCGGCTGTGCTGCAGTGCTTCGGCGTCGGCCTGATCGATACGGATGGCCCGGTTCATGTCGGGCCGCGTATCGAGCACGACCATCGCCGTCATCAGCTTGGTCAACGACGCGATCGGCACGACGTCGTCGGGACGCTTCTGGAACAGGACCGTTCCGGAGTCGTCGTCGACCACCACGACGTGGTTCGAGTTGACCCGCCCGACGCGTACGCGAAGGTCTTCATTCGCCGCAACACCGGCTTCCCGTTGCGACGCGAGAGCCGCGCCGGTCGGCGCGGACCGGACCACGTGGGTCGCCACGCAAAGCGCGACGACGCCGAGTGCGATGGCCGGGACGTGCGGCATCCGGTTCAGCGGCCGCCGGGCAGGCTGGCACAGCCGTTTGATCCGATCCAGCAAGTCGCCGCCCTTCGCCCATTGCGCAACGGGCGCGCACGCGTCACCGACTGACTGAAGATCGCTCAGGCGCTCGAGTGCGAGGGCAAGACGCCGGGGATCGTCGATGGTCTTTGCGGCCAGTTGATCGGCGATATGCTCCCGTTCGATGCGCATGCGCCGCGACAGCCACCACACTGCCGGGTGATAGAAGAGCAAGGCTTCGATCACGCGTTGCAGCAGGTTGACCAGATAATCGACGCGCTTGATGTGCGCGACTTCGTGCGCGAGCAACGCTTCAAGCAGATCCGGCGGCATCCCGGTCAGCAACGCAGCCGGAACCAGAACCAGCGGCCGCCACCAGCCTACCGTCAGCGGGCTGGAAAGATCCGTCGCCACGCGCAACGTGACCTTGCCTGAGATGCCGCAACGCGCTGCCAGCCGGGACACGCAGGCCTGCCATCCGGCGGCGTCCGCCCGTTCGGAACCCGTACGGCTGATCCGGCGCACCCAGAGCAGGCCGGCCGCGAGGCGGCACGACATGACGGTCACGCCCAGCAGCCATGCGGCAACCAGCCACGGCATCAGGTGCTGTGCGTCGGACGGTGCGCGCTGGCCCGCAATCAGGATATCCATGACGACAGGCATGCTGAATGAACCGGAGGCCTGCGCTGCGACGTCGATGGTCTGATAGGCGTCGAGCAACGGGACGCCGACGCATGAGAGGAGCGACAGGCAGAGCAGCGCATAGCGGCTCTGCGGACTGGCATCGTGCAACAGCCTGAGCGATAGCGCCGTTGCGACGCCGATCAATGCGCCTTTCCAGACGAAGTGCAGGAGTGCCCATCCGATGGCCTGAACGAGAACGCCGGAAAGGACGCTCAACGATCCTCTCCGTGCAGGAGCTTGCGGATCTCGGCGCGCTCCTCCTTCGTGACGTGCCCGCGCAATGCGGCCAGCACGAGCGCCTTGCCCGATCCGGAGAACGCCTTGTTGATCAATTCCTTCAACAGGCTGGTCTGCAGCGTGTTCTGGCTTTGGGCCGGCGCGTAGACATGCGAGCGTTCGCTCTCGTCACGCGTCAGGAGTCCTTTCGAATGCATGATCTGCATCTGGCGCAACACGACGGCGTACGTGATATCGGGACGCTCGGCCTGCATGGCCTGATGAACCTGTTTGACGGTGGCGGGACCGAGCGGCCACAGAACGCGCAGGAGATCGAGTTCCGCCGCGGTGGGTTTGGGCGGACGGGCAGTCTTGGCCATCACGGAACCTCAATGGGGGAAGCGACGGAATGTAGAATAAATTGTCTAGAACAAAATGTCTACATCGGGCTTGTCGGGGAGGTGGCCTGTCGCGAAGGGGTTCATGTCGGAATCGGCCGGGTGATGGATGCCCGGGTTCCATGAGCGTTGCGGTTTTGCGTCGTCACTACCCGCTAGTCTGGCCGGCTGGTTCCTGCGTATCATCTGATGATTTGCGGTGAGCGGGCGGCGCTGAGGCTTTCGGGGTGTCGCTCGGCGCCCTTGGCCGCGTTGCGGCTCCAGTGACCTGGTTGACTGACTTGATTGGGGAGACACGTTTCATGCTGAAAAACTGGCGACAATTTTTGCCGAAGATCGGGCAAAGCATGAAGGACATCAAGGAACTGAGTCCTTTGACGATCGACGGCTATCGGATGCTGCATCAGGCGGGCGCCGAAACCGGCAACCTGGATGCGAAGACGCGCGAACTGATTGCGCTGGCCGTTGCCGTCACGACCCGATGCGATAGCTGCATCGCGAATCACGTGAAGAAGGCGATCGAGCTGGGTGTGTCGAAAGCCGAGCTGACGGAGGCACTTGGCGTCGCAGTCGCGATGAACGCCGGGGCGGCGCTCGCGTATTCCGGACGTGTAATGGACGCGTACAACGGGCTGTCGGAAGGTGAGTGACAGGGCGGTGTTCGGTCCGGTAGACCGGGAGGTCATGTCGTAACGACGCGCAACTGCTCTGAGGAACCGGGCGGTTGCGTCGCGCAGGCAGCCGACCCACCAGATGAAAAAAAGGCCCTTGCGGGCCTTTTCATGTTCATGCAGACAGGTGCTTCGACGCTCACCGCGTCAATTCGCTGAACCCGTTCAGCAAGCGCTCGACATCCGCCGCTTCGATCGCGCCCATCGTCGAGATCCGGAACAGCTCCTTCGACAGCCCGCCTTGCCCCGCATAGATCACGAAGCCGCGCGCCTTCAGCCCGTCGTGCAGCGTTTCGTACGTGACGCCCTGCGGCAGCCGGTACGCGCGCAGCACGACCGACGACGCGCCTTCCGGCAGCACGAGCGGCATCCCGCGCGCGGCGAGGCCGGCTTGCGCCTGATCGGCGAGCGCCTTGTAGCGCGCATGGCGCGCGCGCCAGCCGCCGGCTTCGTCGAATTCGCGCAGCGCCTCGACGAGCGCGTAGTACGCATGCACCGACGGCGTGAACGGCGTGTTGCGCTGGTCCTGCAGCTTCGCGAGGCGGCCGAGGTCGAGATAGTACGTGCGGCTCGCGGCCTTCGCGAGCGCGCTGCGGCGCACGATCACGAACGCCGCGCCCGGCACGCCGTGCAGGCACTTGTTCGCGGTCGCGGCCACCGCATCGATGTTCCCGCCGGCGAAATCGATCGCTTCCGCGCCGAAGCTGCTGACGCCGTCGACGAGCAGCTTCACGCCGCGCGCGCGGCACACGTCCGCGATCGCGCCGAGATCGTTCAGGCGGCCGGTCGTCGTTTCGTGATGAATCACCGCGACGTGCGAGTAGCCGCCCGCATCGAGTCGCGCGGCGATCTGCGCGAGATCGGGCGGGACCATCCACTCGTGCTTCAGCACGTCATGGGCAATCCCGTATTGCGTCGCGATCTGCGTGATGCGCTCGCCGTAGACGCCGTTCTCGATCACGAGCAGCTTGCCGTCCTGCGGCACGAGCGCCGCGATCATGCTTTCGACCGCGGCGGTGCCCGAGCCCGTCATCAGCACGGCGGTCCATTCGGCCGGATCGAGCTCGTACGCGGCGACGAGGCGCGCGCGGGCTTCGTCCTGCAGGTCGAAGAACTCGCTTTCGCGATGGCACAGGTCGGGTTGCAGCAGGCTCTGGCGCACGCGTTCAGTCAGCGTCACCGGGCCGGGGTTCAGCAGCAGCATCAATGGGCTCCTTCAACTTCAGTCGGTGCGGCGCCGAGGTGCCGCATCAGGCGGGTCTTGACCTCGACCGGCGTCACGGTCGGGCGCGGCAGGCCGTCTGGCACGCCGGTGCGGATCGCGAGCCGCACGAACTGCGCGCCGTTCGCGCGCGGCGACCGGGAGAGGGCGGCATCGAGCACGTCGAGCGTGTCGCCTTCGACCGCCGACGCGTAGCCGCACGCGGCGGCGACGCCGGCGAACGACACGTGCTGCGACACGGTCGCCTGGCCGCCCGTCGATTCGTGCGCGCCGTTGTCGAGCAGCACGTGCGTGAGGTTCGCGGGACCGTAGGCGCCGAGCGTCGCGAACGCGCCCATCCGCATCAGCGCGGCGCCGTCGCCGTCGACCGCGACGACGTGGAGGTCGGGTCGCGCGAGCGCGAGACCGAGCGCGAGCGGCGTCACGCAACCCATCGAGCCGACCATGTACAGCTGGTTCGGGCGGTCGTCGAGCGCATACAGCTCGCGGCCGCAGAAGCCCGTCGACGCAAGCACGACGGTCGAATCGACCGGCGTGTGCGCGATCACGCGCTGCAGCGCGTCGTGGCGGGTCGGCCATGCGTCGGCCGATTCAGCGTGCGACGACGACTGCGCGGCGACATGCGCGCGCGGCTTCGCAGCCGGGTTCGCCTTGAGCTCATACGGTGCGACGCTGCCTTTCTGCATCACGAGCGCGTACGGGCGGCCGGTCGCATCCATGTGCGCGATCGCGCGGTCGAGCGCCGGGCCGACCTGCTCGGGATCGGTCGGGAAGGTCTCCCACGGGATCTCCATCGTGTCGAGCATCGCGGGCGTGATCGGGCCCATCAGCGCGTGCTGCGGCTCGTCGGGCACGCCCGGCTGGCCGCGCCACGTGACGATCAGCAGCTGCGGCAGGCGGAACGTCCACGTGAGCGACGTGAGCGGGCTCACCGCATTGCCGAGCCCCGAGTTCTGCATCATCGCGATCCCGCGCTTGCCGCCGAGCGTCGCGCCCGCGATCAGCGCGACCGCGTCGCCTTCGTTCGCGGCCGACAGGTAGTGCAGCGTCGGATCCTGCAGCACGTAGTTGATGAACGGCGTCAGGTACGAGCAGGGCACGCCCGCATACCAGTCGAAGCCGCGCGCGCGGGCGGCCTCGACAAACTGGGCCGCTTCGATCATTGCACGCCTCCGTTGCCGGCGTTCTGTTCCGACAGCGGCGTCTGGCCGTGCGCGAAGTCGCCCGCGCGGCGGAAGTCTTCCAGGTCGTTGACACCGCGCCAGTGGCCGTGCACGTACTGCACCTCGATCTTCTCGCCGGCGGCGATCAGTTCGTTGAGCAGGGACGGGATGTCGAGCGTGTCGAAATCGTCGCGCGCCTGCAGCGTCGCGAGCATCGCCTTCAGGCGCGCCACGCCCGCGCCGCGCACGTTCAGCAGGCCGATCCAGCGGCCGTGCGGCTTGCCTTCGGCAGCGTCGCTCGACACGCGCTCGAGCAGTACCTTCTGGCCGAACAGGCCGCGGTCGTCATCGGTCGAGCAGAATGCGAAGTCGCGCACGCTCTGGTTCGACGGCTGCGTCTGCGACGAATCGACGACGACGCTGAACTCCGCCTCGCTTTCCGCGAGGTCGCGCAGGATGTAGCTGCGGAACAGCAGGTCGCCGTACGAGATCACGGTGTCGCCGGTCAGGCGCCCGGCCGCGCACGCGAGCGATGCGAGCTCGCCCGTCTGCGCATGGCGCTCGTTGACGACGAGCTTGATGCCCGACGTGTCGATCGCGTCCGCGCGATAGCCGCCGACCACGGTGATGTCGTTCACGCCGTGCTTCTTGAAGCCGTCGACGAGCCAGCGCAGCAGCGGCTTGCCGGCAACCGGCAGCATCACCTTCGGCTTGTCTTCGGTGACGGCCTCGAGGCCCTTGCCGCGGCTCGCGGCGAGCACGATCGCGGCGTTCGACGCGCGCGACGACGACGACAGGTAGATCCGCTCGGCCGCCGAATATTCGTCGGCGTCCTGCAGGCGGAAGATCTCGTTGACCGACGCGACGCGATCCTCGACGTTGATCAGCGTCTCGCTGTCGTGGATCTCGCGTGCGACCGCCTGCATCGCGGATGCCGACGCGCGGATCAGGTGGTTCGCCCAGATCACGGTGCTGATGCCGGCCTGGCGAAACACGTCGGTCGGCGTGCTGTAGTACTTGGTCGGCACGATCACGAGCGGCGCCTTGCCGCTCCATTCGCGTGCGAACTGCAGGATCTCGTCCGGGCGCGACAGCTTGCTGTGGATCAGGATCGCGTCGGCGCCGGCTTCCGCGTACGCGTTCGCGCGGCGCAGCGCCTCGTCCATCCCCCAGCCGGCGATCAGTGCCTCGACGCGCGCGACGATCGAGAAGTCCGGATCGCTCTGCGAATCCTTGCCGGCCTTGATCTTGCCGCAGAACTCGTCGATCTCGGCGAGCGGCTGGCGCTCGCCGTCGATGAAGCTGTTCGTTTTCGGGAACTGCTTGTCTTCGATGCACACGCCGGCGATGCCGCGCTGCTCGAGCTTCTTCACGAGGCGGCGCACGTTGTTGAAGTTGCCGTAGCCCGTGTCGCCGTCGAGCAGGATCGGCAGGTCGCTCGCGTCGGCCATGAATTCGAGCACGTCGACGACCTGGGTCCAGCTCGCCTCGTTGTTGTCGCGCACGCCAAACTGCGCGGAGATCGCGAGGCCCGACGCCCAGATTCCCTTGAAGCCGGCCTCGCGGACGATCCGCGCGGACAGCCCGTTGTGCGCTTCCATCAGGAATTCGAGGTCGCTGCTGACGAGCATCCGGCGCAGGCGGGCGCTGCGCGATTCGGTGAAGTTGGGTTCACGTGCGTTCATCGTGCGGCTCCCACGGTCGTGCGCTGAATCAGCGGCAGGACGTCCTGCGCGGCGCGTGCGACGTCGTTCGGGAAGTCGATCTCGATCCACGGCGCGCCCGTCACGTCGGCCACGTCGAACGCATGGCCGCCTTCGAGCAGCAGGTCGCGAACCGCCTCCTCGTGCGGCATGTTCGCGCGGCCGCTGTCGACGTAGCCCGCGACGATCGTCGCGAGGCGGCGCGCGGTGCCTTCGGTGAAGCGGAAGAAGCCAACCGATTCACCGATCGTGTCGTAGGCGAGATCGACCGCGAGCTGCTTGCGCAGCTCGACCGGCACGCCGTCCTTCAGGCACAGCTTGACGGGCTCGTCGCCGGCCTCGAAATCGCGGTCGATCAGCAGCCGGTCGACCGGCTGGCCGGGGTCGGCCACCAGCGCATGCAGGATGCTGTCGTCGTACAGCACATCGGCGTCCATCAGCAGCACGTCGCCGCCGCGCGTCATCGCGTCGGCGACCGTATGCACGGTCAGCACGCTGCCGAGATCGTAGCGCTCGTTCAGCACGATCTCCGCGCGGCGGCCGAGGCGCTTCAGCTCTTCCTCGACCTTGTCGGCCTCGAAGCCCAGCGCCAGCACGATCTCGTCGACGCCCGCGGCGTCGAGCACGCGAAAGTGGCGCTCGAGCAGCGAGGTGTCGTCGAAGCGCAGCAGACACTTCGGGAATTGCGCTTCGGGAGGCTGTTGCAGGCGCAAGCCGAGGCCTGCCGCAAGAATGATGGCTCGCATGTGTTCTCCAACCAAAAGTCAGACGGACCGGTTCGTGACCGGTCAGTCGGCGAGGGGCTGCGGCGCACGGCGCCGCTGCCAGTTTCTTTCACTGAAATGCAGGTAGAGCAGGCCGGGGAGGCCGAGCGCGAGTTCGCGCGCGCGCTTCGCGAGCGAAAGCGCGAGCGCCGCGTCGGGCGGCAGGCCGACGAGCGGCGCGAGCAGCAGGTAGCCGCCTTCCTGCGCGCCGAGCGAGCCCGGGATCGCGAAGGCGGCGCCGCGGATCGCCTGGCCGACGCTTTCGAGCAGCAGCGCGTCGAGCCAGCTCACCGGATGGCCGAGGAAGTGCAGCGCAAGCCAGACTTCCGCGGTGCCGACGATCCAGCCGACGAGGCTCAGCGCGAAGGTCGCCGCGACCTTGCCGCGGTCGCGGTACAGCGTGCCGACCGCGTCGTCGATCGCGTCCGCGCGCGTCGCGAGCGACGACCAGTCGCGCGGGCCGAGCAGCTTCGACGCAACGCGCAGGCCGCGGCCGAACAGCCCGCGCCGCTGCGCGGCATAGAACAGCACCGCGCAGCCGCCGAGCACGCCGGTCGCGATCAGTGCCGGCGTGCGCAGATGCTGGATCGAATCGTGTGTCGCGTACACGCTGAACGCGGCGATGCCGATCAGCGCGAACGCCATCTGCGCGAGGGCCTGCATCGTCGTGCTGACGGTGATCGCCGCGGCGGCGTCGGCCATCCGCATGCCGCGCTGCGCGAGGTGGCGCACCATCAGCACGGGCCCGCCGATCTGGCCGGCGGGCAGCAGGCTGTTCACCGATTCGCCGACCCAGCGCGCGCGCAGCGCATTGCCGAGCTCGGCGCCGGGCTGGCCGCGGCGGAACATCACGGAGATGGCCGCCGCGTCGATCACGAGCGGCACGACGTGGAACGCCGCGACGAGCGCGAGCCCCCAGCCGGCCGCGAGCAACGTCGACGCGACCGCGCCCACCCCTTGCCAGGCAAGGAGTGCAACGAACAGTGCCGTCCCGAGGGACAGCAGGATCATGCCGGCGCGTGTCATGGCGCCTTCGTGCGTCGTGGCGCCAGTTGCTTGAACACCTGGCGGAAACCGAAGTACGCGATCGCGTCCTTCATGTTCGAGATGAAGCGCTTCCACGGCCGCATGCCGGGGTCGGTCACGTACTCGAACGTGAGCGACACGCGCATCTCGTCCTGGCCGAGCGGCGTCACGCGGTGGCGCAGCTTGTCGCCGTCGAACAGCACGATGCCGCCGTCGGCGATCTGCACCGTGCCCGGTTCGTCGGGTACGTCGGGGTTGCGCGTGTGCAGCTCGTAGTCGAGACGGCAGGACGAATCGTCGATCACGCCGATCAGCAGCGTGTAGCGGCGGCCGTCGTAGTACGACGTGTCGTAGTGCCAGCCGATATGGTCGCCGGGCTTCGTGTAGTAATACAGCGCGTACGCATGCGGATCGTCTTCCGGCGACAGCAGCAGCGTATCGCCGGTCAGCTTCTCGAGGAAGCCGATCAGCGCCTTCGAGCGGTACAGCTCGGCGATGTACGGCGCCTTCGCGTCGATCGTGTGGCGGCTCACGCTGCCACCCTGCTTGTGGCCGGGCAGGTAATTGCGGTTGAGGTCGGCCAGCAGCGCGCGCGCGGCGTCCGCGAGCTTCGCGTGCGCGTCGGGCGGCAGGAACGTGTCGAGGTACAGGAACGAACCCTGGCGCGCGTAGTCGTCGCGCAGGCGGCCGATGTCGAGCTGGCCGACGCGGTCGGCCACGGTGCGGTCGGGGCTGGCCGCCGCCGCTGCGTGCCGGGGCGCGGGGCGTGCCGGGTTCAGCACGGAATCGTCGCGTGTGCTGGGCGTCATTTATTTGGTTGCCTGGATTTCGGTTGGATTCCGCGGCAGGCTGCCGCGCTTCACGATGCGCCACCAGTCGATCACGACCCATGCGGCGAACAGCGGCGCGCCGATCGACGCCGCGAGCAGGAACGGCTCGACGCCGTCCGCGAGGGTCACGAGCGGCAGCAGGTAGAGCACGTCCTCGGTCTCGAAGCCGCCGGCGAACGCCTGCTTCGTGCCGACCTTGCCGGCGAACGACTCGATGCGCATCCGCAGGTAGAAGATCAGCGCGACCGCCGCGCCGGCGAGCGCGCCGAGCAGCACCGGCGGCGCGGCCATCTGGCCGCCCTGCGCGACGATGCCGACGCCCATGCTGACGAACAGCGCGATCGTGACGACCGCGTCCGCCGCGAGATCGTAAAAATGGCCGATCTTGCTGGATTTGCCGCTGATGCGCGCGAGTTCGCCGTCGGTGTGGTCGACGAAGTTCGACACGACGATCAGAAAGGCGCCCACGTTGCTCCAGCCGAAGCCGCCGTGCGCGAGGCACCAGGCGCCGGCGAGGCCGATCAGCAGGCGGACCGTGGTGAGGTGATTCGGGGTGACGGGGGTGTCGACGAGCGGGCGGACAAGCGAGCGCGCAAGCCGTGCATCCCAGGTGCGCGGTAGGGGTGGCTCGGAACGTGTGGTGGTTTTTCTTTGGTCCATCGGCGAAATATATACGGAATTGTAATTTGCTGCTCTTTTCCGCTCAATCTCCTGTCATTTTCGGGTGCTATTGCGGCTTGCCCGACCGCGTCCGGCGGCGGCAAGGAACGGCGCGGCGCGGCGCAAGCCCGACACAAGCACGACACAATCCAGTTTCGTTCTCTCGGGGCGCTTGTGCAAGGCGTATGCGGCGGCACGGCCGATTCCGCACCGCCTGTCACAGAACGGCCGTTCGATATCCGGCAAATTCAGGAAGGGTCTTTTGCATCCGGCGGACATTTTCGCCGCTGCGGCCTCTGCGATACTCCAGTCGTACCTGTGGTGCCGGCCGCCGATCGCGGCCCCAAGGGTTCCACGCCGCTCAGGAGACACCCCCCGCGGCGTCAACGACAGACCAAAAGCGTTCGAACTTCTGCCATGTCTTCATCACGCATCCTTGCTCCCGCCCTGCGTTCGCTCGTCCGTACCGCCGACGAAGCGGCCGCGCTGATCCGTCCCGACATGACCGTCGCGATGAGCGGCTTCACCGGCTCGGGCTACCCGAAAGCGGTGCCGGCCGCACTCGCCAGGCACATCGAGGCCGCCCACGCGCGGGGCGAAGATTTCCGCATCAACGTGCTGACGGGCGCGTCCACCGCGCCTGAGCTCGATGGCGCGCTCGCCCGCACGGACGGCATCTCGATGCGCCTGCCGTACCAGTCCGACCCGACGCTGCGCGACAAGATCAACGCCGGCGAGGTCGAATACCAGGACATCCACCTGAGCCACGTCGCGCAATACGCGTGGTTCGGGCTGTTCGGCGAGCTCGACGTCGCGATCGTCGAAGTCGCGGGCATCCGCGAGGACGGGCTGCTGATCCCGTCCGCGTCGGTCGGCAACAACAAGACGTGGCTCGAGCAGGCGAAGCACGTGATCCTCGAAGTCAATTCGCGCCAGCCGCTCGGCCTCGACGGGATGCACGACGTCTATTACGGCACCGCGCTGCCGCCGCACCGCAAGCCGATTCCGCTGACGAAAAGCGACGACCGCATCGGCGAGCCGTACCTGCGCTGCCCGGCGGAGAAGATCGTCGCGATCGTCGAGACCGACGCGCCGGACCGCAGCAATGCGTTCTCCGCGCCGGACGAGACGTCGAAGCAGATCGCGCTGCAACTGATCGATTTCCTGCGCCACGAGGTGAAGCGCGGCCGCCTGCCGGAAAACCTGCTGCCGCTGCAGTCGGGTGTCGGCAACATCACGAACGCGGTGCTCGCCGAACTGAGCTCGGCCGGGTTCTCGAACCTGACCGCGTACACCGAGGTGATCCAGGACGGCATGCTCGACCTGCTCGCGGACGGCACGCTGAGCTTCGCATCGGCGACCGCGCTGTCGCTGAGCCCCGACGCCGTCAAGCGCTTCGCGGATGAAATCGCGATGTTCCGCGAGAAGATCCTGCTGCGCCCGCAGGAGATCAGCAACCATCCGGAGCTCGTGCGCCGGCTCGGCTGCATCGCGATGAACGGGATGATCGAGGCCGACATCTACGGCAACGTGAACTCGACGCACGTGATGGGCACGAAGATCCAGAACGGCATCGGCGGCTCGGGCGACTTCGCGCGCAACGGCTACCTGTCGTGCTTCATGTCGGCGAGCACCGCAAAGGGCGGCGCGATCTCGCGGATCGTGCCGATGGCGAGCCACGTCGACCACACCGAGCACGACGTCGCGGTGGTCGTCACCGAGCAGGGCCTCGCGGACCTGCGCGGCCTGTCGCCGAAGCAGCGCGCGCGCAAGATCATCTCGACCTGCGCGCATCCGGACTTCCGGCCGATGCTCGAGGATTACTTCGAGCGCGCGTGCCGCGAGAGCTTCGGCAAGCAGACGCCGCACCTGCTCGGCGAGGCGCTGTCATGGCACGAGCGCTTCGTGCGGACCGGGTCGATGAAGGGCTGACCCCGCCGTCCCGACGCGCGCCGCCGGCGCGCGTCAATCCATCGCCGCGTGCGCGACGTCGGCGCTGCCGGCCTGCTGCGCGGGCCGGATCAGCAGCAGCAACGGGATCATCAGCAGCGTCGCGACGAACATCAGCTTGAAGTCGTTCAGGTACGCGATCATCGATGCCTGCTGGTTGATCGTCCGGTCGAGCAGCGCGATGTCGATGCGGCTGCCGCTGCCGACGATCGCCTGCACGGCCGGGTTGAACGGCGTGACGTTCGTCGCGAGATCCGCGTGCGCGACCTGCGTATTGCGGGTCATCAGCGTCTGCACGATCGAGATGCCGATGCTGCTGCCGATGTTGCGCATCAGGCTGTAGGTGGCGGTGCCGTCCGCGCGCAGCTCGGGCGTGAGCGTCGAGAACGTCAGCGTGCTCAGCGGCACGAACACGAGCCCGAGCCCGAATCCCTGCACGACGCCCGGCCACACGATGTCCGCCGCCGACAGCACGACCGTGTACTGCATCATCTGCCACAGCGCGAGCGCGGAGATCGACAGCCCCGCGAGCAGCAGCATCCGCGCATCGACATATTTCAGCAGCCGCCCGACGAACAGCATCGCGATCATCGTGCCCGCGCCGCTCGGCGCAGTGACGAGCCCCGTCATCGCGACCGGGTAGCCCATCAGGTTCTGCAGCATCGGCGGCAGCAGCGCGCGGGTCGCGTAGAGCACCGCGCCGACGACGAAGATGAACAGCGTGCCGGTCGCGAAATTCGGATCGCGCAGCAGTTCGGACTTGAAGAACGACGCCTTGCCGACCGTCGCCGTGTGCACGAGGAAGAACGCGAACGCGAGCGCCGCGACCAGCGCCTCGATCTGGATCTCGTGGGAGCCGAACCAGTCGAGCTGCTCGCCGCGGTCGAGCATCGCCTGGAACGCGCCGATCGCGAGCGCGAGCGTCGCGAAGCCGAATGTGTCGAACTTCACGTGCGGGCGCGGCGCGCGCGCGGGCAGGAACGTGAGCACGCCGGCGAGCGCGAACGCGCCGATCGGCACGTTGATGAAGAACACCCAGCGCCAGTTGTAGCTGTCGGTCAGCCAGCCGCCGAGCGTCGGGCCGAGGATCGGCCCGACCATCACGCCCATCCCCCAGATCGCCATCGCCTGGCCTTGCTTCTCGCGCGGATTGATGTCGAGCAGGATCGACTGCGACAGCGGCACGAGCGCGGCACCGAACACGCCCTGCAGCAGCCGCGACCCGACGATCTGCACGAGCGTTTCGGACAGCCCGCACAGCGCGGATGCGAGCGTGAAGCCGGCGATCGAGATCGTCAGCAGCCGCTTGACGCTCAGCCGGTCGGACAGCCAGCCGGTGAGCGGCGTCGCGATCGCGGCGGCGACGATGTACGAGGTCAGCACCCACGTGATCTCGTCCTGCGACGCGGACAGGCTGCCCTGCATATGCGGCAGCGCGACGTTCGCGATCGTGCTGTCGAGCGTCTGGATCAGCGTCGCGAGCATGATCGACAGCGTCAGCATCGGACGGTTCAGCGCGGGAGTCGGGGATGCGGCGGCGTGAGCGGGGCTCAAGGGGTGTCTCCGTGGGGCCGGCGCCGCGTCGAAGATCGGGCGCCGTTCAAATAATGAGTGTGCTTATTATATATGGACTCATATCCACGGCGGCCAGCGCCGCCGACGCCGGCTTTCGGCTTGACCCCTATAATCCGCGCATGGACAACACTTACGAGAACCGGATCGGCTACCTGATCGCCGACGTCGCCCGGCAGTACGGCCGCCTGTACGACCGGCGCGCGAGGCAGCTCGGGGTGACGCGCGCTCAAAGCCGCGTGATCGCGTACCTGACGTGGAAGGGCGAGATGAACCAGGCGCGGCTGGCCGAATGGCTGGATATCACGCCGATCTCGCTGACGCGCCTGCTCGACCGGATGGAAAGCTGCGGCTGGATCGAGCGCGTCGCGAACGACGACGACCGGCGCGCGTTCGTGATCCGGCTGACGGACAAGTCGCGCGAGATCTTTCCGCAGATGCTCGAAGTGGGCGATACGGTCGCCGACGACGGGCTGCGCGGCCTGTCGCGCGACGAGCGCGACACGCTGATCCGCCTGCTCGGGCGGGTGCGTCAAAACCTCAACGACAGCGGCGGGGAGTGACCGCGGGCGGCGTACGCATGCCGCATCACGGCACGCGTGCCCGCAGCACGAGCGCCGCCAGATACGACCCGACCCCGTACGACAGATACGTGACGATGCTGCGGCGGCGCGCGACGCTCGGCTGCGGCGAGCGCGATGCGGCGATCCCGAAGCCGAATTCCAGCTTGTTTTGACGAGATCGAGCGGCTATCTTGCTGGCTCAAGTTCACTTGAGGTCAAGCATGGGCAGTCTGGATATCGCTGATGTCGCGCGTCACGCGGGATTGCCCGCTTCGACGCTGCGCTATTACGAGGAGAAGGGACTGATCGTGTCGAACGGGCGTCGCGGCCTGCGGCGGCAGTACGGCCAGGCGGTGCTGCAGCGGCTCGCGCTGATCGCGCTCGGCCGCGTGGCCGGGTTCTCGCTTGACGAGATCGGCGCGATGCTCGGCACGGGTGGCGAGCCCGCGATCGATCGCGCGACGCTCGACGCGAAGGCCGACGAACTCGATCGCACGATCCGCCGGCTCAGCGCGGTGCGTGACGGGCTGCGGCATGCGGCGGTCTGCCCCGCGCCAAGTCATCTGCAATGCCCGTCGTTCCAGAAGTTGTTGCGCATTGCCGGGCACCGCCACGTTGCGCGTCGCGCGAAACCGGCTGGTGCGGACGACGCCTGAGCGCAGCGCCGGGGCGCGTGTGAGCGCGCACGGCCGGCGAGGTGTGCGGACAAGGTTTGGCCGGCGAGAGGCAGCGGACGAAGCGAGGCCGGCAACGGCCGCGTGCGGCCGTCGTTCACGCCGGATCGCGGGGCGGGCCGGCGCCGTGCCGGTCAGGCGGGCTGCACATACCTGCCGAACGGCCGGCCGCCGAGGCACAATGGCGCGGTGAGCCGTCCGCCGTGTGGCGGCTTCGTCCGATCGCCGTTCGACCCGAGGGGGCGCCATGAGCTTGCCGATCGCGTGGGTGCTGTTCGACATGGAAGGGGTGCTGACGCACTACGATCGCGCGGCGCGGGTCGCGCGTCTCGCGGCGCTGACGGGCCGGCCGCCCGACCTGATCCGCTATGCGATCTGGGAGTCCGGCCTCGAAGCGCGCGCCGATGCAGGCGAAATCACGCCGGACGCGTATCTGCAAGCGCTCGGCGACCTGCTGAACTGCCATGTCAGCCGCGACACGTGGCTCGATTCGCGCCACGCGTCGATCACGCCGAACGGCGAGACGCTCGCGCTCGCCGAGCAAGTGGCCGAGCGGCACCCGATCGCGGTGCTCACGAACAACAGCCGCCTCGTCACCGATCATCTCGACTATCTCAATCCGCCGGTCGCGCGCCTGTTCGGCATGCACGTGTACGCATCGGCATCGTTCGGCGCGGCCAAGCCGGCCGCGCAGGCGTATCTCGGCTGCGTCGGGCAGCTCGGCGCGCGGCCGGGCGCCACGCTGTTCATCGACGATACCGACGCGAACGTTGCCGGCGCGGTCGATGCGGGGCTGCTCGGGTATCGCTACGTCGACGCGCCGTCGCTTGCGGACGAGTTGCGGGCGCGCGGCGTGATCCTGCCGTGAAGGGTTGAGCTCGCCACGGCGTCACGCCGTCATGCAGTTGCGCCGTGCTGCACGAACGCCATCGCGTTAGCCGATCACCGCACGCCGGACGCACCGCAGTGCCGCGTCGAGCGCATCCATCGCAATCGAGCCGAGCGCAATCCGCAGCGCCTGAGGGGCGCTGGCGGTCGTCGCGAACGGCTCGGCTGTCGTCACGAGCACCCGGTCCCGCTCGAGCGCGGCCGCGACGTCGTCGGCGCGCAGATGGTCGGGCAGCGTGAGCCACAGGTAATACGACGACGGATGCGCGAGCAGCGCGGCGCCGTCGAGCACTCGCCGCGCGAGCTTCTGCCGGCGCCGCGCATCGCGGCGTTTCTGTTCCTCGAGCGTATCGACCACGCCCTGGTCGATCCACTGGCACGCGAGCGCGACTGTCAGCGACGGCGTATTCCACGTCGACACGCGGATCGCGCGTTCGAGCGCGGGCACCCAGCGCAGCGGCGCCGCGACGAACCCGAGCCGCAGCCCGGACGCGACGCTCTTCGACAGTCCCGACACATACAGCGTGCGCTCCGGCGCATGCGTGAACACCGGCCTCGGCGCGGGCTCCGCGAGGAACGCATAGGCGCCGTCCTCGATGATCAGCTGATCGTGCCGCTCCGCCAGCGCCGCGAGCCGCACACGGTCCGGCTCGTCCATCACCGTGCCGAGCGGATTGTGCAGCGTCGGCATCGTGTAGACGGCCCGCACGGGCCGCTTGCGGCACAGCGCCGCGAGCCGGTCGAGATCCATGCCGCCGCCTGCGCGCGTCGGCACCGGCGCGAGTTCGAGCCGGTGCGCGTGGGCGAGCGCCTTCATTCCCGGATAGGTCAGCGTGTCCACGGCGACGACGTCGCCCGGCTGCAGCAACGCCATCGCGCCGACCGCGAGACCCTGCTGCGCGCCGTTGACGATCAGCACCTGTTCGCCGGGCACGCGGATACCGCGGTTCCGGAGATGACGCGCGACGGCCTGCCGTTCGTGCGGCCGCCCGCCTTGCGGCGCCGAATGCAGCAGCGCGTCGAGATCGCCCGACGCGGCGAGCACGCGCAGCCCGTTGCGCAGCAGCTCGACCTGCCCGGGCAGCGACGGATAGTTGAAGGTCAGGTCGATCGCGCCGGTGCGGGCCGGCTGCTGTTCGAGGCCGAGGCCGCGCGGCAGCGACGTATCGCGGACAAACGTGCCGCGCCCGGTCTCGCCGACGACGAGGCCGACCGCCTCGAGTTCCGCATAGACGCGCGCGGCGGTCGCGAGCGCGATGCCGTGCTGCTTCATCAGCGCGCGCACGGTCGGGAGCTGGACGCCGGGGGCGAGCCGTCCCGCGCGGATCTGCGCGGCGAAGTCGTCGACGATCGGCTGGTAACGGGGTTCGCGCATCGTTTGTATCTGGAACAATTCTTTGTTTGTATCGAATCGGAAGATTACGCTGGCGGCATCGCTCACGCAAACCTGGACCACCATGATCGGACTGACGACGCTCTCGATTTTTTCCGCGGCGGTGATGCTGCTGCTCCTGTCGCCGGGGCCGAACATGACGTTCGTGCTCGCGCACGGCGTCACATACGGCGTGCGCGGCGGCGCGGCGGCGGCGCTCGGCATCGGCGTCGCGGACCTGATCCTGACGGCGCTGACGGCCACGGGCATCACGGCGGCCGTCAATGCGTGGCCGCCTTCGTTCGACGTGATCCGCTACGCCGGCGCCGCGTACCTGCTGTGGATGGCGTTCAACGCGTTGCGGCGGCCGGGGCGCCTCGGCACCGCCGGCGCGCCGCAGCGGTCGCTGGCGTCGGTCGCGTGGCGGGCGATGCTGAACAGCCTGCTGAATCCGAAGGCGCTGCTGTTCTTCGTGGTGTTTCTGCCGCAATTCGTCGAGCCGCGCCAGGGTGCGGTCACGATGCAGCTGATCGAGCTCGGCTGCGTGCTGACCGCGATCAGCACGGTCTTTCACCTGCTGCTGGGCGCGGCGGGCGGCTCGGTGCAGCGCCTGATGTCGCGCCATGCGCGCGCGGCGACGATCCAGTCGCGCGGGCTGGCCGCCGTGCTCGTGCTGCTCGCGGTGCGGCTGGCGGTGATGTCGAGGCCGGTTTGACCGGCGCATGCAGCAATCGTCAACCGGAACGACAAGGAAACAAGGAAACCGAATGTATATCGCAGCGTTCATTTACCGGCCGGGCGAGATCGACGACACGTTTCGCGCATTGAGCGCGACGATCGATGCCGTCGCGATCAGCCTGCCGGGCTTTGCGGGTGCGGAATCGTGGCGCTCGGCCGACGGGAGCATGGTCAACGCGACCTATTACTGGCATGACGAAGCGTCATTGCGCGCGTTCGCGACGGACCCGCGGCATCTCGACGCAAAACGCCAGTACCGCAAGTGGTACGGCGGCTATCACGTGATCGTGTCGAAGGTCGAGCGCGCGTATGGCGACGGCGCATTTGCGCATGTCGTCACCGATACGCGAGCGGCCGGCCGGCGGCGCGGCGAAGCCGCGGCGGAATCGGCGGTTGAGCCGGCGATCGAACCCGCGTCCGTGCCGGGTGCAGATCCGTCCACGACAGCGCCTGCACGCCCGGACGCGGGTCAAACGGCGTAATACGCGGTGCACTCCATCTCGCGGCCGCGGACGACACGTTTGCCGGCCAGATTGCCGTGCGTCTCGGTGACGACGGTGCGCTGGTGTTCCTCATGCATATCGTCGTAGAAATAGAGCACGACCCAATCGGTCGTGCGGCCGAGTTCGTGCGCACGCCCCGTGTTCGAGAACAGCGCCGTGAAATGCCAGCCGCCTCGCGTCTCGTGCATTACGGGCAGCCAGGCCGCGCCTTCCGGGTTCAGGCGCTTCGGGGCGATGGTCGGCAGCTTGCCGGCGGCAGCCCGGGCGCGATAGAGGCGGTCGATATGAAGCAGCAGTTCGACAGGCGGTTCGGCGCCGAGGCTGTCGTCCTGCGGGCGGCCGAGCCAGCGCCGGCGGCGGCTCAGCACGTCGTCGAGCGCAGCGCGGATCCCTGCCGCACGTCGCGGGCCGACACCCGCGACCGTTTCGAGCCGGCCGCTGCGCGCGGCGATCTCGAGATCCTCGAGCGTATCGATGTGCAGCGTTTCGTGAATGCGCATCGCGAGTTCGCGGCCGATGCCGGGCACCGACTCGAATGCGGACGCCGGCTCGACTTCGCCGCGCAGGCGGTCGAGCTGGCGCCAGTGCCCGGTGACCAGCAGTTCCGCGATCGCTCGCGCGATGCCGGTGCCGATATGCGGCAGCGCGTCAAGCGCGTCGATGCCGCCCGCGTCGAACAGGCTTCGCAGGTTGTCGTCGAGGCCGTCGATCGTGTCGGCCGCCGCGCGATACGCGCCGGCACGATACGGGTTCGCGCCCTGATCCGACAGGCGCTGCGACGCCTCGCGCAGGCATTCCGCGATCTGCCGGTTTTCCTCGTACGTTCGGCTGGCGGTCATCAGCATGGCGGGAATGCGCAGGAACGCAAACGGAAGACGCGGCGCTCCGCGCGTCGGTCCGGCCTGCGGCAATTGTCCCGGCGGCCGGGCGCAAAAAATTGACGCGTATCAATGGCAAACGTTGCACATGATCGCGCCCCTTGATCGTGCCCCGTCAAGCATACGCGCATTCCCGGCGGGCGCCGCGCGGCGTTACGCTGTGTGCGGAACGTGACGCAGGAGGGGGCGATGCAACGGGCGCTGTTGATCTCCGGAATGCTGCTGGTCGCGGCGGGCCTCGGCTGGCGCTGGCTCGCCCGGATTCCGTTCGGCCGGCTGCCGGGCGACATCCACATCGTGCGCGACGGATTCAGCTTCCACTTTCCGCTCGCGACCTGCGTGCTGCTGTCGGTCGTGCTGACGGTGCTGTTCTGGCTCCTGCGGCGATGAACGACACCCGACGCACGCGGCCGCCGGGCTGCGTGCGGCTGTTCCTGTGCGGCGACGTGATGACGGGGCGCGGGATCGACCAGATCCTGCCGCATCCGGGCGATCCGCGCCTGTTCGAACCCGTATGCCGTTCCGCGCGCGATTACGTGCGGCTCGCCGAGCAGGAAAACGGCCGGCTGCCTGCACATCGTGACGACGCGTATCCGTGGGGCGATGCGCTCGCCGAGCTCGACCGCGTGCGGCCCGACGCGCGGATCGTCAATCTCGAGACGGCCGTCACGGCCAGCAACGACCGCTGGCCGGGCAAGTCGGTGCTGTACCGGATGCACCCCGACAACATCGGCTGCCTGCTGCGCGCGCAGGTCGATTGCTGCGTGCTCGCGAACAATCACACGATGGACTGGGGCCGCGCGGGCCTCGACGAGACCTGCGCGACCCTCGCGCGGTCCGGCATCGCGACGGTCGGCGCGGGGCGCGACGCGGCGGTGGCGGCCGCGCCTGCGGTCGTCGAATGCGCAAACGGCGCGCGGGTGCGGATCGACGCGTTCGCGACGGCGAGCGCCGGGGTGCCCGATACGTGGGCCGCGCATGCGACGCAGGGCGGCGTCAACGTGCTGCCCGATCTGTCGCCCGCACGGGCCGACGCGATCGGCCGCCGTCTCGGGGACGCACGGCGCGCGGCCGGCGACGTGAACGTCGTGTCGCTGCACTGGGGCGGCAACTGGGGCTACGCGGCGAGCGCCGACGAGCGCGCGTTCGCGCACGGTCTGATCGACACGGGCGGTGTCGACATCGTGTACGGACATTCGTCGCATCATGTCAGGGGCATCGAACGGTATCGCGGACGGCTGATCCTGTACGGCTGCGGCGACTTCCTGAACGATTACGAAGGGATCGCCGGCCATCGCGCGTGGCGGCCCGATCTCGTGCTGATGGTTTTCCCGCTCGTCGACACGAGCAGCGGCGCGCTCGGCGACCTGTTCATGGTGCCGATGCAGATCCGCCAGTTGAGCGTGCGTCGCGCGCCGGCAGAGGGCATCGCGTGGCTGGCCGATACGCTCGAGCGCGAAAGCGCGGTGTTCGGCACACATGTGCGGATCGATGGCGCGGGCAGGCTCGTGTTGCGGGATTGACAAGGCGCGCACGCGTCGTCGCGCTGCGCGAACGCGCGCTCCGCGGCATGCCGACGACGATCATGCCGCCGATTCCGCGCCGCATTGCACGCGTCACATGTCGAGGAACGTATGCGCGTCCTCGGCCGCTTCCGATTCGCGCAATGCCGCGAGCGCGCGCCGTTCGATCTGGCGCACGCGCTCGCGCGACATCCCGGCCTGCTTCGCGATCGACTCGTAGGTGTCCGGCTCCGCGCCGTCGATGCCGAAGCGCCGGCGCAGCACGTCGGCTTCGATCGGCGTCACCGACTTCAGCAGCGCGGCGACGCAGTCGCGCAGGCGCGCATCGGCGAGCGTGTCGAACGGGCTGCGCGACGCGCGGTCCTCGATCATCTCGCCGAGCCCGGTGTCGGCATCGGGCAGCGGCGTGTCGAGCGACACCGGCTCGCCCGGCAGCGCAAGCAAGGTGCGCAGCTTGGCCTCGGTGAGCCCGCTTTCGGCCGCGAGCTGCGCGGGCGTCGCCTTGCGGCCGGTGCGCTGGTGCAGGCGCTGCGCGGTGCGCTTCACGCGGTGGACCTGATCGCCGACGTGTACCGGCAGGCGGATCGTCCGCGCCCGTTCGGCGACTGCGCGTGCGACCGCCTGGCGGATCCACCACGTCGCGTAGGTGGAGAACTTGAAGCCGCGGCGGTATTCGAATTTCTCGATCGCGCGCAGCAGGCCGATGCTGCCGTCCTGGACGAGGTCGGACAGGTCGACGCCGCGGTTCGCATACTTGCGGGCGACCGACAGCACGAGGCGCAGGTTCGCTTCGAGCATCCGGCGCGTCGCATCGTGCATCGTGCGCTGGCCGTCGCGCAGCGCGGCTGCAAGCGCGCGCCGCGTGACCGTGTCGAGCAGCGGCGGGTCGGGGTCCTGCGTCGCGCCGCCGTGCGTCGTCGACGCGGCCAGCGCGTGCAGCACCCGGCAGGCATCCTCGAGTCCCGCGGCGGGCCATGCGATCGCGTCGAGCCGTGTCGCGAGCCGGCTCTGCGCATTTCGGTATCCTGCGGATCGGCAGCCGTCGACGTGCAGCGCGCGGCGTACCGCGGCGACCGCCTTGCGCAGCGCGGCCAGCGTGACGGCAGGGGGCGCATCGGTGTCGTCGCCGGGTGCGGCGATGCTGCCGAAGTGCGCGAGCAGTGCGTCGGCGGCGGCCGGGCAGCCGGCGAGCGCGTGCAACAGCTGGCGGCGGCCCGCTTCGATTTCGCGGGCGAGTGCGATTTCCTCGTCGCGCGTCAGCAGCGGCACCGCATGCATGCGGCGCAGGTAGACGGCGAGCGGGTCGGTCGACGCACTCGCGCCGCGCGCGATATCGTCGAGCAGCGCGCCGCCTTCGTCGAGTGCGTCGCGATCGACGACGACGGCCGCCGCTTCGGCGAACGGCGCCGGCTGCGGGCGTTCGTCGAGCACCGCGATACCGAGGTCCGCGAGCGCGGCGTGCACCGCCTCGAGCGCTTCCGAGGTATCGCAGCCGGCCGGCAGCGCGTCGATCAGGTCGGCGTGAATCAGGTAGCCCTGTTCGCTGGCGAGCGCCAGCAGGCGGGCAATCATGTCGGGGGATTCGTCCGCGCGTGGTGGGCGGCCTGGCGTGTCCATGTCGCTGGCGGCTTGCGCCGCTTTCCTGCTGCGGCGGGCTTGCGTCCGCCGGGGCCGGCTGCCGGGAAGTCGCGGACGCCCGTCCGCGCCGGCATGCCTGATATCCAACAGATTGTGGCCTGTGGCGCAGCTTTCAATGGTCCTAAACCCGCATGCCGGGACCATCCGCCATGCGCCGATCCGGATGCGGGGGGCACCGCCGCGGTACAAGCCGGGCGGCCCGCCGCGTGCCCGCGGAACGGTCGCGGCTTCGCTGCATGAAACAAACAGTAACCGATCATACGTCCCGAAATGTGCGGGAGACGTAAGCTACAGATGTAGGCGTGCGCCGGGTGGCGCGGCGCCGATCCGGCTGGAGCGCGAGATGAACCCGATTTCCGCGTTGAGGCCCGCCTCATTCGCGTTGGCTGCGCTGATGCTCGGCGGTTGCTATTACACGAACCCGCCGTACGGGTACGCACCGCCGTACTATGTGCCGGCCACGGTGGCGCAGACGCCGGGCGGCACGACCGCGCCGGACAGTACCGCCGCGGCGCCGGATGCTTCGGCCACGGTCTCGCCCGATGTCTACGCCGGGCCGGTCTATCCACCGCCGTATCCGTATCCCTATCCGTACTACTACCCGCCGTACTACCCTGGCTGGTACGACTGCTGCTGGCCGCCGGTCGCGATCGGTATCGGGTTCGGATTCGGCGGCGGGGGACACTTCCATGGCCACGGCGGCGGCGGACATTTCGGGCATTTCGGGCATCCGCCGATGGGCGGCGGGCATTTCGGCGGCGGACACGGACACTGAGCGGCGGGCGGAGCCGGTGCGATCGCGCGCCGCGCCCGCGCGTCACGCGAAGCCGTGCGGCGTCTGCCGCAGACGGCGCGACATGCGGTGACACGGCGTGCGCCCGCGCCGCGCAGGAGAGCATCATGAGAAACACGATCGCCCGAGGCATCTGCATCGCACTGCTCGGGCTGCTGGCATTGCCGGGCGTCGCCGACGCGCAGACCGAGGCGTACACGAACGCGCCGGCGAACCTGCGCGCGGGCCCGGCGCAGGATTATCCGCTCGTCGCGGAGATTCCGGAGGGCACGATGGTGTCCGTGATCGGCTGCATCAGCGACTACACGTGGTGCGACGTGGCGTTGCCGGGGGTGCGCGGCTGGATCTACGCGGGACTGCTCGACTATCCGTATCAGGGCGGCTACGAGCCGCTGCTCGACTACGGGGCCGACCTCGGCTTCCCGGTCGTCGTGTTCGCGATCGGGCCGTACTGGGATCACTTCTATCGCGACCGGCCGTGGTTTCATGACCGCGACCGCTTCATGCATCGCGCCGAGCCGCGGCTCGGCCCGGGCGGGATCCCGCCGGGACGCGGCCATCCGCAGATCGGCGAACCCGCGCCAGGCGTGAACGGCAGGCCGTTCGATCATGGCGGGCATGACGCGCGTCCATCGGCGACGCGCGGTGGCTGGAACGGCGCGATCCGCGCGCCAGCACCGGCGCCGATGCCGATGCCGCAGGCTGGCGGAAACATGCGAGCGCCGGGCCCGCCGGTCGTGATGCATGCGCCGGCGGTGAATGGCGGCGCGGTCGTCGTGATGCCACCGGCTCATCAGGGTGGCGGCGGTGGCGGCGAACGCGGCAGCTTCGGCGGCCGGCAAGCCGGTGGGGGTGGGGGCGGCGGCGCCCACGGCGGGGATTTCCGGCACGAGTGACGCCGGTGGCGTCGGCTTCGCGATTCGGCGTACCGCATAAAAAAGCGCCCGGCGGCGCCGGGCGGAAAGCGTGCGACCCGTCCCGTCGGCGGCGGACGCCAGACGGGCTCGACATCACATCGCGTGGAGCCGAGCGTTACAGCATCCGGGCCAGTACGTCGTCCTTCATGAAGAAGCGGTGCGCGAGCGCCGCGCACGCGTGCAGCCCGATCAGGATCGCGAGCGCGGTGGCCCACGCGCTGTGCAGCTCGCCGATCGATGCGCCGAGCGAGTGCGGCGCGGCGATCGTCGGCAGCGTCAGCCAGTGGCCGACGCCGATCTGCCAGGTGCGGCCGTTCGAATTCAGCCAGCCGAGCAGCGGCACCGCGATCAGCGACACGTAGAGGAGCTTGTGCGTGACGTTCGCGATGAACGCGAGCGCCGGGTGCTGCTCGACCGGCGCGATCGGCCGGCGCGCGCCGGACCACAGCAGGCGCGGCACCATGATCAGCAACAGCAACACGCCGAGATTGACGTGCAGCAGCACGAGCCCGAGCGGCGGCGCGGTGCCGTGGACGTCCGGCATCGTCCAGCCGAGCGCGAATTGGGCGGCGACCAGCAGCACCATGCACCAGTGGAACAGGCGGGTCAGCCGGTCGTAACGGGCTGTCTGATGGACTGTCTGACGGGCAATATCGGACATGGCAGACTCTTCTGACGAATGACGGGCGCCGGCCGATGCGGCTCGGAACGAGGGCAGGGCCGTGCACGCGCCCATCATCGATGCGCGAACCTTATGGGAACGTTAAGGTGCCGGCGCGACGATCGGGGAGCGGCAGGGTATCGGAGTGAGCACCGGACGGGCGCATTGTGCGACCGGCGCGTGACGCCGGCGAGACAGGCGGCAACGGATGCGCAGTCGCGCCGCGCGCCGCGGAGATCGTGCAGGGGCGTGCGGCGCGAGAACCCGGTTGAACGCAGGGGGAACGATCCGCCGCGCGTCGCCGGCCGGCGATGCATCCGGCCGACGACGCGCGAGCACATCAGTCAAGCAGCGTCAGGATTTCCTCGTACAAAAGCCGCGGCACGCGCACGCCGTGCGCGATGCTGCGTGCGCGGGCGTCGAAGCGCCGTTGCGACGGCAGCCGCGCGCCTTGCGCGACGATCGCATCGAGCATCCGCTCGCCGCGCGCGAGCCCGGCGTCGAGATCGTCGCCGAGGAACACCTTCGGATCGAACGCGATCACAAGCTCGCCATGACACGGCGTCGCGCCGACGCCTTCGTCGAACGCCATCGACTCCAGGCTCGTCATGTCGCCGATCAGCGCGCCGCCGAGCAGCTCGACCATCGCCGCGAGCGCCGAGCCCTTGTGGCCGCCGAACGTGCGCATCGCGCCTTGCAGCGCTGCCTTCGGATCGGTGGTCGGCTCGCCGTCCGCATCGATCGCCCAGTGCGGCGGAATCGGCTTGCCTTGCTTCGCGTGCAGCTCGATGTCGCCGCGCGCGATCGCGCTCGTCGCGAAATCGAACACGAACGGCACGCCGCCCGGACGCGGCCACGCGAACGCGATCGGATTCGTGCCGAACACGGGCCGGTTGCCGCCTTCCGGCGCGACCCAGCTATGGCTCGGGTTCATCGCGATTCCGGCGAGGCCTTCGGCGGCGATCGCCTCGACCTCCGGCCACAGTGCGGAGAAGTGATAGCAGTGGTTGATCACCATCGCCGCGATGCCGTGCTGCTTCGCCATGTCGACGAGCACCGGCAGGCCCGTCTCGAAGCTCAGCAGCGAGAAGCCGCGATGCGCGTCGACCGCGACGATCGACGACGACAGCCGGCGCAGCGTCGGCACGGCCTGCGGATCGACCTTGCCCTTCTGCAGCGAGCGCACGCAGACGAGCAGCCGGTAGATGCCGTGCGAGTGGCATTCGTCGCGCTGGCCTTGCGTGATCACGTTCGCGATCGCGCGCGCATGCGCGTCGGACATGCCGTGGCGGGTCAGCACGCGCAGCGCGAGCGCGTGCACGTCGTCGAGCGACAGGACGACTTCGTTCGCGTCAGACATCGCGCGCCTCCTTCGGTAGCACCAGCACGCCGTCGATGCGCTGCGCGATGTGCAGCGGATTGCCGTCGCGGATGGCCGCGGGCAGCAGCGCGGCCGGCACATCCTGATACGACACCGGCCGCAGGAAGCGTTCGATCGCGCGCGCGCCGACCGACGTCGTGCGCGTGTCGGACGTCGCCGGGAACGGGCCGCCGTGCACCATCGCGTGACCGACCTCGACGCCCGTGCCGAAACCGTTGACGAGGATGCGGCCGGCCTTGCGCTCGAGCGTCGGCAGCAGCGTCGCGAACAGCGGCGCGTCGCCGTCGGCGAGATGCGCGGCGATCGTCAGCTGGCCTTCGAGCGACTTCAGCACGCGATGCAGCGTGTTGGCGTCCGGGCAGCGCACGATCAGCGAAGCGGGGCCGAACACTTCGTCGCGCAGCTCGGGACGTGTAATGAACGCGTCCGCCGACGTCGCGAACAGCGCGGCACGTGCCTGGTAGCGATCGCCTTCGACGCCTTCGGCGAGCGTGTCGACCGCGTCGTGCGCACGCAGACGCGCGACGCCGTCGCAGTAGCTCGCGTGGACGTGCGGCGTCAGCATCGTCGCCGGTGCGGCGGCGCGTGCGGCGGCCGCCGCGGCTTCCTCGAACGCCCGGAGCGCGGGACCGTCGATGCCGAGCACGAGGCCCGGGTTCGTGCAGAACTGCCCTGCGCCGAGCGTCAGCGATGCGACGAACTGCTGCGCGATTGCGTCATGCCGCGCGGCGAGCGCGTCGGGCAGCAGCAGCACCGGGTTGATCGAGCTCATTTCCGCATAGACGGGAATCGGCTCATGGCGCGCGGCCGCGATGTACATCAGCGCGACGCCGCCGCGGCGCGAGCCCGTGAAGCCGACCGCCTTGATGCGCGGATCGGCGACGAGCGCCTGGCCGATTTCGCGCGACGCGTCGAACAGCAGCGAGAACACGCCGTCCGGCAAACCGCACTCGCGCACGGCCTGCTGGATCGCGCGGCCGACGAGTTCGGACGTGCCCGGATGCGCGGAGTGCGCCTTGACGATCACCGGGCAGCCGGCCGCGAGCGCGGATGCCGTATCGCCGCCCGCGACCGAGAACGCGAGCGGGAAGTTCGACGCGCCGAACACGGCGACCGGCCCGATCGAGACGTTGCGCAGCCGCAGGTCGACGCGCGGCAGCGGCTTGCGGTCGGGGCGCGCGGGGTCGATGCGCGCATCGACGAACCCGCCGTCGCGCACGAGCGATGCGAACAGCGCGAGCTGGCCGACCGTGCGGCCGCGCTCGCCCTCGACGCGTGCGCGCGGCAGCCCCGATTCGGTGACGCAGCGCTCGATCAGTTCGTCGCCGAGCGCCAGGATATTGCGGCCGATCGCGTCGAGAAACGCGGCGCGCGCGTCGTGGCTCGTTTCGCGATAGGTGTCGAATGCGTCGTCGGCGAGCGCGCAGGCCGCCTCCAGATCATGCAGGCTCGCGCCACCGAACGCGGGTTCGAGCCGTTCGCCGGTCGCGGCGGCGATCGCATGGAGTTCGCCGTTCCGGCCGGTCACGGCGGACTGGCCGATCAAAAGCTGACCTGTGAGTCGCATGGTTCTCCTCGAAAAAATGCGGGCCGGGGGCAGCGCCCGGCCGATGGAAAGGGGAAGGGATGGAGCGCGTCAGCCCTCGTCGTCGTCGAGCTGCAGCTTCGCGGACGGCACGCCGGTATGCGCGCCCCAGTAGTAGATGACGAGCGCGACGAGCGCGACGACGACCGTGTCGTACGGATGCGCGAGCTGGCCTGTGCCGCCGAAGCCGCCGAAATACGACGCGATGATCATTGCTGCATAGAACGCGATCAGCCATGCCGACGAACGCACCTGTTCCGCGAGGCTCAGGTGCGCGGTCGGCACCCAGCGGCGGCACGCGAGATAGATGACGAACATCACGATCTGCAGCCCGAGCAGCCAGGACACGGTGCTCCAGCCCGACCAGTAGACGATCAGCGCGGCGATCACGAACGATGCGGGGCCGGTGATGCCGAACGCGCTCGCGCGGAACGGCCGCGGCAGGTCGGGCGCATTGCGGCGCAGGGCCGCGACCGACACGGGCGCGACCGCGTAGCTGAGCACCAGCGCGGCCGACACGATGTTGATCAGCGCTTCCCATGACGGGAACGGCAGCGTCCAGAAGATCGCGAGGCCGAAGGTGAGCCACAGGCCCGCCCGCGGAATGCCGGACGTTTCGTCGACGCGCGTGAAGACCTTGAAGAACGTGCCGGTCTTCGCCCAGCCGTAGACGACGCGCGGCGTCGCGTTCATGTAGATGTTGCCGCAGCCGCTCGGCGAGATCATCGCGTCGGCGACGACCATCACCGCGAGCCAGCCGACGCCGAGCGCGAGTGCGATGTCGCGGTACGGCAGCGAGAACGCCTTGCTGACGTCGTGCCAGCCGGCGGCGAGCATGGCGGTCGGGATGCTGCCGATGAATGCGAGCTGAAGCAGCACGTAGATCAGCGTCGACAGCAGGATCGACAGGATCAGCGCGATCGGGATCGTGCGCTGCGGATTGCGCACCTCGCTCGCGACCGACACGATCGGCGTGAGCCCGAGGTACGCGAAGATGATGCCGCCGGCGGACACCGCCATCTCGATACCGGGCATCCCGAACGGCGCGAAGCCGTGCACGGTCAGGTTCGCGGGCTTGAAGAACGTGAACAGCACCGCGATCACCGACAGCGGCACGACGAACTTGAAGATGCTGATGATGTTGTTCGCCTTCGCGAACGTCTTCACGCTCGAATAGTTCAGGTAGAAGAAGAAACAGAGCAGGGCTGCCTGCACGAGCCAGCCGAGCGTCGTCGGGTCGCTCGACCCGTCGACGGTCAGGCCCGGAAACCACGCGGCCGCGTACTGCCGCGCGGCGACGACTTCGATCGCGATCAGGCTCGAAAAGGCGATCAGCGTGATGAAGCCCATCAGGTAGCCGAGCAGCGGGCCGTGCGAGAACACCGGATAGCGCACGACGCCACCCGCGCGCGGCAGCGCGGCGCCGAGCTCGCAGTAGACGATGCCGAGCAGCAGCACCGCGAAGCCGCCGAGCAGCCACGAGAAGATGCCGGCCGGGCCCGCGATCGTCGACACGTGACTCGCGGCGAACAGCCACCCCGATCCAAAAATGGCGCCGAGACCGATGAACGTGAGGTCGGTCAGCGACAGCTGTTTCTTGAACTTGCCGTGACCCGCGTCGGGGTGCGCGGAACGGGAAAGCGGCACGGACGGTTGTGCATTGCCTTGGCCTGGCATGGGCTTGTCTCCTATGGGAATGTCGGCACAGGCGAAAATCGCGCCGCGCTCCGACGGAGCAGCAGCGCGCGCCTGCCGGCCGGCGGCGCCCGGTTCGAACGACCGGGGCGGGACGGGCGGCTCACGGAATGCGCGGCGGGCGGGGGAAGGGGCATGGCCGGGCGTCGGGGGGATGACGCCCGGTCGATGCGGCGGTGCGCGCGCGTGAGTCTGCCCGGCCAGGCCGGACCGGGAATGGCGGCGGCAGGTCGATCAGAGACCGACGTCCGGCAGCGTCGGGCGGTTCTCCAGCGCCTTCGCGACGATCGCCTTCACTTCTGCGAGCGTGTCGCCTTGCAGCGCGAGGCGCGGCGGGCGGGTAACCGAGCTGCCGCGGCCGACCAGCTCTTCGCACAGCTTGATGCACTGCACGAGGTCCGGGCGCGCGTCGAGGTGCAGCAGCGGCATGAACCAGCGGTACAGCGCGAGCGCTTCGTCGAAGCGCTTCTGCTTCGCGAGGCGGAACAGCGTCTCGCCTTCCTTCGGGAACGCGTTCGACATGCCCGACACCCAGCCTTCGGCGCCCACGGCAATGCTCTCGACCACGACGTCGTCGAGGCCCGCGAACAGCACGAAGCGGTCGCCGACCGCGTTGCGCAGGTCGATGAAGCGACGCGTGTCGCCCGACGAATCCTTGAAGCAGACGATGTTCTCGCAGTCCTGCAGCGCGATCAGCACATCCGGCGTCACGTCGTTCTTGTAGATCGGCGGGTTGTTGTAGACCATCACCGGCAGGTCGGTGCTCGTCGCGACCGAGCGGAAGTGCGCGGCGGTCTCGTGCGACTTCGCCGAATAGACGAGCGCGGGCATCACCATCACGCCGTCGACGCCGACGCGCTGCGCTTCACGCACGGTGTTGCGCGCGAACTCCGTCGTGAACTCGGCGATGCCGGCGATCACCGGCACCTTGCCGCCGGCCGCGTCGCGCGCCGCCTCGATCACCGCGAGCTTTTCCGACGTGGACAGCGACGTGTTCTCGCCGACCGTGCCGCAGACGACGAGGCCCGACACGCCGTCGTTCACCAGGTTCTTCACCACGCGGTGCGTGGCGTCGATGTCGAGGGAAAAGTCCGGCTTGAACTGGGTGCTGACAGCCGGGAAAACCCCGGTCCACTTGATGGCGTTTCGGCTCACTGAAATCTCCTACGTTTGTATCGGTCGGCCGACGGGGGTGTCGGTGTGGCAACCAGTATCGCCGCGCAAACGCCCGTCGCGCTTGAGTCGTTTCCCGGAGCAAAATGACGAAATCGGCACAGTCGTCGAAAGGTCCGCGGAAGGCGCCGCGCACTATGCCGATTTCGTCGCCGTCCTTATCGAAAACCCACAAGCGGGCGGACGCGCGACGGAGGAAGCTGTGCTCCTTTCCCCACTTTCGGACGACACAAGATGAAGCGCATCCAGATCATCGATTCGCATACGGGCGGCGAACCCACGCGGCTCGTCGTGTCCGGTTTTCCTGCGCTCGGTAATGGCTCGATGGCCGAGCGGCGCGACGTGCTCGCGCGCGACCACGACCGCTTCCGCACAGCCTGCATCCTCGAGCCGCGCGGCAGCGACGTGATGGTCGGTGCGCTGCTGTGCGACCCGGTCGCGTCCGATGCGGCCGCCGGCGTGATCTTCTTCAACAACGCCGGCTATCTCGGCATGTGCGGACACGGCACGATCGGCGTCGTGCGCACGCTGCATCACATGGGGCGCATTGAGCCCGGCGTCCACCAGATCGAGACGCCGGTCGGCACCGTCGAGGCGACGCTGCACGACGACCTGTCGGTCAGCGTGCGCAACGTGCTCGCGTATCGCCATGCGAAGGACGTCGACGTCGACGTGCCGGGCCACGGCCCCGTGAAGGGCGACATCGCGTGGGGCGGCAACTGGTTCTTCCTGATCAGCGGCCACGGCCAGCGCGTCGCCGGCGACAACGTCGCGGCGCTGACCGCGTATGCGTCCGCGGTGCGCGAGGGGCTCGAACGCGCGGGCGTCACCGGCGCGAACGGCGGCGAGATCGACCACATCGAGCTGTTCGCCGACGATCCGGAACACGACAGCCGCAGCTTCGTGCTGTGCCCGGGCCTCGCGTACGACCGTTCGCCGTGCGGCACCGGTACGAGCGCGAAGCTCGCGTGCCTCGCCGCGGACGGCAAGCTTGCGCCGGGCGCCGTGTGGCGGCAGGCCAGCGTGATCGGCAGCGTGTTCCACGCGACCTACGCGACGGCCGAAGGCGGGATCGTGCCGACGATTCGCGGCAGCGCGCACCTGAGCGCGGAAGCGACGCTGCTGATCGAGGAAGACGATCCGTTCGGCTGGGGCATCGTGTCGTGAGCGACGTGCGGACCGACGTCATCGTGATCGGCGCCGGCATCGTCGGCGCAGCCTGCGCGCACGAACTCGCGCAGCGCGGGCTGCGCGTGCTGGTGCTCGACGACGCGAGCGGCGGCGCGACCGGCGCGGGCATGGGGCACCTCGTCGCGATGGACGACAACGCCGCCGAGCTCGCGCTGAGCCATTACTCGATCGAATTGTGGCGCTCGCTGGGCGCGCAGATGCCGGACGGCTGCGCGTATCGCAACTGCGGCACGCTGTGGCTCGCGGCCGATGCGCACGAGATGGACCTCGCGCGCGCGAAGCAGGCGACGCTCGCCGCGCATGGCGTGGCGGGCGAGCTGATCGACGGCGCGGCGCTCGCCGCGCTCGAACCGATGCTGCGCCCCGGGCTCGGCGGCGCGCTGAAGATTCCCGGCGACGGCATTCTCTACGCGCCCGTGGCAGCGAGCTGGCTGCTCCAGCGCGCGCCGGGCGTCACGTTGCGCCGCGAGAAGGTGGTCGAGGTCGACGGGCCGCGCGTGACGCTCGCGAACGGCGAGAGGCTGCGCGCGGAGCGCGTGATCGTCGCGAACGGCGTCGCCGCACGGACGTTGCTGCCCGAACTGCCGCTGCGCCCGAAGAAAGGCCACCTGCTGGTCACCGACCGTTATCCGGGGCGCGTATCGCACCAGCTCGTCGAGCTCGGCTATGCGGCGAGCGCGCACGCGAGCGACGGCACGTCGGTCGCGTTCAACGTGCAGCCGCGCCCGACCGGCCAGCTTCTGATCGGCTCGTCGCGCCAGTTCGATACCGAAGACGCGCGCGTCGAGCCGCCCGTGCTCGCGCGCATGCTGCGTCGTGCGGTCGGCTACCTGCCGGCGCTGGCGGACCTGAACGGCATCCGTGCGTGGACGGGTTTCCGTTCCGCGAGCCCGGACGGCCTGCCGCTGCTCGGCGAGCATCCGTCGCGGCCGGGCGTGTGGCTCGCGGTCGGACACGAAGGGCTCGGCGTGACGACCGCACCGGGCAGCGCGCGGCTCGTCGCCGCGCTGATGTTCGGCGAGCGGCCGCCGATCGACGCCGAACCGTATTTGCCGGGACGTTTCCTGTCGACGTCCCGGTCCCATGCAGCCGGAGTGCTCACATGATCATTCATCTGGACGGCCGCGCGCTGACGGTGGCCGACGGGGTGACCGTCGCGGCCGCCGTCGCGTCGAGCGGCGACGACACGACGCGCACGTCGTGCACGGGCGCGCCGCGCGCGCCGTTTTGCGGGATGGGCATCTGCCAGGAGTGCAGGATGACGATCGACGGCCGGCGCCGGCTCGCGTGCCAGACGTTGTGCCGTGAAGGAATGCAGGTGGAGCGCACGCGATGACACACGACATTCTGCACGTCGACGTCGCGATCGTCGGCGCGGGCCCGGCCGGGCTGTCCGCCGCGCAGGCGGCCTTGCATGGCGGCGCGTCGGTCGCGATCGTCGACGACAATCCGCGCGCGGGCGGGCAGATCTGGCGGCAGGGGCCGGGCGTCGCGCCGCCGCTGGCGGCCGCCGCGCGAATGAAGGTGTTGGGGCATCCGAACGTCACATATCTCGCGGCGACCCGGATCGTCGCCGAATCGCGCCCGGGCGCGCTGCTGCTGGAAGACGACGAGCGCGCGATGCTGCTCGCGTACCGGACGCTGATCCTGTGCTGCGGCGCGCGCGAGCTGCTGCTGCCGTTCCCCGGCTGGACGCTGCCGGGCGTCACCGGCGCGGGCGGGCTGCAGGCGCTGATCAAGCACGGTCTCGACGTGCGCGGGCAACGCACCGTGATCGCCGGCAGCGGGCCGCTGCTGCTCGCGAGCGCCGCGACCGCGCGCGACCGGGGCGCGCAGGTGCTGCACGTGCTCGAACAGGCGGCTTGGCCGGACGTGCTCGGCTTCGGCGTGGGGCTGTGGCGCTGGCCGTCGAAACTGGCGCAGGCGGCGAAGCTGATGACGCCTGCCTATCGGGCGGATGCGCACGTCGTCGAGGCGTTCGGCGACAAGCGGCTCGAAGCCGTGCGGATCCGGCAGGGCGGCCGCGAATTCGACGTCGCATGCGATCGCCTCGCGTGCGGCTTCGGGCTCGTGCCGAACACCGCGCTGCCGAGCCATCTCGGCTGCCGGATCGAGAACGGCGCGGTGGCCGTCGACGCTCACCAGCGCACGAGCCGGGAAGGGCACTTCGCGGCCGGCGAATGCACGGGCGTCGGCGGCAGCGAGCTGGCGATGGTCGAAGGCGAAATCGCCGGGTGCGCGGCGACCGGGCAGACTGCGCGGCTCGCCGAACTGGCCGAGCGGCGCGCGCAGTGGCAGGCGTTCGCGGACGCGGTGCGGCAGCGCTTTGCGATCCGCGAACCAGTCCGCATGCTCGCACGGCCGGATACGCTCGTCTGCCGCTGCGAGGACGTGCGCTACGACGCGCTCGCGAACGAGGCCGGCTGGACGGCCGCGAAACTGCAGTCGCGCTGCGGGATGGGCGCGTGCCAGGGCCGCGTGTGCGGCGCGGCCGTGCAGGCGCTGTTCGGCTGGACGCCGCCCGTGCCGCGTCCGCCGCTCGTACCGGCGCGGGTGGGGACGTTGCTGCTGGATGGGACTTGCAACGACGGTTGACGATGCGGCCCGGCGATGCGCGGTCGCCGGGCCTGAGCGATAACGTTTCAGCCCTGAAACAACTTCGGCTCGAAATTCGCTTCCCGAAATAATCAGGAACCCGGGAATGCCTGTCGTATCGACGTCTGCACGAATATTGCTCCTTTCCGACTCTGCAATCCATTCGCGAGCCTGCCTGGCCAAGTCGTACCCCGTGGGGTTCGGATGCCGGACACGAAGAAAAATCAGAAACGTGTGGTGAGAGAAAGGACAATTACGATGAAATCGCTACGCAACCGGTTAGTAGGTCTGCTGCTATTCGTTGCCTGCCTTCCAGTGTCCGTATTGGCGCAATCGCTCTCGGCTGGAGAAGGCGATCTGCGGGTGATGACCTACAACGCGGATGAAGGCACGGATTACCTGGAATTGGCACGGGCATCGGGATTTCAGGCGTTTCTCGTCGCCGTCGGGCAGACGATCACGCAGGTACGCGCGACGCGTCCCGATGAGCGCATGCAGGCGCTGGCGAAGCAGATCATCGCGGCCGGCCCGGCGCTAGTCAGCTTGCAGGAACTGGATCAGTGGTCTTCCGGGCCGTTCGATCAGTCCACGTCGACGTGCGGGCCGGTCGCGCCGGAATTCGATATGGTGCAGGAACTGCTCAATGCGCTGCTTGCCCAGGGAGGCCACTATCTCGTCGCTGCGCGGGCAACGCAGTTTGCATTTCCGCCGACGCCGGGATTGATATTGCCTTCGACGTTTCTGTGCGTGCAGGTCGTCAATCAGGTTGCGATTCTCGCCCGCACGGATCTCGATCCGTCGCGTTTCCAGTGGACCAATCCACAGTCGGCACAGTTTGCTGCGCGTACTTTCTTCCAGACGCCGATCGGCAACGTGCCGTTGCCACGGGCCTGGGTTTCCGTGGATGCGAAGTTCAACAACAAGGCGTTCCGCTTCATCGGCACACATCTCGAATCGGTGGACGCGCATATTCGTCAGCTTCAAGGCGCCGAATTGCGTGCCGGTCCGGCAAGAACCGTGCTGCCGGTGATCGTGGCGATGGACGGCAATGCGCAAGCCGCCCCGCCGCCGCAGGACGCGACATACACGGATTTCATCGTCGCCGGCTATCAGGATGCCTGGTCGGTGACTTATCCGCTTCTTCCCGGACTGACGTGCTGCCAGGCGCAACTCGTGAACAACGCCGTATCGCAGCTATACCAGAGAACCGACTTGATACTGACCCTGGGCAATATCAATGTGCAGAGGATGGCGCTGTTCGGCGCAAGTCCGACGAGTAAAACCGCGAGCGGCTTGTGGCCGTCAGATCACGCAGGGGTTGCGGCACAGATGGCGGTGGAATGAATTGGCTCCCGCTCCGCTGGCGAGGCTAGTCAGCCTGGATCCGCTCAAGGAATGGGTGCCGCTACCCGACAGCAAGTTGACAATTGAGCGCGCGCCAGTGAGCAGGCGACGATGGAACTCAAGCACAGCCAGTTTCGAACGCAAGTCGCTACACCTGCCGACCAGCTATCGGGCGCCGCGCCGAAAGACCGCGATGCCCTCGGTACCGATGTCGAACGCCATCAGGTCTTCTCCGACCACGAGCGGGCCTTGGTAGGTTTCCCGCGTCTGGGACACGATATCGTCCGTGGTAACGGGCGACACCGTTGAGGTGCCGATCACTGAAAGATGCGTGAAAATCGCGAGCTTTGGATGCGCGCGACTGAACAGCATGCCCGCTTGCCGGGGCGTTACGTGGTGCGCGGCGATGAGTTGGATCGCGGGGCTCTTCATCAATTCCGGTTTGACCGCAAACACCTCATGCACCAGCAGGTCGGTGCCGGTGCCGTATTTGACGACATTCTCGTCCATGCTCGTGTCGCCCGAAACGAGTACCGATCGCCCGGCATAATCGAAACGATAACCGTAGGACGGCCTCACGGCGGGGTTGCCATGGTTGTTTTCGAACGCGGTAACGCGAAGCCCATCCTTTTCGTAGACGACGCCCTCGGTTTTGAACTCCTCGACGGTAACGGCGACACCTTCCGGCGAAAGCTTCTGGTCGTCCATCCGCACCTTGATGTCCTCGGCGTAGGCGCGCTGGAGGTTCGACATGAGATTGGCGGTGCCGACGGGGCCGATCACATGGAGCGGCGAGTTACGCCGCCCGAAAGATGGCGGGAGCCATCCGGTCAGCCACAGATCGGGAATTCCGACGGTATGGTCCGAGCGGAAATGAGTCAGAAACAGGACATCGATCGTTCCGAGGGGGATCTGCAGTTGATCCAGCCGGATGGTCGCGCCTCTCCCTGCATCGACGAGGACTTTCTGTTTTCCTGCCTCGATCAGCATGCTCGAGCCGAAGCGGTCCGGCAGAGGATCCGGGGCGCCAGTGCCAAGCAGCGTTACACGGAACAGATCCTGCGCGGTCTGCGCCGTCGCAGCATCTGGATGGCCGAGCAACGCACTTGCGAATGCGACGACGAGCAATAGTCTTTTCATCGATCGATCTCCCAGATTGCCCGGCCCGTCCATCGAAGTTTAGTGTCTTTCGCGGCGCTCATTGAGGCATTGCTCGACCACGCCGTTGACACGCGAGCGCTTGTTCAGCGATGAAACATTTTCAGCCGCCTTCCCGGAAAACACGAGCCACCTGATACCGTCAGGCTTTCTTTATCGGGGATGACACGGGCATCGCGCTCGCCCCCGACACCATCTATTCGTTTTGGACTGACCGGCACGCGGGCTCACTTGCCTTTACGGTCTGCGTGTCTGGATTCGCACCCGGTGCTGCCGGAGCGAACGAAAGCGGTTCAGGCGGGTTTGTCGAATCGGTCGGGCGTGCTCGCGCTCCACAGCACTTCGAACAGACTGCACTCGAACGCAAAGAACTCCGCGCTTTGAATGGACAGCGCGTAGTGCTCGGCTCGCGATGAAATGAAGGCTACGGTGTCGTCGTACAGATAGGTCGTGATACCCACTTCGAAATCGGTGGGCGCGAAGCGGAGTTCGCGGAGATCGCGCGTCGACGATCGCCACAGATCGCGCGTATCGCCCGGGCCCGAGCGGATCACGCGCAGCCTGATACCCGCACGGACGCGTCGCACGGCGACATCCCTGATGACCTCGAAACCCGGCGTCTGAAACAGCTCGCTGTTGGACATGACGGCGCGCAACTCCTTGCTCTGACATTCGAGCGTTTCGTTGAGCACGGTCTTGATCCCTTCGATGCCCGGGAAATAGCGCACCTTCGGCTTTCCACCCGCCGAGTTGTGAATCGAGCGCAGTCGCGGGAGCACTTCCTGAACGAGTTGACGTTGCGCCTCGATACGCCTGAGCAGCGCAATCGGATCCTGCGGAATCACATAGCTGCGCGCGCCTTTCTGCACGGTCGCGACAAGTCCGTCGGCGAGCAGCCGGTCGAGCACTTCGTATGCATTGGTGCGGCCGATGCCCGCCTTCTGAGCGATGGAAGCGACAGTGGCCTCGCCGAGTTCGAGTGACGCCAGATAGAAGTCGGCCTTGTTCCCGTCGATGCCGGCGGCCTGAAGCATCTCGACAAGGTTCATGTTCGCCAGCCGTTACAGTGGTGATCGTCGTTACACGCCGATTCGTTCGCTTGGATAGTACACAAAAATACCATAAAAATCAAATAGATAGAGATATTCGTGCAAGGCCGGAACGGTTTTCTAGGACGCATTCCGCGGGCGAGACTAGCATTCGTCTCAGTCAATTCGTTGACGCCCGGAGTCGATGAACCACATCGACCCGAAGCCGGCAAGCAACGGACCGGCCGAGCGGCCGGTTCACGCCTGCATCTTATGGATTCCTATTGGAGTTATCTCATGATCGAGTGGAAAGAGACGATTCAGGACATCAATTCTCGCCTCAAGGAACTGTCCACACGCACGCCGGACACGCTTCGCGGTTTTGCACTTATCGCTGGTGCGGGTGCCAGCACCAACCATCTCGGCGCCAAGACGCGTGAGCTCATCGCGCTCGCCGTTGCCGTCACCACGCGCTGCGATGGTTGCATCGCCTTCCACGCAGCGGAGGCCGTCAAGCTCGGCGTCCCGGACGCGGAAATCGCAGAAGCGCTGGGCGTTGCCATCAACCTGAACGCCGGCGCCGCCATCACGTACAGCACGCACGTGCTGGACGCCATCGACACGCTGAAGCAAGCCTGAACATCCAGACACTCGGAAAGGAACCCATCATGAGCAACCCCAAGCTTGAAGTACTGACGCCGCAAAACTCCCAGCTGCTTTTCATCGACCACCAGCCGCAGATGGCATTCGGTGTCCAATCCATTGACCGGCAGGTGCTGAAGAACAATGTGGTGGGCCTCGCCAAGGCAGCGAAGATCTTCGGCATTCCGACCACCATGACGTCGGTCGAATCGCAAAGTTTCTCGGGCTTCACTTACCCCGAACTGCTCGACGTGTTTCCCGGCCAGCCGCTGCTCGAACGCACGTCGATGAACGCCTGGGATGACCAGAAGGTTCGTGACGCGCTCGCTGCGAACGGGTGCAACAAGATCGTGGTTTCCGGCCTGTGGACGGAAGTCTGCAACAGCACGTTCGCACTCAGTGCCATGCTGGAAGGCGGCTACGAGATCTACATGGTTGAAGATGCGTCGGGTGGCACGACGAAGGACGGGCACGACTATGCGATGCAGCGCATGATCCAGGCAGGCGTCGTGCCGGTGACGTGGCAACAGGTGATGCTCGAATGGCAGCGCGACTGGGCACGTCGGGATACCTATGACGCCGTCATGACGGTAGTCCGGGAACACTCCGGTGCGTACGGGATGGGCGTGGACTACGCCTACACCATGGTGCACAAAGCGCCCCAGCGCGCGGCTGGTCACCACGAGATCGTGCCCGCAGTTCCGGCCAGCTAATCGGCCGCCCGCCATCTGATTTGATGTCCGACGCCGGCCGTGCGGCATGACGCCGCCGGCCGGCGGGTTGCGACAGGCGGCTTACAGATGCATGGAAGGCGCGGGTGTTTCGGCCTGCTTCATGGCCAGAAAGCGGTGAATCTGCGCGACCACGGCTGCCCCTTCGCCCACGGCCCCGGCAACGCGCTTGGTGGAACCCGATCGAACATCGCCGATTGCAAACACGCCGTCGACACTTGTATGCAGTGGGAGCGTGGGCCCGCTGGCTCGTGTTCCGAGGTCGGTATCCGTCAACACGAATCCTCTCGGATCCAGTGACACGCCGCACGTGCGCAGCCAGTTCGTGTTCGGGTCGGCACCAATAAAAAGGAACAGGTGATGTGTCTTCAGGCTTTCGATACCCCCATCGCGTCGCCGATAGTGGACCGACTCCAGTCGTTCGTCACCTTCGAGGGCCGCGATTTCAGTCTCCAGATGGATCGTCACGTTCGGCAGCGAGGCAATCCGCTCGATCAAATAGCGCGACATGCTGTGCTCGAGGTCCCGGCCCCTGACGAGGACATGAACATGGGCAGCATGCGACGCAAGATACACAATCGCCTGTCCCGCTGAATTTCCGCTACCGACCAGCAGCACGGTTTCGCTGCGGCAAAGCCGGGCCTCGATCGACGTCGCCCAGTAATAGACGCCGTGACCTTCGAAGCGCGCGAGCCCGTTCACGGCCGGACGCCGATACTCCGCGCCACTGGCGACGACCACCGTCCGTGCCGCAATACGCCGCGAGCCGGCAAGCTCCACCTCGAGCGGGTATGCGCTGCAATGCAAGCCCTTCACCTCGACAGGAATCGCGATGTGCGCACCGAATTTCTGTGCCTGGTTGAATGCCCGGCCGGCTAGCGCTTGCCCCGAAATACCGGTCGGAAAACCCAGATAATTTTCGATGCGTGCACTCGTGCCTGCCTGGCCACCCGGCGCGCGGCAATCGAAGACGGCCACTGACAGGCCTTCGGATGCGGCATAGACGGCTGCCGCCAGGCCGGCAGGCCCGGCGCCGACGATCGCGACGTCGTAGACATGCGCGGGATCGAATTCCGGGATGAGTCCCAGGCACGAGGCGAGCTGCCCGTCGTCCGGATTGCGCAGCACGGTGCCATCCGGGCACACGACGAGCGGCATGTCATCGGGCCGAGGCGTCATGCGCTCGAGCAATGCGATGGCATCGGCACCGCTTTCATCAAGCGTCATATGCGGGTAAGCATTGCGTTGCAGGAAATGTTGCAGCGCGAGGAGCCGCTCGTTGTCGTGCGGGCCGACGAGCACCGCCCCTTGCCCGCGCTCGATCGCGGCGACGCGCCGCAGGATCAGCGCGCGCATGATCCTTTCACCGAGCTCCGCCTCGCCGATCATCAGGGCACGCAGCTTTTCCGGGGAAATCACGAGCACCTCGACGTCTTCGACAACCTCGGCATCGACAAGGCCGGGCTTGCCTGAAAGCATGCCGACGTCGGCCGTGAATTCGCCCCGTTTCGCCTGGGAGCGCAGCAAACGCCGATGGCCCAGTCCGTCGCGTGCCGTGTATCGAATCGCGCCCGACAGCACGACGAACATGCCTGGACTCGTGCCGCCCACGCGATACAGGAATTCGCCGGCGGCGTAGCTGCGGACCACACCAAAACGACTGATCCGATCAATCTCGGCGTCAGTCAGTACCGGAAATATCTGATGCCAGCGCGGGTTGCTATATGGGGTCTGCTCATCCGGCATGGCAGAGCGATCGGCGCCGTTCGTGCCGCCTTCTGTCTGGTTTTCCGGCCCGCCCGGTGGCGAAGCTGCGTCGCTGTTCATCGTGAACCCCTGACTATGCGGTTTGGAACCGGCCGGCGGAGAGCCACGCCCCTGGCATTTCCGACAACCAGCGGGGCAGATGCCGTCCAGTGATTCAAGATAGGTTAGGCGTCAACATGCGGCAAACAGGTAATACCAATCTTGCTCGTGTGCGAGCCCTCGTGGTACGCGCGACCGGCACAAGCGGCCTTCGTGGCGCGCTCAGTTGCACGCTCATGAAATGGTCCGTAGTTTTTGATGATCGTCACGCTCGCGCTGAACCTGTCGGCGTATTGCTCGAGCCTATGCACGCCGCGCCCGTCACGCGTCCCGCACCTTCTCCCACCCGCCGGCGCGTGGCGCCGCGCAGGCCCGCAGGCATTCGATCGCCGCCGCCACGGCCGCGCGATTCGCACTGTCCGGGTGCCAGTACATCGACACCGACCCGAAGCCTTCGAGCTGCATCGGCAGGATCCGGATCGCGTTGAGCTGCGCGAAGCGTCCGGCGGCGCGATGCGACGCGACGCCGAGCAGGTCGGTGTTGTTCAGCAGCGTGAGATTGAGGATCGACGAATTCGATTCGACGCAGTGCGGCGGCAGCGTGCGGCCGGCCGCCGCCAGCGCGGCTTCGAGCGCATTGCTCACCGGCGTGCCGGGCGGCCAGACGATCCATGAATACGCGAGCACGTCGTCCCAGCCGAGCGCCGCTGCGCCGGCCAGCGGATGATCGGGCCGCGCGACGAAATCGATCGGCTCCACGTACAGCGTTTCCGCCCTCAATTGCGCATCGGCGGGCTCGGGGCCGGACCGGCCGACGACGATGTCGAGCTCGCCGCGCACAAGCTGCGGCATCAACTGGTTCATCGTGCTTTCGGTCAGCCGCACCTGCGCGCGCGGCATCCGCTTCAGCAATTGCGACACCGCGAGCGGCACCGTGTCCGCGGCGGCGACGCCCGACGTGCCGATCGTCACGAGGCCGCTGCCGCCTTCGCGCAGCGCTTCCATGTCGTCGCGCGCGACATCGAGATGCGCGTCGATCCGCCGCGCGTGTTCGATCAGCGCCTCGCCGTAACGCGTGGGCCGCAGTCCGCGCGCATGCCGCTCGAACAGCGGCAGCCCGATGTCTTCCTCCAGCTCCTTCAGCCATTTCGACAGCGCCGGCTGCGTCGTCGCGAGCGCAGCCGCCGACTGGCTCAGGTTGCCGGTGCTTGCCAGGCTCAGCAGCACCTGCAGATGGCGCAGCCGCAGCCGGTTCGTCCAGTCCATCGCACCCCCCGTATCGCC
Organism: Burkholderia sp. MR1-5-21; assembly: GCF_053427715.1. NCBI lineage: Bacteria > Pseudomonadati > Pseudomonadota > Betaproteobacteria > Burkholderiales > Burkholderiaceae > Burkholderia > Burkholderia sp. MR1-5-21. The sequence goes on from NZ_JBSAXD010000012.1 coordinate 187,381, forward strand.
AAGATATATCCAAGATCATATGGATCAGATGATTTCATCATTTTACGAGGTATATCTGCGTCGCATATAAATCTCACAACGGGTCGATGAAAACGACCGAGACGTGACCGTAGCGCCGGCTCCCCGTCGGCCGAATCAAACTTTGTATGGGATCCGAGTAAAGCGCTGAAGCGCCAACTCGGGTCGACAGGAGACACCATGTCCAGACAAGCCCCGGACGCCTCGCGGGTTGCCTATTACGCACGGATTGCCGAGCAGCGCCTGACGCCGCTGTGGGAGTCGCTGCACAACCTCGTGCCGAAGGCGCCGCAGCCGGCCGCGCTGCCGGCGATCTGGAAATATGCGCAGGTGCGCGACCTCGTGATGCAGGCGGGGGACGTGATCAGCGCGGAAGAGGCCGTGCGCCGCGTGCTGGTGCTCGAGAATCCCGGGCTGCCGGGCAAGTCGAGCATGACGCCGAGCCTCTATGCGGGCCTGCAGCTGATCCTGCCCGGCGAGATCGCGCCGAGCCACCGTCATACGCAGTCGGCGCTGCGCTTCATCGTCGAAGGCAAGGGCGCGTGGACCGCGGTGAACGGCGAGCGCACGACGATGCATCCGGGCGATTTCATCATCACGCCGTCGTGGACCTGGCACGACCACGGCAATCCTTCCGTGGAGGAAGGCGGTGAGCCCGTCGTGTGGCTCGACGGCCTCGACATCCCGCTCGTCGCGAGCCTCGACGCGGGCTTCGCGGAGAACTACCCGGAAGCGACGCAGCCGGTCGAGCGTCCGGAAGGCGACAGCTTTGCGCGCTTCGGCCACAACATGCTGCCGGTGCGGCATCGCGTGACCGACCCGACGTCGCCGGTCTTCAGCTATCCGTATGCGCGCACGCGCGACGCGCTCGACGCGCTGTACCGCAACGGCGAACTCGATGCATGGGACGGCGTGAAGCTGCGCTACGTGAACCCGGCGACGGGCGGCTGGCCGATGCCGACGATCGCGACCTTCATGCAGTTCCTGCCGGCCGGCTTCGATGGCCGCACATACCGCAGCACCGACGCGACGATCTACTGCGTCGTCGAAGGCCGCGGCACCGCGCATGTCGGCAACGAAACCTTCGCGTTCGAGCCGCACGACATCTTCGTCGCGCCGTCGTGGGCGCCGGTGCGGCTGTCCGCGCAATCGGACTGCGTGCTGTTCAGCTACTCCGACCGGCCCGTGCTGTCCGCGCTGAACCTGCTGCGCGAAGCGCGCGACTGACGCCGCCTGCATTCCGAATCGATTCTTCCCGCGCGCCGTTCAGGCGGCGCGCGATCCTGTTCATCCCGCTGGAGCCGTATCCATCATGACTTTCGTCTTTCCGCCCGAAGCGCCGATCGCGCTCTCCGTCGCCGGCAGCGACGCGCAATTCGCGGTGCGCCGCGTTTACTGCGTCGGCCGCAATTACGCCGCCCATGCGCGTGAAATGGGCTTCGATCCCGATCGCGAGCCGCCGTTCTTCTTCTGCAAGCCCGCCGACTCGGTCGTGCCGGTCGCCTATGGCGAGACGCTCGAGCTTGCGTATCCGTCGCAGACGCAGAACTACCACTACGAGGCCGAACTCGTTGCGGTGATCGGCAAGGGCGGTTCGGACATCCCGGTCGAGCAGGCACTGGAACACGTATGGGGCTACGCGGTCGGCCTCGACATGACGCGACGCGACCTGCAGATGAAGATGCGCGAGATGGGCCGGCCGTGGGAAATCGGCAAGGCGTTCGACCGTTCCGCGCCGATCGGGCCCGTGCATCCGGCGAGCGCCGTCGGTCACTTCGAGCAGGGCGGCCTGTGGCTGACCGTGAACGGCGAGACGAAGCAGAAGAGCGACGTGTCGCACCTGATCTGGTCGGTCGCGGAGACGGTCGCCGACCTGTCGAAGTTCTTCCGCCTCGAGCCCGGCGACGTGATCTTCACCGGCACGCCGGAGGGCGTCGGCGCAGTGCGCTCGGGCGACGTGATGCAGGTTGGCGTCGAGCGTCTCGGCGAGCTGACCGTGCGCGTGGTCTGACGCGAGGGACGCATCATGCAGCTGCACAGCTTCTTCAACAGCTCGACGTCGTACCGGGTGCGCATCGCGCTCGCGCTGAAGGGCCTCGCGTACGACACGCTGCCCGTCAACATCCGCGTCGGCGAGCATCGCGCGCCGGACTACGTCGCACACGTGAACGCATCGGCGTCGGTGCCGGCGCTCGTCGACGGCGAATTCCGGCTCGGCCAGTCGCTCGCGATCCTCGACTATCTCGACCAGCTGCATCCGGAACCGCGGCTGATTCCGCTCGAGCCGCGGCGGCGCGCGCGCGTGCTGGAACTCGCGACGCTGATCGCGTGCGACATCCACCCGGTCAACAACTTGCGCGTGCTCCGCTATCTGGACGGCGAGCTGAAGCTCACGCCGCAGCAGAAGACCGCGTGGTATCGCCACTGGATCGCGGAAGGGATGGCGGGCGTCGAGCGCTTGCTCGAACGCGCGGACGGCGGCCCGTGGTGCTTCGGTGATGAACCGACGCTCGCCGACGTGTGTCTCGTGCCGCAGGTCGCGAACGCGCTTCGGATGGACTGCGACCTCGGCGCGTATCCGCGCAGTCTCGCGGTGGTCGAGCATGCGCTGCGGCATCCCGCATTCGACGCTGCGCAACCGCAGCGGCAACCGGACTACGTCGCTTGACGCAGCCGAGAAGTACGGCGCCGGAGCAAGTGCTGAAGCGTCGACTCCTGCCGACCGCGAAGCATGGCGCTGGAGCAAGCGGTGAAGCGCGAGTTCTGGCCGACCGCGAAGCATGGGCGGGGGCAAGCGGTGACACGCTAGTTCCGGCCGATCGCGAAGCATGGGCGGGAGCAAGCGGTGAAGCGCTAGTTCCGGCCGACCGCGAAGCATGGACCTGGAGCAAGTGCTGAAGCGCTGGCTCCGGCCGAAATTGGAGACACAAATGAGCGAAACACAGACAACAGGCCGGCGCGTGCTCGTGATCGGCGGCGGCATCGGCGGGCTCGCGACCGCGCTTGCGCTCGCGCGCCAGGGCATCCGCGTGAAGCTGCTCGAGCAGGCCGCGCAGATCGGCGAGATCGGCGCGGGCATCCAGCTCGCCGCGAACGCGTTCAACGCGCTTGACGCGCTGGGCGTCGGCGAAACGGCGCGCAGCCGCGCGGTGTTCACCGACCATCTGCAACTGATGGATGCGATCGACGCGAAGGAAATCGTCCGCATCGATACGGGCGGCGCGTATCGCGCGCGCTTCGGCAATCCGTATGCGGTGATTCACCGCGCGGACATTCACCTGTCGATCTACGAGGCAGTCAAGGATCATCCGCTGATCCAGTTCCGCACTGATACGCAAGTGCGCGCGTTCGAGCAGGATGCGCTCGGCGTGACCGTCACCGACCAGCATGGCGAGCGCTATCGCGCGGATGCCGTGATCGGCTGCGATGGCGTGAAATCGGTGATCCGGCAGGCGCTGGTCGGCGACGCGCATCACGTGACGGGGCATGTCGTCTACCGTGCGGTGGTCGACGTCGAGAACATGCCGAAGGACCTGCAGATCAACGCACCGGTCGTCTGGGCCGGCCCGCATTGCCATCTCGTCCACTATCCGTTGCGTGGCGGGCGCCAGTACAACCTCGTCGTCACGTTCCACAGCCGCGAGCAGGAGGAGTGGGGCGTGCGCGAAGGCAGCAAGGCGGAAGTGCTGTCGTATTTCGACGGCATTCATCCGCTGCCGCACCAGATGCTCGACCGGCCGACGTCGTGGAAGCGCTGGGCGACCGCCGACCGCGATCCGGTCGAGCGCTGGAGCGTCGGCCGCGCGACGGTGCTCGGCGATGCCGCGCATCCGATGACGCAGTACCTCGCGCAGGGCGCGTGCCAGGCGCTCGAGGACGCGGTGACGCTCGGTGCGGCCGTGAAGGAAACCGATGGCGATTTCGATGCGGCGTTCGCGCTGTACGAACGCGTGCGGATTCCGCGCACCGCGCGCGTGCTGTATTCGGCGCGTGAGATGGGCCGGATCTATCACGCGAAAGGCGTCGAGCGGCAGGTGCGCAATGCATTGTGGGTCGGACGCACGCAGGACCGGTTCTACGACGCGCTCGACTGGCTGCACGGCTGGCGTGCCGAGGATTGCCTGAAGGCCGTCGCGTGAGCTGACACGCAACACGGCGGCGCGCAAACCCAAGACATGCAACGACATGTCGCGACAGGCGCCCGCCCACATGGAGGAGACACCATCATGGCCGTTACGCCATCCATCGACGTGACCGACTGGATCGACCGGCAACGCATTTCGCCGTTCCAGGCCGCGATCGTCGTGCTGTGCTTTCTGATCGTCGCGATCGACGGCTTCGACACCGCGTCGATCGGCTTCATCGCGCCGGTCATCCGCGCGGAATGGAATCTGACGCCGGCGCAGCTCGCGCCAGTGTTTGGCGCGGGGCTCGCCGGCCTGATGGCCGGTGCGCTCGTGTTCGGCCCGTTCGGCGACCGATTCGGACGCAAGCGGCTGCTGCTCGCGTGCGTGGCCTGCTTCGGCATTGCGAGCGCCGCGTCGGCGGGCGCGGGCAACCTGCATGAGCTGATCGCGTGGCGCTTCGTGACCGGCCTCGGGCTCGGTGGCGCGATGCCGAATGCGATCACGCTGACGTCCGAATACTGTCCGGCGAGCCGCCGCTCGCTGCTCGTGACGACGATGTTCTGCGGCTTCACGATCGGCTCCGCGCTCGGCGGGCTCGCGGCCGCGGCGCTGATCGAGCGCGACGGCTGGCGCGCGGTGCTCGTCGTCGGCGGGGCCGCGCCGCTGCTGCTCGTACCCGTGCTCGCGTGGCGGCTGCCGGAATCGGTCCGCTATCTGGTCAACGCGGGCCGGGATGCGTCGCAGGTCGCGGCGCTGCTTGCACGCATTGCGCCGGACGCATCGCTCGCGCACGCGTCGTTCATCGCGCCGCGCGGCAAGCCGGCGGGGTCGCCGCTCGGCCGCCTGTTCGGCCCGGACCTGCTGCGCGGCACGCTGCTGTTGTGGCTGACGTTCTTCATGAGCCTGCTTGTCATCTACCTGCTGTCGAGCTGGCTGCCGACGCTGCTGCGCACGACCGGCGCGACGCTGCAGACGGCCGCGCGCGTGACCGCGATGTTCCAGGTCGGCGGCACGCTCGGCGCGGTCGTGCTCGGCTGGCTGATGGATCGTTTCGATCCGCATCGCGTGCTCGCGTGCAGCTATGCGGCGGCCGGTGTATTCGTCGCGGCGATCGGCACGCTTGCCGCGACGCCGTGGGGCGCCGCACTGGCGGTGTTTGCGGCCGGCTTCTGCGTGTCCGGGGCGCAGGTCGGTGCGAATGCGCTGTCTGCGGCGTTCTACCCGACCGAATGCCGGACCACGGGCGTGAGCTGGGCGAACGGAATCGGGCGCGGCGGCTCGGTCGTCGGGTCGATGGCCGGCGGGGCGATGCTGTCGATGGGGCTGTCGCTGCCGACCGCGTTCGCGATCGTCGCGATGCCTTGCATCGCTGCCGCGATGGCCGTGTTTGCGTTGGGTGCGGTGCGCACGGCTGCGAAGGCGTCGGGGAGCGGGGCAATCGTCGGCGGGATGGCGAGCGACGAAGCCTGATGAGCGGAGCGGGGCGCGTCCGCCGTGACACAGGGCGGGCGCGATGCGGTCGGGAAGCAGGACTCGATGGCTAACGATCTATAAAAATATATAATGTCTGGAGGTAGATTGTCCCGAGACCTCGATGACCCCCGATTCTTCCTCCGCATTTCCCGCTCCCGAGCAAATGCGCGCCGCGGCCGAGTCCGCCTGCGCGCTGCTGAAGGTCCTGTCGAATCCCGACCGGCTGCTGCTGCTGTGCGAGCTCTCTCAAGGCGAACGTTGTGTAAGCGATCTCGAGGCGCGGCTCGACATCCGTCAGCCGACGCTGTCGCAGCAGCTCGGCGTGCTGCGGGATAACGCGCTGGTCCGCACCCGCCGCGGCGGCAAGAATATCCATTACTCGCTCGACAGTCCGGCCGCGATCGCGGTGATGGCGGTGCTGTACGAGCAATTCTGCGGCCCGGCTGCGAAGGGGAAGCGCGATGCAGCTTGATATGACTCATTTCACGCCGTGGCTGTCGCTCGCGGGCGGCGTGCTGATCGGGCTCGCGGCCGCATGGCTGGTCGCGTTCAACGGACGCGTGGCCGGAATCAGCGGCATCGTCGGCGGCTTGCTCGCACGCCGCCCGGACGGACGCGACTGGCGGCTGGCGTTCATCGCCGGGCTCATCGTCGCACCGATCGGGTTGCGACTGGCCGGAATCGGCGCGATGCCGCAGGTCGACGCGAGCTGGCCCGTCGTCATCGCGGCTGGCCTGCTGGTCGGGATCGGCACGCGCTACGCGGGCGGATGCACGAGCGGCCACGGCGTGTGCGGGCTGTCGCGCGGCTCGATGCGCTCGCTGGTCGCGACAGCGACGTTCATGGCCGCCGGGTTCCTGACCGTGTTCGTGCAGCGGCACGTGCTGGGAGGCTGACATGACCGCATGGTTCGCATTTTTTGCCGGGCTGGTCTTCGGCGGCGGGCTCGTCGTGTCGGGCATGTCCGATCCGCAGAAAGTCCTCGGGTTTCTCGATGCCGCAGGAAGCTGGGATCCGTCGCTTGCGTTCGTGATGGCGGGCGCGACCGGTGTGGGCGTGCTTGCGTTTGCGTGGGCGAAGCGCCGCACACGGTCGTGGCTCGGCCTGCCGATGCAGTTGCCGACCGCGCGCGACATTACCGCGCGGCTTGTGGCCGGAAGTGTGGCGTTCGGCGCCGGCTGGGGGCTGGCGGGGTTCTGTCCGGGGCCGGCGATCGTGGCGATCGGGTTCGGGTCGATCAAGGGAATCGGGTTCGTCGCCGCGATGCTGGTGGGGATGGCCGCGTTCGAGTGGGTCGAGCGGCGTCGCGCCGCGCGGTGATGGGCCGGTCGAAGGCCGGCCACAAAGGTGGCCATTGAGGCGGCCACAAAGCCAGCCGCAGAGCCAGCCACAAAGTCAGCCGCAGAGCCAGCCACAAAGTCAGCCGCAGAGCCAGCCGCAGAGCCAGCCACAAAGCCAGCCACAGGCCAGCCACAGGCCAGCCACAAAGCCGGTCCGGCAAGCGCCGGGTCGCGGACGTCACGACTCCGCAGCCCGCCAGCGCTGCACGCGTGCACGCCACGCGTCGATCACGCCGCGCCATCCGGCTCGCGGCGTCGGCGCGACGATCGCAGCATTCGCCCCCGTGCCGGCTGCCGCATTGGCCGTCCGTGCCCCCGCGCCCGCGGCCGCGAGCGACGCATGGCCGGCCGTTTCGATCGTCAGGCAGTCGCCGGCGTCGAGCACCTTGCGCACGTAGTGCGGCGCGTCCGGCAGCCAGTCGAGCCCGCCGTGCCTGAGCGTGACGGCGAGCGCACCGTCGAGCACGATCACCTGACTGCCTTTGTCGAACCACGCGATGTGGCTTTGGCCGGCGTCGAGCCGGATGTTTCGAGTCCGCATGGCGATTCCTTTCCCGGTTGCCTGCCTCGCGGCGTGCGAGGCAATCGCATGCAGACAGGTTAGGGATGCCGGTTCGGGCGCGACAGATTCAGGGGCCGGGAATCTGTTGCGGTGCAGGTGGGCGATTCGCGCGGCTGTATCGGTCGGTTTCCCCGGGTTCTGTATCTGGCACGCGCACACCTGCGCGGGCACGATGACCCACATGACGCATTCCCGCGACGAATCCCGCCTGCATCTGCCGATGCTTGGCGAACCGCTTTACGAGCGGCTCGCCGAGCATTACCGCCGCATCATCGACGCCGGCACGCTCGCGCCGGGCGACCGGATGCCGTCGGTGCGCGCGGTGATGGAGCAGCACGGCGTCAGCCTGTCGACGGCGATCCAGACGTTCCGGCGGCTCGAGGACACCGGCTGGTGCGTCGCGAAGCCACGGTCCGGCTACTTCGTCCGCCACCGTGCGGCGGCCGCGATCGAAACGCTGCGCGACAGCGACGTGCCGCCGCCGACGTCGGTCGAGCCGCCGTTCGCCGGGCTGCACGAGCGCGTATCGCGCGTGATCGACCGCGGCAATGCCGCGCCCGATGCGCTGAACCTGGGCGGCGCGTCGGCGTCGTCGGCGCTGTATCCGACGGCACGCCTGCAGGCGCTCGCGATCCGGCAGCTTCGGCACAAGCCGACGTTGCTGACCGACGCCGGGCCCGTCGGCGGCTCGCCCGAATTCCGGCACGCGGTGGCGAAGCGCGCGCTGTCGTTCGGCGTGACGGTGTCGCCCGACGACGTGCTCTCGACGAGCGGCGGCGTCGACGCGGTGAACCTCGCACTGCGCGCGGTCGCCCGGCCGGGCGACACGATCGCGATCGAATCGCCGGCGTTCTTCGGGCTCATCCAGCTGCTCGAAAGCCTCGGCCTGCGCGCACTCGAAATCCCCGCGAACCCGACGACCGGGATGTCGATCGAGGCGCTCGAAGTGGCGCTTTCCGCGTATCCGGACATCAAGGCGGTCGTCGTCGTGCCGAACCTGCAGAACCCGCTCGGCAGCGTGATGCCCGACGACGGCAAGGCCGCGCTCGTCACACTGTGCGCGAATCGCGGCGTGGCCGTGATCGAGGACGAGCCGTACCGCGAGCTCGTCGAGTCGCCGCAGTGCGTGAAGCCCGCCAAGGCGTGGGACCGCGACGGCACCGTGATCTACTGCCCGTCGTTCAACAAGGTGCTGGCGCCTGGCATGCGGCTCGGCTGGATGAGCGCGGGGCGCTGGCATGCGCGCGTGAAGATGCTCAAGTTCGCGCAGAGCCGGCACAACGCGGCGCTGCTGCAGGCCGTGGCGGCCGAATTCGTGGGCTCCGGCGCGTTCGACCGCCATCTGCACCGCTTCCGCGAGCAGTTGCGCGTGCAGCGCGACGCGACGATCGACGCGATCGCGCGCCATTTTCCGGCCGGCACCCGGCTGAACCGGCCGCCGGGCGGGCTGCTGCTGTGGGTCGCGCTGCCGGACGGCGTGCGCTCCGAGGCGCTGTTCACGTCGGCGCTCGCGCATGGCATCCGGATTGCGCCCGGCGCGATCTTTTCCAATACCGACCGCTTCGATGCGTTCATCCGCCTCGGCTGCACGCGCGTGTTCGATACCGAGCTCGAAGCGGCATTCGAGACCCTCGGACGGCTCGTGCGCGACGCGGCGGGCGCATAGGCGGCCCGCCGCCGCGCCGGCTGGGCCGGCGGCTCCGCGCTAGCGGCCGGCCGTGTGCGCGGCGAGGTGCTGACGGATCAACGACAGATAGCGATCACCGACCGAGAAGTCGCGCGCGACCCGCGGCCGGGGTGCGTGACGGAGCGTGGCCGGCGGGTTCATGCCCAGATACCGGCACACGGCGGATGGATAAGGCTTGCGGGTGTGGCCGAGCTGCCGCGCCGCACGTTCGACGCGGGCATCGCCGACCTGGGCGCGTAGCCACGCCAGCACTTGGCGATCGGTGTCGTTGACGATCCGGACCAGATGTTCCATCGCGCACCTCACTGTTCATAAATACAGTACTGTAAATATAACCAGTATCTCGGGCGGCAGCAAGCGGGTGGCGCGGCCGTTGGCCAACCGGACAGGGTCAGCGCGCCGGGGTGCGGGCGGCAGCCCGGCTGACGGCGCCGGCGGCTCCGGCGTAGCGAGCGTCGGTCAGCGTGCCGAGGAACGCGACGATGTCGTCGATCTCCGCCTCGGTCAGCGCGGGCGGCGTGCCGGGGCGGCGGTTCATCGGCGTCGAGTTGATGTTGATGTTGCCGCGGTACGCGGGCGGCACGTCGTCGAACGTTGCGGCGCCGTGATACCAGTGCCGCGGATCCGTCGAGCGCGTGTTGTAGAACGCGACCGCATCGCGCAGCGACGCGAACACGCCGTTGTGCATGAACGTCTGCTTCACCGCGACGTTGCGCAGGCCAGGCGTGCGCAGGTAGCCGCACCACTGGTCCGGCTCGGGCCAGCGCAGCCGGCGCGCGGTGTCGCACAGGCCGTTGTCGAAGTGGCGCGGGTCGCGATTGGCCGGCAGCGCGCGGTTGCGCGGCACGGCGATCGCGTCGTAGCCGAAATCCGTGAACAGCGAGCGCTCCGGGCGGCTCGATGTGTCGGACAGCGTATGGCAGCTCATGCAGTTGCCCTTGTCCGGATTCTTGAACAGCGCGAGCCCGCGCATTTCCTGCGGGCTGAGCGGCGCACGGTTGCGCAGGTACGCGTCGAAGCGGGACGTGAACGGCGCCATCTCGTCACTCTGCAGATACGCTTCGACCGACTCGCCGAGCGCACGCGCCAGCCGTTCCGGATCGTGCCGCACACGGTCGCCGAAGCGCGCGGCCAGCGCCGGCGCGAGTTCGGTCGCGTCGACGTTGCGCAGCAGCGCGGCCGGCGACCGGTTGTTCATCTCGTTCGGATCGAACAGCGGCCCGCGGATCTGCTCGGCGAGCGTATCCGCGCGGCCGTCGCTGAACAGCCCGCCGAACGGAGACGGCGCGGGCGCGTCGTCGTCCTGGTAGAAGTGGCGGCGGGGCACGTAGCGCACGTACAGCAGCGACGGCGCGTTGCGCTGGCTGAAGCGTCCGGGCCGGCTGCCTTCCGGCACGCCGGGGCCGGCAAGCGCGGCCGCGGACAGCGTCGGTGCGAACGCGCGGCCTGGATCGTGGCAGCTCGCGCACGACATGCCGCGCGGCTCGGACAGCCGCGGGTCGAAGAAAATCCGGCGGCCGAGCGCGACGAGCGTCGGATCGGGCGCGAAGCGCGCGGTCGCCGCATCGGCCTTGGCCGTGACCTGCGGCGTGCCGTCGCCGATCGTGCCGACGACGCGCGCGGGCGGCGCGCCGGGCAGCAGGACCGTGTCGGATGCGGCTGCGTCGGCCGGAAGCGGGGCGGCCGCGATGGCGACGGCGGTGACGATCAGGGCCGCTGCCGAGCTGGTCACGCGGATGGCGCGATACGGCTTCGTCGTCCCGGCAGCAACGATGTGAGACATTCGGGCAGGGTGATGCGCGATGCCCGACCGCTCGATTTCCCGCGGATCCAGCCCCGGTTCCGCTGCGCCGCCGTGCAATGCGCCGACGCAACCCGCGGATCGCGCGGCACGGCCATCCCGCCGAACCAAGCCGCTCACGGCGCGATGAATCCCGTCTTGTCGCACGCGAGCGTCGTACCCGACTGGTTGCAAGACGCAAGCAGCTTGCCGGCAGCCGAATACGCATGGAACACCCAGCCGGTCGCCGGCGCCGGGCGGCGCTCCATGATCAGGAAGCCGAAGCTGTTGTTGTGCGACAGCCGGTCGATGACCGCGCCGGGCGCGGGCGTGAGGCCGGCCGGGAACGGGTCGGGCAGCGCGACGTCGAGGTTGTCGCCGCCGTTGCCGGACACGATCGTCGCCGGATGGCCGGATGCGAAGTTGATGGCCTGGAAGTCGTGCACGTGGCCGTGCAGCGCGACGTGCACACCGGGCGGGTAGTACGCCTGCGCGTTGAGGCTCGACATCACCGACTGCAGCGCGAGATTGCCCGGCGCGGGCGTGCCGCCCGGGATCGGCGCGAACGCGAGGATCGGGTGGTGGTTCGTGAAGATCGTCGTCGTCATGCCGGCCTTCGACGCGAGCGCGGCCACCGTCTGGAACTGCTTCTGGTAGATCTGGAATTGCGTGTCGGTCGTCTTCAGCGCGGCGCGGCCGACCTTCGCTGTGTCGAACACGATCACCTGCGAGCCGCCGCCGAGCGATACCGCATACGGTTCCGAATAGTTCGCGTTGCCGTCGTTGGCCGGATCGTTGCACGAACGCGTGTCGCTGTAGGGGCGCGGATCGAGGAAACGGAACCAGCCCTGGCCGCCGCGCGCGCATTCCTCATGGTTGCCGCGCACGAAGACCCACGGCGCCTTCGCGAAGAGCGGCGCGGCAGGGCGGAACAGGTCGGCCTGCCATGTATCCCAGCCGTAGCCCCACGGACTGTCCTTGCAGCCGGCGATGTCGGGCGGGCACGCGTTCTCGCGGTAGTGATAGTCGCCGACGTGCAGCACGAGATCCGGCGACAGCTTCGCGACGCTTGCTGCGATCGTCTCGAACGGCCACACCGATGCGTCGTTGCACGCCTGCCATGCGTTGTCGGCCTTCTTCATCCGGCAGCCCGTGTCGGCGATGATCGCGACGCGTTGCGGCAGCGCCTTCGGCAGCGGCAGCGCGCGGCCCGCGACGCTCGCGCCCTGCGCGCCGGCCGGCAGCGTCGCCTCGCACACCGAGACCGGGAAGCTCGACGGCTTCGAATCGGCCGGGTCGCTGGCGGTCGGGCGCTGCGGCATCGTGCCGGCGCCCGCGCGCAGCGTCATCCGCGACACCTTGCCGTCGACGGCAAGCTGCGGGCACAGCGGATCGCCGGCCGACGCCGGCGCGTAGTTCGTGATCACGCGGGCAATCGGCTGGTTCGCATCGCCGATTTCGACCCATGCGGCCTGGACGTTGATCGCGGCGCTTGCCGGATCCGCCGGGGAATCGATGTGGTTCGAGCAGGCGGACAGCGTCGCGAGGGCCGCGATCGCCGCGAGCGAGGCAACGCGCGCAGACACGGCGCACAGGGAGAGTCGTCGCATGAGGGTCACCGTTGGAAAGCCGTCAACATACGCAACGCGAATGTAAGAAATATGAAAACGATCGGCGGGTGCGTGCGTGGATGGCGTCCCGTACTGTGGGGGCGGTCGCAAAGATCGGAGTATGGCGGAGAACGCGCGTCGGCGATTTCAGCGACGCGTTGCGCCGATTGCGCGGCGGTGTCGGCACGCGTTCCGTCGCCGCTTGACTTCAAGCCGGCTTGAAGCAGCACACTGACGTATCGCCTTCCGGGGGCATCGACAAAGGGAAACGATCGTGAACCATACCCAGCCAGCCAACACCGAGCAAGCCGCACACTGGAACGGCCCGTCCGGCCGCGCATGGGTCGATACGCAAGCCGCGCTCGACCGGATGTTCCAGCCGTTCGAGGACCGGCTCGTCGAAACGGTCGCGGCGACGCCGGCGCGGCACGTGCTCGACGTCGGCTGCGGCACGGGCACCGTGACGGTGGCCATTGCACGGCGGCTCGGTGCGAATGGGCGTTGCACCGGCATCGACGTGTCGGCGCCGATGCTCGACGCGGCGCGCTCGCGCGCCGACCGTGAAGGCGTGCGCGCCGACTTCATCCGCGCGGACGCGCAGACGCATGCGTTCGCTTCCGCGCAGTTCGACCTGATCGTGTCGCGCCTCGGCGTGATGTTCTTCGACGATCCGGTCCGCGCGTTTTCGAACCTGCGGGACGCGGCGGCCGACGGTGCGCGGTTGAGTGCGATCGCGTGGCGTGCCGCCGCGGAGAATCCGTTCATGACGACCGCCGAGCGCGCCGCCGCGCCGTTGTTGAACCTTCCGCCGCGCGTGCCCGGCGCACCCGGGCAGTTCGGGTTCGGCGACCGCGACCGGGTCGCGTCGATTCTTGCCGCGAGCGGCTGGACCGATGTCGACATCCGGCCGATCGACGTGCCGTGCGTGCTGCCCACGCACGCGTTGACCGATTACGTGTCGCGGCTGGGGCCCGTCGGTCACGCGCTGCGTGAGGTCGACGACGCGACGCGCGTACGCGTGGTCGAAACGGCTCTCGTCGCGTTCGAGCGTTACGTGTACGGCGATGAAGTGCGTTTCGATGCGGCTTGCTGGGTGATCGACGCGCGACGATGAGCGGTGTGCCGCGCGGCGGATGCGCCTGCGACGCCTGCATTACGTCGGACACATTGGAGGAATCCAGTCAATCCCGCGCATCCGGCCGGGTCTGCCGCAGTCAGGCAGCCCGTCAGACTGGGCCAGCCGGCGGCCGGGCCGCCGGCGTGTCCGCCCTGCGTTACGGCTCCCGCCGCGCGCGCAGCATCAGCCACGCGCATCCCGCCGCGACCATCGCAAGCCCGGCGAGGACCGCTTCGACGCCGAGCGCGAAGCCGCCCGGCATGGTCCCGGAATCCGGTTCGGGCGACTGCCCGGTGAACATCGCGACGGCGCCGCCGATCAGCAGCGCCGCGCAGATGCACCAAAAGACCTTGCCGCGCCGCCCGGCCGCCCATATCCGCCACAGCGTGAGGCCGAGCCCCGCGAGATACAGCAGCGCGAAGGTGCCGAGCGCGATGGTGTCGCCGGCGAGATCGTGCGACACGCCGCTCATCGCACGCCTCCACACCGGATCGCGACCGGGCGGGCCGGCAGGAGATCCGCCGTCATTCCATCTCCGTCGCATGTCCAGCGCGCGGCTCGGCAGGGGCGTGCGCGCGTCGTCCGGCAGGACGGCATGCGGCCTGAACGTCATGCGGGGCGAGGGAGGGGATGTCGGGCACGGTTGGCTTCCAGATGAGGGACCACGGGACGGCGCGCCGCCCGCCGTCCGCCGCTCGCAATCAGGCGGCACGCGCGCGTGTGACGGACTCATGCGATGTTACCCCTTGAATGGGCTGCAACGGAGCGTACTGGCAGGGCAGGGAACAGATGAATTGCAAGCGGTTCGACGGGGTGACGCACCCTGACAGCCGGCGCCGCCGCACATCCGCAGCCGCCCGGCGGCGCGTGTCGTCCGATATCGGGGATTCCCTGAGTCGCTGAAAATTTATTTTTTTCCTAATGTGGTGTGTGTAAGTTTACTTTCACTTTCATTTACCCAACTGCCCGACTGCCGCCGTGAACCCGACGCCACCGTCGTCCGCCGTGTCCGATGTCGAATCGTCGATTGCCGCGCGCATCGCGTCGGCGATGCCGTCGCTGACGCCGATTCACCGCCGGATGGGCGAATACGTGCTGGCCAATCCGTTCCGCGCGGCGACGATGCGGATCGACGAGCTCGCGCAGGCCGTGAACGCGTCGATCGCGACCGCGAACCGCTTTGCGAAGGCGCTCGGTTTCGACGGCTATCCGGCGATGCGCGCAGCGCTCGTGCGCGGCTTCGAGGCGACGCTCGGGCCGGTCGAGCGGCTGCGCTCCGCGCAGGAGCAGGAAGCCGGCGTGCGCGGCGCCGCGTGGATCGACGCGGTGTTCGACCAGGCCGTCGCGAACATCGAGGACACGCGCGCGCATCTCGACGCGGCGAACGTCGAGGCGGCGGTCGAGGCGATCGTCGCCGCGCGCCGCGTGCTGATCCTCGGCGCGGGATCGAGCGCGTTTCTCGCCGGGCTGATGGAGCACGGATTGTCGGTCTGTCACGACAACGTGCAGTCGCTCGCGCTGCTCGGCGGCCCGTCGCACGCGGCGCGGCGCCTGTACGCGGCCGACGCGCGCGATCTCGTGATCGCGATCGCCTTTCCGCGCTACGTCGAAGACACGATCGAACTGGCCCGCCGCACGTCCGCGCGCGGCGCGCAGGTGCTTGCGATCACGGACGGCCCGCATTCGCCGCTCGTGCCGATCGCCGCGCTGTCGCTGTTCGTGACCGCGAAGCGGCGTTTCGCGGCGACGTCGGAAGCGGCCGTGCTCGCGACGATCGAGGCGCTGATCGACGCGGTCGCGCTGCGCACGCATCGTTCCGCGAAGGCCGCGGCGGACATGACCGAATTCCTGTTGCCGTGGCTCACGCAGCCGCAGGCGGCGCTGGCGGCGACGAATCCTTCCTCCCATCGTTCAAGGAAATCATGACTTCACCCGCGATCGTGGCGATTCACGGCGGCGCAGGCACGATCCTGCGCGACGCGATGAACACCGAAACCGAACTGCAGTACCGCACGGAGCTGGCCGCGATCCTGCGCGCCGCGCAGGCCGTGCTGGCCGACGGCGGCAGCGCGCTCGACGCCGTCACCGTCGCGGTGCGGATGCTCGAGGACTGCCCGCTGTTCAACGCGGGGCGCGGCGCGGTGTACACGGCCGAAGGGAAGCACGAGCTCGACGCCGCGATCATGGACGGCGCGACGCTCGCCGCCGGCGCGGTGTGCTGCGCGACGCGCGTGCGCAATCCGGTGCTCGCCGCGCGGCGCGTGATGGAGGCGAGCGAGCACGTGCTGTTCGCGGGCGCGGGCGCCGACGCGTTTGCGGCCGCGCACGGGTTGGAGCTCGTCGAACCGGGCTACTTCGATACCGAATCCCGCCATGCGCAGTGGGTGAAGGCGCGCGATGCCGCGGGCATGCTGCTCGATCACGACGCCGCGACGTTCGCGTTCGGCGACGGCGCGCCGCGTCCCGAGCCGCTCGACCCGGACCGCAAGCACGGCACGGTCGGCGCGGTCGCGCGCGACGTGCACGGCCACGTTGCGGCGGCGACGTCGACGGGCGGCATCACCAACAAGCAGCCGGGGCGCGTCGGCGATTCGCCGATCATCGGCGCGGGCTGCTATGCGGACGACGCGACGTGCGCCGTGTCGTCGACCGGCACCGGCGAGATGTTCATCCGGCTCGCGACCGCGCACGACGTCGCCGCGCAGATCGCGTACCGCGGCGTGTCGGTCGCCGAGGCCGCATACGACGTCGTGATGAACAAGCTGCCGCGCATCGCGGGACGCGGCGGGATCATCGCGGTCGACGCGCACGGCAATGTCGCGATGCCGTTCAACACCGACGGGATGTACCGCGGCTTCGCCCGTGTGGGCGAAGCGCCCGTCGTCGGCATCTACCGCGACGATGCGGCCTGATTCCGGCCGGCCCCAGATGCAGGAGACGCACGCATGACTTCGAACCGAACTCCGTCCGCGGTCGCGCTGCCCGAGCAGCGCGTTATCGCGGTCGACGACCTGTCGGTGACGTTCAGCCGCGAAGGCGCGACGTTCGACGCGGTGCGCGGCGTGTCGTTCCACGTCGATCGCGGCGAGACGCTCGCGATCGTCGGCGAGTCGGGCTCAGGCAAATCGGTCACGTCGCTCGCGCTGATGCGGCTCGTCGAGCACGGCGGCGGCGTGATTGCGGGCGGCCACATCGCGCTGCGGCGGCGCAACGGCACGCAGCTCGACCTCGCGCTGGCGAGCGCCGCGACGATGCGCGGCGTGCGCGGCGCGGACATCGCGATGATCTTCCAGGAGCCGATGACGTCGCTCAACCCGGTGTTTACGGTCGGCGACCAGATCAGCGAGGCGATTGCGCTGCACCAGTCGAAGAGCGCGTCGGACGCGCGCGCGGAGACGTTGCGCCTGCTCGACCTCGTGCGCATCCCCGAGGCGCGCCGCGTGTTCGCGCGCTATCCGCACCAGCTGTCAGGCGGGATGCGGCAGCGCGTGATGATCGCGATGGCGCTGTCGTGCCGGCCCGCGCTGCTGATCGCCGACGAGCCGACGACCGCGCTCGACGTGACGATCCAGGCGCAGATCCTGCAACTGATCCGCGGGTTGCAGGACGAGATGAACATGGGCGTGATCTTCATTACGCACGACATGGGCGTGGTCGCCGAGGTGGCCGACCGCGTGCTCGTGATGTATCGCGGCGAGAAGGTCGAGGAAGGCGAGTCGGAGCGGATTTTCGCGGCGCCGGCTCATCGCTATACGCGCGCGCTGCTCGCGGCGGTGCCGCGTCTCGGCTCGATGCACGGGACCGATGTGCCTGAGAAGTTTCCGTTGCTGAAGGTCGAAGCCCCTGCGCCGGCGGACGGCGCGGCAATGGAGCCGGCAGCCGGCGCGAACGGCGCTGCGGCGGCCGCCGTGCCCGCGCAGCCACGCATCGATCCCGATGCGCCGCCGATCCTGCGCGTGCGCGACCTCGTCACGCGCTTCCCGGTCAAGAGCGGCCTGTTCGGCCGCGTGTCGCAATACGTGCATGCGGTCGAGCGCGTCAGCTTCGAACTGCACGCGGGCGAGACGCTCGCGCTCGTCGGCGAATCGGGCTGCGGCAAGTCGACGACCGGCCGCTCGCTGTTGCGCCTCGTCGAATCGCAAAGCGGGTCGATCGAGTTCGACGGCCGCGACATCAGTGCGCTGAAGGGCCACGACCTGCAGACGCTGCGCCGCAATATCCAGTTCATCTTCCAGGATCCGTTCGCGTCGCTGAACCCGCGCCTCACGGTCGGCTTCTCGATCATGGAGCCGCTGCTCGTGCATGGCGTCGCGAGCGGCAAGGCCGCGCAGGCGCGCGTCGACTGGCTGCTCGACAAGGTCGGTCTGCCGGCGGACGCCGCGCAGCGCTATCCGCACGAATTCTCCGGCGGCCAGCGCCAGCGGATCGCGATCGCGCGCGCGCTCGCGCTGAACCCGAAAGTCGTGATCGCCGACGAGTCGGTGTCCGCGCTCGACGTGTCGGTGCAGGCGCAGATCGTCAACCTGATGCTCGACCTGCAGCGCGAGCTGGGCGTCGCGTACCTGTTCATCTCGCACGACATGGCGGTCGTCGAACGCGTCAGTCATCGCGTCGCGGTGATGTACCTCGGCCAGATCGTCGAGATCGGCCCGCGCCGCGCGGTGTTCGAAGCGCCGCAGCATCCGTACACGAAGAAGCTGATGAGCGCGGTGCCCGTCGCCGACCCTGCGCGCCGGCATGCGCCGCGCCAGCTCGCGGCGGACGAGATTCCGAGCCCGATCCGCGCGGTCGGCGACGAGCCGGCGGTCGCGCCGCTCGTCGCGGTCGGTCCCGATCACTTCGTCGCGACGCATCGCGTCGGCGGCGCGTACTGACGCGCGAGGAGGCAGCAATGGACCGAAGTTGCGCGCGCGCCAGGCAGAGACGGTTTTTTCCCGAGCGGGTGCAGTCATTCCGCGATTCCCACCACGCGTCACAGAACCATGCACAGGAGCCAGGCAACATGAACAAACCGCTTTCGTTCCCGATGTTCCGTCCGCGCACGCTGATCGCCGCGGGGGCGAGCGCGTTTGCGCTGGCGGCCGCGCTGCCCGCGTTCGCGCAGCAGACCGCGGTGATCGCGGTGGATCAGACGTTCACGACGATGGATCCTTACGACGCGAACGACACCGTGTCGCAGGCCGCCGCGAAGTCGTTCTACGAAGGGCTGTTCGGCTTCGACAAGGACATGAAGCTCGTCAACGTGCTGGCGACCGGCTACGAGGCGTCGCCGGACGCGAAGGTCTACACGATCCACCTGCGCAAGGGCGTGAAGTTCCACGACGGCACCGACTTCAATGCAGACGCGGTGAAGGTGAACTTCGACCGCGTGACCGATCCGGCGAACAAGCTGAAGCGCTACAACCTGTTCCGCGTGATCGAGAAGACCGAGGTCGTCGATCCGTATACGGTGAAGCTCACGCTGCGCGAGCCGTTCTCGGCGATCATCAACACGCTCGCGCACCCGTCCGCGGTGATGATCTCGCCGGCCGCGCTGAAGAAGTGGGGCCACGACATCGCGCTGCATCCGGTCGGCACCGGGCCGTTCGAGTTCGTCGAGTGGAAGCAGACCGACGACATGAAGGCGAAGAAGTTCGCCGGCTACTGGAAGAAGGGCTATCCGAAGATCGACGTGATCGACTGGAAGCCCGTGATCGACAACAACACGCGCGCCGCGCTGATGAAGGCCGGCCAGGCGGACATGGCGTTTCGCATTCCGTACGAGCAGGTTCCCGACCTGAAGGGCAATCCGAACCTCGACGTGGTCGAGCGGCCGTCGATCGTCGTGCGCTACGTGTCGCTGAACATGCAGCAGAAGCCGTTCGACAATCCGAAGGTGCGCCAGGCGCTCAACTACGCGATCAACAAGGAAGCGCTCGCGAAGGTCGCGTTCTCGGGCTTCGCGACGCCGACGACGGGCGTCGTGCCGCCGGGCGTCGATTTCGCGGCGAAGTCGGGCCCGTGGCCGTACGATCCGGCGAAGGCGCGTGCGCTGCTGAAGGAAGCCGGCTATCCGAACGGCTTCGAATCGACGCTCTGGTCCGGCTACAACAACACGACGTCGCAGAAGGTGATCCAGTTCCTGCAGCAGCAGCTCGCGCAGGTCGGCGTGAAGGTGCAGGTGCAGGCGCTCGAATCGGGCGAACGCGTGGCGAAGGTCGAGAGCGCGCCGGATCCGGCGACCGCGCCGGTGCGGATGTTCTACATCGGCTGGTCTGCGTCGACGGGTGAGGCGAACTGGGCGCTGACGCCGCTGCTCGCGTCGGCGTCGATGCCGCCGAAGCTCTTCAACACCGCGTACTACAAGAGCCAGGCCGTCGACGACGATCTCGCGAAGGCGCTCGAAACGGTTGACCGCACGAAGAAGACCGAACTCTACGCGGACGCGCAGAAGAAGATCTGGGCCGACGCGCCGTGGATCTTCCTCGTGCAGGAGAACATCGTCTATGCGCGCAGCAAGCGGCTGCACGGCGTCTACATCATGCCGGACGCGTCGTTCAACATCGACGAGATCTCGATGAAGTAAGCGCGTTCGCGCGCATCGCGGCACGCCGGCGCGGCCCTCGGAACGCGCCGGCGCACCGCCACGGTTCGGTGCCCCTATGCTGAATTTCATTGTCAAACGCCTGTTCGGCCTGCTGCCCACGCTCGCGATCGTCGCGGTGCTGGTGTTCCTGTTCGTGCACCTGCTGCCGGGCGACCCGGCACGGCTCGCGGCCGGCCCCGAAGCCGACGACGCGACGGTCGCGCTCGTGCGCGCCGATCTCGGCCTCGACAAGCCGATGCCGACGCAATTCGCGAACTTCTTCGTGAAGATCGCGCAGGGCGACTTCGGCAAGTCGACGCGCAGCAAGCGTCCCGTGTCCACCGAAATCGGCGAGCGCTTCATGCCGACGCTGATGCTGACGATCGTCAGCATGGCGTGGGCGACGCTGTTCGGGATGGCGATCGGCATCGCGTCGGCGGTGTGGCGCAACCAGTGGCCGGACCGCGTCGGCATGACGCTCGCGGTGTCGGGCATTTCGTTTCCGGCGTTCGCGCTCGGCATGCTGCTGATGGAGATCTTCTCGGTGAAGCTCGGCTGGCTGCCGGTCGTGCCGGACGGCACGTGGAAGAGCTACGTGCTGCCTTCGCTGACGCTGGGCGCGGCGGTCGCGGCCGTGATGGCGCGCTTTACGCGCGCGTCGTTCGTCGAGGTGCTGAACGAGGACTTCGTGCGGACCGCGCGCGCGAAGGGCGTGCACGAGCCGATGGTGGTGCTCAAGCACTGCCTGCGCAACGCGATGATTCCCGTCGTCACGATGATGGGCCTGCAGTTCGGCTTCCTGCTCGGCGGTTCGATCGTCGTCGAGGCGGTGTTCAACTGGCCGGGACTCGGGCGGCTGCTCGTCGATGCGGTGACGATGCGCGACTACCCGGTGATCCAGGCGATCGTGCTGCTGTTCTCGCTCGAGTTCATCCTGATCAACCTGACCGTCGACGTGCTGTATGCGGTCATCAACCCGACCATCCGGTTCAAGTGAGGCGTGCATGAACGCGACTGTCCAGACCTCGGCGCCGGCCGCATCCTCCACGATCCGCACGCCGTGGCGCGAATTCTGGCGCAAGTTCCGCAAGCAGACCGTCGCGCTCGTCGCGGGCG
Organism: Burkholderia sp. MR1-5-21; assembly: GCF_053427715.1. NCBI lineage: Bacteria > Pseudomonadati > Pseudomonadota > Betaproteobacteria > Burkholderiales > Burkholderiaceae > Burkholderia > Burkholderia sp. MR1-5-21. The sequence continues at coordinate 208,776 of NZ_JBSAXD010000012.1, forward strand.
GCTTCGTGCTGCTGCTCGTCGTGCTCGCGATCGTCGGCCCGCACATCGTGCCGTTCGATCCGGAAAACTATTTCGACTACGACGCACTCAATGCGGTGCCGTCCGCCACGCACTGGTTCGGCGTCGATGCGCTCGGGCGCGACATCTTCAGCCGGATCGTCGTCGGCACGCGCATCTCGCTCGAGGCGGGCTTCTTTTCGGTCGCGCTCGGCGCGCTGATCGGCACGTTCTTCGGGCTGCTCGCCGGCTATTACGAAGGCTGGTGGGACCGCATCACGATGCGCATCGCCGACGTGCTGTTCGCGTTCCCGGGGATATTGCTCGCGATCGGCGTCGTCGCGATTCTCGGCAACGGGATGATCAACGTGATCTGCGCGGTCGCGATCTTCAGCATCCCGGCGTTCGCGCGGCTCGTGCGCGGCAACACGCTGGTGCTCAAGCACATGACCTACGTCGAGGCTGCACGCAGCATCGGCGCGTCGGACTGGACGATTCTCATGCGGCACATCCTGCCGGGCACCGTGTCGTCGATCGTCGTCTATTTCACGATGCGCATCGGCACGTCGATCATCACCGCAGCGAGCCTGTCGTTCCTCGGGCTCGGCGCGCAGCCGCCGACGCCGGAGTGGGGTGCGATGCTGAACGAGGCGCGCGCGGACATGGTGAGCGCGCCGCACGTCGCGATCTTTCCGAGCCTCGCGATCTTCCTGACCGTGCTCGCGTTCAACCTGCTCGGCGACGGGCTGCGCGACGCGCTCGATCCGAAGCTGGAGCGCCGCTGATGACGACCGACAGGGGATTCGACGCCGCATCGTGCGGCGGCGTGCTGCCGACCGGGCCGCGCGACACGATCGCCGACGTGCCGGGCGTGACCGTGGGCCATTGCACGCTCGCCGACGGTCCCGTCCAGACCGGCGTCACGGTCGTGAAGCCGCATTCGGGCGACGTGTACCGCAGCAAGGTGCCGGCGGGCGCGGCGGTGATCAACGGTTTCGGCAAGAGCGTCGGGCTCGTGCAGGTCGACGAACTCGGCGTGATCGACACGCCGATCGCGCTGACCAACACATTCGCGGTCGGCGCGGTCGCGCAAGCGCAGATCCGCGCGGCAGTCGCCGCGAATTCGCAGATCGGCCGCGACTGGCCGACCGTCAACCCGCTCGTGTTCGAGTGCAACGACGGTTATCTGAACGACATCCAGTCGTTCGCGGTGACGGCCGCGCATTACGACGACGCGTGCCGTGCGGCGTCGCGCGACTTCGCGCGCGGCGCGGTTGGTGCCGGGCGAGGGATGTCGTGCTTCGATCTGAAGGGCGGAATCGGCTCGGCGTCGCGGGTTGTCGTGGCTGCCGACCGACTGTATACGGTCGGCGCGCTCGTGCTCGCGAATTTCGGCCGGTTGCCGATGCTGACGCTCGGCGGCGTGCCGGTCGGGCAGATCGCCGCCGCGCGCGCAGCCGCCGCGGCTTCGGCGCCGCCGCCCGAGCAAGGCTCGATCATCATGCTGCTCGCGACCGACGCGGCGCTCGACGCGCGGCAACTGTCGCGGCTCGCGCGCCGCGCGGCGGCGGGGCTGGCGCGCACGGGTTCGGTCTACGGGCACGGCAGCGGCGACATCGCACTCGCGTTCTCGACCGCCTATACGATCGCGCACGATGCCCGCTACGTCGCGCTGCCTGCGCTGCTCGCCGATGCCGTGCTCGATCCGCTGTTCGCAGCAGCGGCCGACAGCGTCGAGCGCGCGATCGTCGATGCGCTGCTGCAGGCCGAGACGGTCGCCGGCCGCGACGGCCACATGCGGCAATCGCTGCGCGACGCCGTTCCCGATCTCAATCGCCTGCTCGACGAAGGGCGGGGCATTCGACGATGAAAATCCTGATTTCGACCGACATTGAAGGCGTTGCCGGCATATTCGCCGTCGAGCAGACGCGTCCCGGCAACCCCGAATACGAGCGCGCGCGCCGCTGGATGACCGCCGAGGCGAATGCGGCGGTCGAAGGGGCGTTCGCGGGCGGTGCGCAGGCCGTCTGGGTCAACGATTCGCATGGCGGCTTCCGCAACCTGCTGCCCGACGCGCTCGATGCGCGGGCGCGCGTCGTGCTCGGCAAGCCGCGGACGCTCGGGATGATGGCGGGCGTCGAGCAGCGGCCCGACCTCGTGTTCATGATCGGCTATCACGCGAAATCGCAGACGCGCGGCGTGCTCGCGCATACGATCAACAGCTTCGCGTTCACGCAGGTCTGGCTGAACGGCGTCGAGCTCGGCGAAGCGGGGCTCTATGGCGCGCTTGCGCGGGAGTACGGCGCGCACGTCGCGCTGGCGTCCGGCGACGACGTGTTTGCGGAGGAAACTCGGCCGCTCTTTCCGGCCGCGCGCTTCGAGACGGTCAAGACGGCGGGCGGCGCGTCGACCGGCGACACGCTGACGCCCGCGGCTGCGTGCGCGCGCGTCGCGACCGCCGCGCGCGAGACCGTCGCACACGCGCTGGCGGCCGGCTGGTGTGCGGGCGAGCATCGGCCGGCGCCGGCGGCATGCACGCTGCGCGTGCAGACGGTCGCGCTTGCCGATCTGTTCTGCATGCTGCCGTCGCTGGAACGGGTGGATGCGGTGACGCTGCGGTTCGACGCACCGTCGGTCGAGCATGCGGTGCGCACGCTGAACAGCCTGTCGGCGATGTCGTTCATGTTGCGCTGACGGGCGTGTGCCGCCAGCGCCCGGGCAAAAAAAACGCGCCTGCCAAATGTGTTGGACAGTCGCGCTTAAAGGCACTCGGTTAAACGGAACATGTGCGATTGGGTCGTGGACCGCCGCACGTGTCGATGCGAATTGTTGCCTCTGCCGATGCAATTCCGCCGACGAACTGCAGATAGCATAGGATACGCCGCATAACTCGCAAGGGAAATCCTGTTTAACGTTTGCGATGCCCGCTGGCGTGTCGTCCGGTGGCGCTGCGCGATCTTTCGTCCGACTTTCAGGTGCCGCGTAATTCGGCGTTTGCTGAATGCCCTCGTGTTGCTGCTCAGCCCGACGGAACCCGAAACCGGAATCGACGAAACGAAACCGCCGCGCGCGACGATGCCGAATGAGCATCGCCGCGCGCGGCGGAGCAGGGACGTTTGGCACGCCGGCCTGCGCCGGCGCACGGGTCAGACGTCGAAGAACACGGTTTCCTGCGGACCCTGCATGCGAATGTCGAACCGGTAGACGACCGGCCCGCCCGGCTGCGCTTCGCGTTTCGCGACGAGCGTCGCGCGCCGGTCGGCCGGCACCGCGTTCAGCACCGGATCGGCCGCGTTCGCTGCCGATTCATCGTCGAAGTACACGCGGGTGAACGCATGCGTGAGAATCCCGCGCATCATCACCGTCACGTTGATGTGCGGCGCGTCTTCGGTTGCGATCCTGCCCGGCTTGACCGTCTCGACGACGAAGCGGTGCTGCGCGTCGGTGCCGGTGCCGACACGCGCGAAACCGGTGAAACCGGCTTTCGCGATGTCGTCGCGCGACGCCGGGTACTGGCCCGTGCTGTCCGCCTGCGTGAATTCGAGCACCGCGTCGCTGACGACGTTGCCGTCGCCGTCGAACACCTGGCCGATCAGCAGCACGTGTTCGCCCGCCGCGTGCGGCGCGGCGATCGCCGGCGTGAACAGGCTCTTCAGGTCGAAGCTGTACTGCTGCGGGCACAGGCCGTAAGCGAAGTACGGGCCGACCGTCTGCGAAGGGGTTTGTTTCAGCGTCGTCATGGTTCAGCGCTCCATCGGGGTGGCGTCGCGGCCGCGCAGCACGATGTCGAATTCGTAGCCGAGCGCATAGCCTTCTTCGGTGATGTCCATCGAGAAACGCGAGATCAGCCGGTCGCGCGCCGCTTCGGGCGTGCCCTGGAAGATCGGGTCGTACGCGAGCAGCGGATCGCCGGGGAAATACATCTGCGTGACGAGGCGCGAGCCGAAGTAGTCGCCGAACAGCGAGAAGTGGATGTGGTTCGGACGCCAGGCGTTCGGATGGTTGCCCCACGGATACGCGCCGGGCTTGATCGTCAGGAAGCGGTAGCGGCCTTCGTTGTCGGTCAGGCAGCGGCCTGCGCCGAGGAAGTTCGGATCGAGCGGCGCATCGTGCTGGTCGACCTTGTGCACGTAGCGGCCGGCCGCGTTGGCCTGCCAGACTTCGACGAGCGTGTTGCGCACCGGCTTGCCGCCTTCGTCGAGCACGCGGCCCGTGACGACGATGCGCTCGCCGAGCGGTTCGCCGTTCTTCACCGCGTTCTTCGTCAGGTCGTGGTCGAGCGCGCCGAGGTCTTCGGCGCCGTACACGGGGGCGTACTGGTCGCGCAGCTTCTCCTTCAGCGGAATCAGCGGCTTCGTGGGGCCGCGCTTCACCGACGAGCGGTACTCGGGGTGGACGTACGCGGGATGCGACGGCCAGTCGCGCGGCGTGAGAATCGTGGGGGAATCCATCGGGCGTCTCCTGTCAGGTATTTCGCGAAGTGGATGGCAGGACTTTAGCCAATCCGGAAAGTTATGCAAAATGACCTTTTTTCGCGAATCGTATAACTGTTCGTTATGCGATGCGCAGGGCGTGGTGGACGGGAGAATGACTCGGTCTTGCCGGGTCGTCGCGGCGTACTCTCGCGCGCTGCGGCAAGCGCCGGGAGCGCAATGCGTGCAGGCAACGTGCCGCGCCAATGAAAAAGCCGCCGGACAGGGCTGCCTGTCCGGCGGCTAAAGCGATCGGGCTCGCGTATCGTCGATGACGAACGTTGCACGGCCCTCCAGCCAGCCCGTCGCTGTTTATTTTTCGTTCTTGTTGTTGTTTGCGGTCTCCGTCGCGCCGCCCGTCAATCGCGGCCCGGATCGAACACGATCCCGTCGAATTCGAGCGTCAGCCTGTCGCTGCGTATCAGGCTCGCGGGCGTCACCGTCTCGCGGGCCCAGGGGATCCTGCCGAAGTACCACAGCCGCCAGAAGCCGAGCGTCGCGCCGGGCCGGCGCGCGTGCAGCGCGTCGAACGTCTCGACGTCGCCGACCTCGACGCCCGTCGCGTCGCCGAGCACTTCGCGCACGTAGCGCGAGCAGAACTGTCGCCGCGACCGCAGGTTGAACCCGGTGTCGTACAGCGTGCCGAGCCGCTTCTCGGCGGCCTCTTGCACGCGGCGCTGTTCGTCGGCCGTGGGCGGCGCCGCGAGCCGCGCCAGCGCGATGCGGCCGCGTTCGGAGCGGGCGACGAAGCGCGCGAGCGGCGTCAGCTTCGCCCACGGGAACGTGCTTTCCGCGACCACCGGCTCGGCCCCCGACGTATCGACGACGATGCCGACGTGATTGGTCCACGTTCCCGTCGCGTCCGCCACCTCGCGGAACGGGCGGGCCGGCACGCGGATGAACACGAGATCCCCGACGTGCGCGCTGGCGGCGAGCGTGCGCAAGGTCGCGAGCGGCAATGCGCGGCCGGTGTCGCGTGCATCGCGCGCCACGGCGCGATGCGGTTCGTATGCGGCGGTTTCGGTTCGGGTGGACATTTCAGCTCCGTCGTTGCGTGACAGGATGGAGCGGATTATGCAGACAAGTAACCAAAAGCGTGCATTTTCATGTGTCGGTAGCCTAATATTCGTCCGGAAGCATCATTTTTCGATACTGGACATGACCGAAACCGCCCAACTCATCGAAACGCTGAAGCGCCTGCTGAAGGCGCAGGGAATGACTTACCGCGACGTTGCAGGCACGCTGGATGTGTCCGAGACGAGCGTGAAGCGGCTATTCGCGAGCGGGCGCTTCACGCTCGAGCGCGTCGTGCAGATCGCGCAGGTGCTCGGCTATACGCTCGCGGAACTCGTGCAGGAAGCGTCGGCATCCGCGCCGCGGCTGCACGTGCTGACCGAACAGCAGGAAGCGCTGCTCGTGTCGGACGAGAAGCTGCTGCTCGTCGCCGTCTGCGCGATCAACTACTGGACCGTGGCCGACATCGTGTCGGCCTATCGCGTGACGAAGGCCGAATGCGTGAAGTACCTGCTGATGCTCGACCGGATGAACGTGGTTGCGCTGCTGCCGGGCGACCGGATCCGCGTGCGCGTCGCGCGCGACTTCGACTGGCTGCCGGGTGGCCCGATCCGCCGTTACTTCCATGCGCACGCGCTCGGCGATTTCCTCGACAGCCGCTTCGACGGGCCGGGCGAAACGATGACGTTCTCGCAAGGAATGCTGACCGAGGCGGCGGCCGCCGAACTCGAGCAGGAACTGCGCCGGCTGCGCAGCAAGGCGGCGGCGCTGCATGCGGAATCGTCGTCTGCACCGCTCGGGCAGAAGCACGGCACGGGGTTGCTGATCGCGAAGCGGATCTGGGAGCCGACAGGTTTTCAGGCGCTGCGGCGCACTGAGTGAGTGCGATGGGGGCCGTCGACGCGCACGTCGGCGTACCTGCGGCAGACGGGGCTTGGGATCACCGAGAAAGTTATGCAAAATGGTGTTTCACCGTCATTCGCATAACCATCTGTTATGAATAACCGAATCGCCGACGGCCGCGTCAAGTTCCGGCACCTGCAATGCTTCCTCGCGGTCGCGCAACTGGGCGGCGTGCAGAAGGCGGCCGAAAGCCTGTCGATCACGCAGCCGGCCGTATCGAAGACGATCGCCGAACTCGAGGCCATTCTCGGCGTCAGGCTGTTCGAGCGCGGCCGGCAGGGCGCGCACCCGACCCGCGAAGCGCAGCTCTTCATGCCGCATGCGAACGCGTGCGTGCTCGCGCTGCGGCAGGGCGTCGGGCTGCTGGCGCGCGAAGGCGGCGCCGCCGCGGCGACGCTCGAGATCGGGATGCTGCCGACCGTCGCGGCGTCGCTCGCGCCGGCGCTGATGAAGGCGCTCGCTGCGCGCTGGCCGCGCGCCGTCGTGCGGATCGCGACCGCCGCGAATGCCGAACTGCTCGAACGGCTGAAGGCCGGCGCGATCGAGTGCGCGATCGGGCGGCTGTCGGAGCCGGAGCGGATGATCGGCCTCGCGTTCGAGCAGCTGTACAACGAACCGCTGATCGCGGTGGTGCGCGCCGGACATCCGTTGATGTCGAGCGCCACGCCGGCCGTGGAACTCGCGCGCTACCCGGTCGTGCTGCCGCCATACGGCACGCTGATCCGGCAATCGGCCGAGCAATTGCTGAGCACGTGCGGCGCACCGCCGCTGGATTCGTTCATCGAGGTGCTGTCGGTGTCGGTCGCGCGTGCGCTCGCGCTCGAGAACGACGCGGTCTGGTTCGTGCCGCTGTACGCGGCCGAATACGATATCGCGGCCGGCGCGCTTGCGCGTCTGCCGCTGCCGTCGGCCGGCACGGACGAACCGGTCGGGCTGATCCTGCGGACCGACGCACAGCCGTCGCCCGTCGCGCGGACGCTGATCGACGCCGTGCGCGAGATCGCGCGGGCACGGTTCGGCGACGGCCGGCCGGGGGAGGCATCGCAACGCGGCCGGCGGCGCACGCGCGGCGGTGACGCAACGAAGCAGCGTTGAACCGTCGCGCGGGCTTGGCCGATCGGCCGAGGTTCGTTTTCGTCGCGCTTGGCCTATCGTATCAATTTTGGTACGATAGGCGACAAGACGGCGATGGCGAGACAACTATTTCTGGCGACGCTGGGCGTGCGGTTCTTCTGCACGGCGGGCGGAAACGAACCGGTCCGCGAGTGGCTCAAGGGGCTCAGGCAAGCTGAGCGAAAGGCAATCGGCGAAGAGATCAAGACGGTGCAGCTGGGCTGGCCTCTCGGCATGCCGCTGGTCCGGAAGATGTCGAGGGATCTGTGGGAGATCCGGGTCACGCTGCCGACGCGGATCGCGCGAGTCTTCTTCACCGTCGTCGGCGACACGATGATCCTGCTGCACGGGTTCATCAAGCAGTCGCCGGCCACACCGGCAGACGATCTCGATGTCGCCAGGTGTCGACTGAAAGCCGTGAACAACGCCATCTGAATCCCGCGCAAGCCGTGCCGGTTCGCGCCGTCAGCGACGATCGGGCAGCGGGCAACGCAAAGCAATGGAGTACGACATGACGACCACGAACAACCACCACATCGGCAGCGACTTCGACGCGTTCCTCGACGAGGAAGGCATCCTCGAAGAAGTCGCCGCGACCGCGATCAAGCGCGTGATCGCGTGGCAGATCGGGCAGGAGATGAAGGCGCAGCACATCACGAAGACCGCAATGGCCGCGCGCATGAAAACCAGCCGCGCGGCGCTGAACCGCCTGCTCGACGAAACCGACACGAGCCTCACGCTGACGACGCTCGCGAGCGCGGCCGCGGCGCTCGGCAAGCGGTTGAGCTTCGAGCTGGTGCCCGCCTGATTCATCCCCCGCGCCCGGCCACCCGCAGATAAAGCAGCGCCGCGCCTGCCAACACCAGCGGCCACACGATATACCACCCGGTCGTCAGGAACAGCCCCGCGACCGCCACCAGCGAAACCCATGCGCAGCGCCGCGCGACCCCGCCGCGCGGCAGCAGTTTCAGTGCCGCCGCGGCCCCCAGCGCGTACACCATCACGAAGCAGCCGGACGTGACGAGCACGAGCGGCTTCGGCCCGACGCCGGTGACGGTCGTCGCGGCCAGCGCGAGTGCCGCGAGCGCGGCGATCACGCCGAGGCTGCGGCGCGGCACGCCGCCGACCTGGCTGCCTTGCGCGAGCCACGCGGGCAAGGCGCCGTCGCGCCCGAGCGCCGCGCCAAGCTTCGCCGCGCCTGCGAAATACGCGTTCATCGTCCCGAGCGTCAGCAGCAACGCGCCCCCGGCCGCCAGCACCTGCGCGTGGCCGCCGATGCCGCGCGCGATCAGCTCCGCGAGCGGCGCGCCGGACACGCCGGCGGACGGTCCCAGCACCGTCACGCTCGCGGCGGCGACCGCCAGGTACAGCAGCCCGACCACGACGACCGCGATGCCGGCCGAACGCGGCATGTCGTGCGCGGGCCGGCGGAATTCCGCCGCGAGATGCGTGATCGCCTCCCAGCCGGCGAAGCTCCAGACGAGCAGGGCAGCCGCCTGGCCGATCGCGAGCCAGCCGTGCGGCGCGAATGGATGGAGATTCGATACGCGCGCGTTCGGCGCGGATGCGAGCACGGCCGCGAGCAACAGCGACACGAGCAGCGCGGACAGCACGAGCTGCATTCGCCCGGACACGGTGACGCCGAACGCGTTCGCGGCCGACACGATCGCGATCAGCGCGGCGGCGGTGACGATCACCGTCGTGTGGCCGCCGCCCGTCACGGCGGCGACGTACGCACCGCCGAACATCGCCGCGGCCGGCGCGCCGGCCGGCACCGCGAAGTAGAAACACCAGCCGACGATCGCCGCGGCCTTCGGTCCGAATGCGCGGCGCGCATACGTCGAGACGCCGCCTGCATCCGGAAAGCGCGCGCCGAGCGCCGCAAAGGTTGCCGCGAGCGGCGCGGACAGCACGACGAGCGCCGCCCATGCAAGCAGTGACGCGGGGCCGGCGACCTCCGCGGCCAGCGCGGGCAGCGCGATCACGCCGGTGCCGAGCACCGCGCCCACGTACAGCGCCGCGCCCTGGAAGATCGTCAGCGAGCCGGCGTGGTGGCCAGCGGATGACGATGCGGCGCGCGATTCGGCCGTGGAGGGCATGAGCGGGGTCTCCTCAGGTAGGGGCGTGCGCGGGTGGCACGCGCAGCGAATCGTTCGATCCTAGCCGAATGTCCTTAGTCGTGCGTGCGGTCGTTCAGTAGTCCGCGATGCGCCGCCTGTCAGCCGCCGTCAGGAGCGCCGTGCGAGCCGCACGCGTGCGTCTTCGCGCGCGGCGGGCGACAGGTCGGCGGCATAGTGGAATGCGCCGGCGACGAGCGACGCCACCGGCACGCCGTCGCGGAACAGCACACGGTTGCCGGCCAGCGCAGGCACCTTGTCACCGGGCAGCAGCGTGCCGGCAAGATTCAGCGGATCGGCGCCCGTCACGCAGACGAACTGGCAGTCGCCCGGCTGCCGCCGCAGCTCGCGCAGGATCGGGATCGCCTCGGGCAGCGCAAACTGTTCGCCCGCGAGCCCGGCGACGAAGCGCCCGCCGCGAATCTCGCCGCGCGCTTCCAGACGCTGCAGCACGCGCACCAGCTCGCGCCAGCTCGGCAGCCAGTCGGCCTCGCGTTCGAGCAGCCGCCAGAAGACGACGCCGTAGCGGCGCAGCAGCGTCCAGGCGATGTGTTCGAGCGCTTCGGGATCGGTCGTGGCGGGCGCACGCGTCGGCGTCGACGTCGGCGTCGCTCTCGGCGGCGCGGCGGCGGGCGGCGCGGGCCGCTGCACGAGCGCCCAGCGTCCGGCATCGTCCATCCCGCCGATCAGCGCGCCGCCGCGCCGCGTGCGCGGCGCATACGTCGCGCTGCGTTTCACGACCGGCTTCAGCAGCGCGCGCAGGCCCGCGAAGCTGTCCGCGTTCACGAGCCCGGCCGACACGAGTTCGCCGAGCGCCTGTTCGAGTTCGACCGGCAGCATGCGCAGGTCGCCGAGCAACTCGTCGAAGAACATCGCGCCGTGCGCGGCGAGCGCGTCGCGCACCTGCGTCGCGCGCGCGGACAGCGCCGGTTGCGCGGCCGGATCGCGCAGCGCCTGCCATGCGGCGAGATCGCGGCGTGGCAGCAGCACGATCGGCGTCGTCTTCACGGGCGTTGCGGCCGTGCGGGCTGGCGCGCCGATGCGGGTCCACACGAGCTTGCCGGAACGGCACAGCTCGTCGAGCCCGCCCGCCATGTAGTCGGTCAGCCGCGCGGGCAGCAGCGCGTCTTCCCACGCGCTCGCGGCCGCCTCGAAGCCTTCGAGCTGTTCGACGACGGCAGCGAGCGCGTCGCGTCCGGCGCCGCGCGTGTCGGGCGTCAGGTGCTGCCAGTGGAACAGGAAGCGCATGAAGTCCGCGCGCTCGACCGGTTCGATTTCGCGGCGCAGGCGTTTCACCGTGTAGCGGTGGATGCGTGCGAGCAGATGACGTTCGCACCATTCGTCGCCGGCCGCGCCGGGCGTAAAGCGCCCGCGCATCACATAGCCTTCCTGCTCGAGCGCGGCAAGGGCGGCCGTGACCGCTGCGGCGGACAGGCCGAGCGATTGCGCGATCGCGTCGAGCGTCAATGGACCGAAGCCGGTCAGCCGCGCGCGGATCACGTCGACGAGGGCGGCGTCCGCTTCCCACCGCGCGGCACAGGCGGCCGGCACCTTGAGCGCAGGCATGCAGCGCGTTTCCGGATGCAGCGCACGCATGCAGACGAGCCGCTCGACCGGTACCCACAGCGCCGCGCCGCCCGGCGCGACCAGCTTCGTCGCGCGACGGCGTTCGGCCAGTTCCGCGAGCCATCCGGGCCAGCCGTCCTGCGCGCGTGCTTCGTCGTCGGTCACGCAGGCGAGGGTCAGCAGCGCGTCGTGCATTTCATCCGCATCGCGCACGAGCGGCCACGCTTCGTCGCGCACCGCGGCGATCGCGTCGGCGTCGAGCGCGCCGAGATCGTCCGCCGATTCCGGGTCGCTCCAGCGGCGTGCCTGCACGGCCTGCGTGCGGCGCTCCTCGAGCGGCGCGTCGTCGAGGAACGCGTACGGCTTCGCGTTGAGGATCTCGGCCGCGATCGGCGACGGCGCGGGCAGGTCGCGCGCGACCAGCTCGATCGCGCCGCTTTCGATCCGGCGCAGCAGTGCGAGCCAGCCGTCGGTATCCATCGCGTCGTGCAGGCAGTCGTCGAGCGTCTGGTCGACGAGCGGATGATGCGGAATCTCGCGCTCGCCGACGACGTTCTCGACGCACGCGACCTGGTCGGGGAACACGGTCGCGAGCAGGTCCTCGCTCTTCATTCGCTGCAGTTGCGGCGCGGTCCGCTTGCCGCCGGTGAAGCGCGGCAGCGCGAGCGCCGTCGTCGCGTTCCAGCGCCAGCGCACGCCGAACAGCGGCGCGTCGAGCAGCGCCTGCACCAGCACGTGCTCGGCGCTCGCCGCGCGCAGGTAGCGCCAGACTTCGTCGAGCGCGAAGCTGTGCGCGAGCGACAGCGACAGGATGATCGCGTCGTCGGTCGCCGCGGCCTGCAGCTCGAAGTTGAACGTGCGGCAGAAGCGCTTGCGTAGCGCAAGACCCCATGCGCGGTTGATGCGGCTGCCGAACGGCGAATGGATCACGAGCTGCGTGCCGCCCGATTCGTCGAAGAAGCGCTCCATCACGAGCGTGTGCTGCGTCGGCAGCGCGCCGAGCGCCGCGCGGGTGCGCGCCAGGTAGTCGGCGATCTGGCGCGCGGCGTCCGGCGACAGCTGCAGGTCGTCGACGAGCCAGCGCAGCGCCGGCGCGAGTCGGCTCGGCGTGGTGGCCGATGCGGCGTCAGGCGCGGCGTCGGGGCCGACGGCCCGTCCGGTATCTGCTTCGCTGCCTGTTTGGCTGCCCGTTCTGCGACCCGTTTCGCCGCTAGTTTCGCCGCTAGTTTCGCCGCCTGTTCCGCCGCGTTGTCCGGCGAGCCGATCGCCGTCCGCGAACAGCGCGTCGAGCCGTGCACGCAGCCGGCCGACCGCCGCCGACAGCTCGTCGCTGCGGCCCGGCGCTTCGCCGATCCAGAACGGGATGTTCGGCGATTGACCCTGCGCATCCTCGACGCGCACGCGCCCCGTCTCGACGCGAATGATCCGGTACGACTGGTTGCCGAGCTGGAACACGTCGCCGGCCAGGCTCTCGATCGCGAAATCCTCGTTGACGGTGCCGACCTGGATTCCCTGCGGTTCGAGCAGCACCGCATAGTCGGCCATGTCGGGAATCGTGCCCCCGGACGTCGTCGCGGTCATCATCGCGTTGCGCCGCCCGCGCACCGTACCGCCGACCACGTCGCGATGCAGATACGCGGCGCGCACGCCGCGCCGGCTGCTGAAGCCTTCGGCGAGCATCTTCATCACTTCGTCGAAACGCTCGCGCGACAGGCGCGCGTACGGCGCCGCGTGCGTGAAGCATCGGAACAGCGCGTCTTCCTGCCATTCGGCGCATGCGACTTCGGCGACGATCTGCTGCGCGAGCACGTCGAGCGGCGCTTCGGGAATCCGCAGCGTGTCGAGCTCGCCGCGCCGCACGCAGTCGAGCAGCGCCGCGCATTCGACGAGCTCGTCGCGCGACAGCGGGAACAGGCGCCCCTTCGGGGTGCCGCCGACGTGGTGCCCCGAGCGGCCGACGCGCTGCAGGAACGGCGCAATGCCGCGCGGCGAGCCGACCTGGCAGACGAGGTCGACGTCACCGATGTCGATGCCGAGCTCCAGCGACGCGGTCGCGACGAGCAGCTTCAGGTCGCCGCGCTTCAGCCGCTGTTCGGCGTCGAACCGGTGCTCTTTCGCGAGGCTGCCGTGATGCGCGGCGATCGCATCCTTGCCGAGCCGTTCGGCGAGATGGCGCGCCATGCGCTCCGCGGTTCGCCGCGTGTTGACGAACACGAGCGTCGTGCGGTGCGCGGCGGCGAGCCCGGCGATCCGGTCGTACAGCTGTTCCCACACGTCGGTCGCCATGACCGGTTCGAGCGGCACGTTCGGCAATTCCAGCGCGAGATCGCGTTCGCGCGCATGGCCGGTGTCGACGATCGTGCAGTCGCGCGGCGCATCCGCGGGCCCGCCGACCAGGAAGCGCGCGACCGCGTCGATCGGCTTTTGCGTCGCCGACAGCCCGATGCGCGGCAGCGCGCGTCCGGTCAATGCGTCGAGCCGCTCGAGCGACAGCGCGAGGTGGCTGCCGCGCTTGCTGTTGGCGAGCGCGTGGATCTCGTCGACGATCACCGAACGCACGGTCGACAGCATCTGGCGTCCGGATGTCGACGACAGCAGCACGTACAGGGATTCCGGCGTCGTCACGAGGATGTGCGGCGCGCGCTTGCGCAGCGCGGCGCGCTCGGCCTGCGTGGTGTCGCCGGTACGCACCGCGGTGCGGATCGCCGGCACCGGCAGGCCGAGGCGCGCGAGCGATTCGGCAATCCCGGCGAGCGGCGCCTCGAGGTTCACGTGGATGTCGTTCGACAGCGCCTTCAGCGGTGATACGTAGACGACCAGGGTCTCGTCCGGAAGCGAGCCGTCGTGCGCGAGCGCGTCTCGCACGAGATCGTCGATCGCGCACAGGAACGCGGTGAGCGTCTTGCCGGAACCGGTCGGCGCCGCGACGAGCGTCGAGCGGCCGGCCTTGATGTGCGGCCACGCGAGCGCCTGCGCGCCGGTCGGCGCGGCGAACGTGCGCTGGAACCAGGCAGCGACGGCGGGGTGGAACACGTCGAGCACGCTGGCGGCGGGGCGAGTGGCAGTGACGTCCATCGAAGCGGCGTATTAGGGTGCGAGCGAGGGTGCGGGCGCGGCTGCGCCGGGCGGCGCGCGCGAATCGTCAGTGTGCCAGACGCCGCGCTTGCTTGCCGGGCGCCGCAAGTCGTCGGGCGCACCAGCGCGTGTTCGACGGCGGCGATGCGGACCGCAAACCGCCGCTACACGCGATGCAGCCACCCCAGCCACTGCTGCAGCGCCGGCGCACGCGTCCACACCGATTGCGCGAGCCACAGCGCACCGGCCCATGCGGCGCCAACCACGATCAGGTCGCAATTTCCGCTGTTCCACAGATTCAGCGAATGACGCCGCCAGATCCACGGCACGCCGAGCGGATTCGGCCAGTCGGCGAACAGGTGCATCAGGCCGCCGCATGCGAAGCCGAACAGCGGCGCGGCCCACAGCGGATGCGGATGGTGTGTGAGTCCGTGCCACGCGAACGCGAGCAGCGCGATCCAGCCGATGCCCCAGTGCGTGACGGTGCGATGCGTGATCCAGAGCCGGCGCTTGCGGCTCCACCACGCGACTTCGAGCCAGTCGGGCGCGGTGCCGCCGACGACACCGGCCGCGAATGCTGCGGGGATGCCCGCGTGCCAGGGTCCTGTCGCGCCGCTTTGCGCGACGAGAACGGCCGCGACCAGGCCGGCCGCAAAGCCGGTCGCGTGATGTGCGTTGTGTGATGCCATACCAAAAAAAGCGGGAGAAAAGACGAGAAAGAAAACGAACGGAAAGCGTCTGCGCGGCGCAAATGCGAAGGGGCGCCATCTTCTCAGATCGGCGCGCGGCGCGGGAGGTTCACACGAGGATTTTTCTCGCATGGCGGGTTGATGGGACCGGATTCATTGTGATTCGTAGTATCGTCGGACGATTGGCCGATTGATTGCGCCGCGACTACGAAACCCGGTTATCGGGCTCGTGGGGCGCGGGGCTATAAGCAAACGAAACGAATTCTTCGGCCCTGTAAGGCGCTCACATGGGAGACACGCAATGAGCACATTCGATCGCTTCAAAACCTCCGCCGCAGCCGTCGCCGTCGTCGCGACTGCGGCCGGCATCGGCTTCCTGCCGGCCGCGCCCGCGTACGCGAAAGGGCCGCAGCCCGCGGTCCTGACCGGTTCGGCGGTCGCCGTCGCCGACAAGTACAGCGCGGATGCGGCGGAGCGGATCTTCAAGGAAGGCGGCAACGCGATCGATGCCGCGGTCGCGATCGCATTTACGCTCGCCGTCACGTATCCGGAAGCCGGCAACATCGGCGGCGGCGGCTTCATGACCCTCTACGCCGACGGCAAGCCGTACTTCCTCGACTACCGCGAACGCGCGCCGCTCGCCGCCACGCGGGACATGTACCTCGACAAGCAGGGCGAAGTCGTGCCCGACATGAGCCTGTACGGCAACCGCGCGGTCGGCGTGCCCGGCACGGTCGCGGGGATGTGGGAAGCGCAGAAGCGTTTCGGCAAGCTGAAGTGGAAGCAGGTGCTCGCGCCGGCGATCCACTACGCGCGCGACGGCTTCGTCGTCGACGAGCAGCTCGCGCAGCGCGGCGTCGACGCGTCGAAGGAGTTCGGCGGCAGGACCAACTACGACAAGTACTTCGGCGGGATGAAGGCCGGTGTGAACTTCAGGCAGCCGGATCTTGCCGCGGTGCTCACGCGGATCTCGAACGACGGCGCGAAGGATTTCTACGACGGCAAGACGGCCGACCTGATCGCTGCGTCGATGAAGGCCGGCAATGGCCTGATCACGAAGCAGGACCTGCAGCAATATCGCGCGGTGTGGCGCGAGCCGATCCAGGCGAACTGGAACGGCTATCGCGTGATCACCGCGCCGCCGCCGAGCTCGGGCGGGATCGGGCTCGTGCAGTTGCTGAAGATGAAGGCCGACCTGAAGCAGGACTTCGATGGCGTCACGCTCAACTCGCCGCAATACGTGCACATGATTGCCGAGATCGAGAAGCGCGTGTTCGCCGATCGCGCGCAATACCTCGGCGATCCGGACTTCTACAACGTGCCGGTCGCGCAGCTGACCGACGATGCGTACATCGCGAAGCGCGCGTCCGAAGTGAGTCCGACGCAGATCGCGGACACGAAGAGCGTGCAGCCGGGCCTCGGCACGTCGATGCCGGAGAAGGCGGAGACGACGCACTTCTCGGTCGTCGACAAGTGGGGCAACGCGGTGTCGAACACGTACACGATCAACGGCTACTTCGGGTCGGGCATGATCGCCGACGGCACGGGCATCGTGCTCAACGACGAGATGGACGATTTCTCCGCGAAGCCGGGCGTTGCCAATGCGTTCGGCGTCGTCGGCGCGGATGCCAATGCGATCGAGCCGAAGAAGCGGCCGCTGTCGTCGATGACGCCGACGATCCTGACGAAGGACGGCAAGGTGTCGCTCGTGATCGGCACGCCGGGCGGCTCGCGGATCTTCACGTCGATCTTCCAGGTGATCAACAACATCTATGACTTCAGGATGCCGTTGAAGGAGGCGGTCGCCGCGATGCGCTTCCATCACCAGCTGCTGCCGCCGAACACGATCTTCTGGGAGCCGTACCACCCGATCGACGGTGAACTCGCAAAGCAGATCGAGGCGCGCGGCTACAACCTGAAGGGCCAGGACTTCAGCGGCGACATCCAGGTGATCAAGGTCGACGGCAAGACGCCCGAGGCGGCGGCCGATCCGCGCGGGCGCGGGGTCACGCGGGTGATTCAGTGACGTTACGCGCGCGGCCGCCGATGGCGGTCGCGCGCGGTCTCGATCGACGGATTACCCGCCCGCCGCGTTGCTCTCCAGAAAACTGTCCACCGCCACCAGCGACTGGTCGTCGAGCGTCCCCAGCACGCTCTTCAGCTTGAGCGCATCGCGATAGCTGTCGAACAGTTTCTGCCGGATGGTAGCTCGCGCCGCTTCTGGAACACCGGGATGGTCACGTATATCCCGCTGCGCACGAAGATCACGCTGAACATCAGTCAGCCGAACCGCACGCTCGCGTCGAACACGTTCGACATTTCAGCGAATCCGGTGCTCGCGACGGTGCTGCTCAATTTCCGCTTCTGACGCGTGCGGGCGGCCGTTTTCACATGACATTTTCCTTTCACAATTCATATGGGCACGCCTGCGATAATGACGCGATTTCGTTGCGTCATTGAAGGAGGCCCGCCATGGGCGACAACGACACCCGTATCGATGCGGAAGCAATGGAGGCGCGCCAGCGCCGGCTCGAGGAGGATCTCGTCGACGCGTATGACGAGGAGCTCGAGATGGAGCTCGACGACCGCCGCTTCGACGAAGACGACACGCTGTTCTCGCCGGAGCGCCGCGAGGCGCGCAAGCGCTACTTCCGCGAGCTGTTCCGCCTGCAGGGCGAACTCGTCAAGCTGCAGGACTGGGTCGTCAACACCGGGCACCGGCTCGTCGTGATCTTCGAGGGCCGCGATGCGGCCGGCAAGGGCGGCGCGATCAAGCGCATCACGCAGCGCCTGAACCCGCGCGTGTGCCGTGTGGCCGCGCTGCCGGCGCCCAGCAACCGCGAGCGCACGCAGTGGTATTTCCAGCGCTATGTCGCGCATCTGCCGGCCGGCGGCGAGATCGTGCTGTTCGACCGGAGCTGGTACAACCGCGCGGGTGTCGAGCGCGTGATGAACTTCTGCACCGACGACGAATACGAGGAGTTTTTCCGGTCTGTGCCGGAATTCGAGAAGATGCTCGTGCGCAGCGGCATCCAGATCGTCAAGTACTGGTTCTCGATTACCGATCCCGAGCAGGAGCGGCGCTTCCAGCACCGCATCGAGGATCCGCTGAAGCAGTGGAAGCTGAGCCCGATGGATCTGGAGAGCCGGCGCCGCTGGGAGGCGTATACGGTCGCGAAGGAGGAGATGCTCCAGCGCACGCATATCCCCGAAGCGCCGTGGTGGGTCGTGCAGGCCGTCGACAAGAAGCGCGCGCGCCTGAACTGCATTCACCATCTGCTGAGCCAGGTGCCATATCACGAGATTCCGCGCCCATCGATCGAACTGCCGCGGCGCGAGCATCACGAGGATTACATCCGCCGCCCCGTACCGGAAAACATGATCGTGCCGGACGTGTATTGACGCGCGCTGCGCCGGCCGCGCGCGCCGCACCGGGTGGCGCGCGCGGCGTGGCCGTCACTCCCGGATCAGGAACGCGGCCCGATCGCGCCCGACGATCCACGACGGTGCGCGGCCGCGTCCGCTCCACGTCGCGCCGGTGACTGGATCGCGATATTTCGCGCCGACCGTGAACAGCTTTGCGCGGTCGCTGTAGCCTTGCCCGAAGACTTCGCGCGCGGTCAGCGCGTAGGTCGTGACCAGATGGCGGACCTGCTCCAGCGCGGAATGGCGTTCGGCGCGGCGGGCAGTCCTGATTTTCTTGTCGAGTTCCGCAAGCTGGGCTTGCAGTATCTGAACACTCTGCATGCGTCGGTTGTCCCGTAACGGATATTGGTTTATTGATGACGCGTCATGCGGGTCCCGGCATGGTGGCCCCCCGGCCAAGGCGGGCCAAGCGGACGCGGCGCACGCTGCATGCGAGCCGGTCTGCCGGTAAAACGTTTGCGCGACTGTTATACGGAAAAACCGCAAGAGATTAAATTTCAGGAGCGGATTTTTCTATGGGACTAATCCGATTTTTCGACAGAATTCACTGAAAATCCGCGGCATTTTGGCGCAGTGGTGTGCAATGCCGGCAATCGATCCGCACGCGCCGAAGGCATCGCGGCGCGCACGAGCGGGTGTGTCACTGGCTTATCGGCGGCGTATGGGGGAGGCGGAGCTGCCGCTTGGCGTCACAGGGCGGGAAAGCCCGACCGTCCCTGCGTCAGGTCGAACAACTCGGTGCGCGCATTGTCCTCGGCGGTGACAGGCAGCTTGATCACGAGGCGCACGGTCATCCCGTACGCGCTGTCGGCCAGTTCGTAGCCGGCCTGCTCGATCCAGCGGCGCACGCGCGCTTCGTCGGGGTAGCCGATCTCGATCGCGAGCCGGGTCAGGCGGATGCGCTCGACGCGTTCGGCATCGAGCAGCGCCGATGCGATCGCGTCCGTGTACGCGCGCACGAGCCCGCCCGCGCCGAGCTTGACGCCGCCGTAGTAGCGCACGACCGCGCCCAGCACGCCGTCGAGGTCGTGGTGGCGCAGCACTTCGAGAATCGGCCGGCCCGCGGTGCCGGACGGCTCGCCGTCGTCCGACATGCCCGACTGGCCGCCGGCGAGCAGCGCCCAGCACACATGCGTCGCCGTCGGATGTTCGTCGCGCAGGCGTTGCAGCGCCTGCATCGCGGCGTCGCGATCCTCGACCGGAATCGCGTGCGCGATGAAGCGGCTCTTGCGGATTTCGAGTTCCCGGATGGTGGGGGTGGCGAGCGAGTAAGTCATGTTCCGGGTTGCGATAAGCGTATGGAAATCAAGGTATTGCTGTTCTGTCTGCTCTGATCGATGTTGATCCGCCTTGATGCATGTGCGCAGGATTGGCGACTTGCCGCCTGCATGGGCCGAGCAGGGTGAAGCCAGAGAATTTTACAGCGTCGCGCGGCGACGCATTGCGATGCGTGGGTCAATGCGACATCAGCACCGGCACCGTCATGGTTTCGAGGATCGTTCGCGTAGCGCCGCCGAGCACACGCTCGTGCATCCGGGTGTGGCTGTAATTGCCCATGACGAGCAGGTCGGCATGCAGGTCGCTGGCCCGATTGAGCAGCGTCACACCCGTGCCGATGCCCGCTTCGCGCGGTGTCGTCGAAATGGACGCACGAACGCCGTGACGCTCGAGGTAAGCGGCAACATCGATGCCTGCGGGCGTCTTGTCCGGATCCGGATGCCCGCGCTCCACCGTTTCGACGGTAACGAAACGGGCGTGCTCCAGCAGGGGCAGCGCGTCGGCAACCGCGCGGGCCGCCTCCCGGCCACCGTCCCAGGCGACAAGAATATTCTCGCCAAGGCTGCGCACCACCCCGGCGTACGGCACGACGATGGCCGGCCGCCCGCTGCCCGTCACCACGTCGTCGACGAAATGACGCGCAATGTATGTCAAGCGATCCTGAGGATCCAGCTGGCCGAGCACCAGGAGATCCGCATGACGCGCATGCAGTATCGCGGCTTCGGTCGCGGGGCCGGCGGGCGCGCGCCACTCGACGCTGCGTCCCGCGCGTTCGGCCGCGTCGAGGAAGCGCTCCTCGGCCTGCGTCCGGCGCTCCTCGCACAGGCGTTCGTACACGGCGAGCTTCAGCGGTTCGTCCGGACGCCGCAACGGCTCGAACATGTCCTGGCAAACCACGTAGAGACCGATCAGGTGCGCGTTCCAGCGTCCGGCGAGATCGAGTGCGAGGTCGATGCGCGCATTGCAGCGCCGGCTGTCGTCGAGATGGACGAGCAAGGTCTTGTAGTTCACGACGGCTCCTTTTCGGTCGAGGTCACGGCTGTTTCGGCGGCATGCGACGGTGCACCGTGCGCCGTAATCATCAACACGGGGCGCGTCGCGCCGCGCAGCACCCGTTCGGCAACGCTGCCCAGCAGGACGCGCCGGAAGCCGCGTCGGCCGTGCGTTCCCATGACGATCAGATCGGCGCCCGTCTGCCGGGCAAAAGCCAGGATGCGCTCCGCGACGTCTTCGCCCGGATCGGTATCGATGATCTGCGGCGTCCCCGGCACGCCGAGGGCGGCCATGCGGTTAGCGGCGTCATCGGCAACGCGCAGTCCTTCCTTGCGGAATGCGTCGATCAGGATCGATGGATCGTAGCCGGCCACATCGTAGGCAGGCACCAGAAAATCGACGACGTAGACGGGCGTCAACCGTGCACCGGTCCGGGACGCGAGCGTCAGTGCGGCATCGAGTGCTTGGGACGCTGTTTCGCTGCCGTCAAGTGCGACGAGGATATTCGAGTACATGGCGATTCCGTTGATCAGGATGACACATGTTCATCTTCGGCGCGCGTGCGGAGATCGCGCTGATCTGGATCAAGCGGGGCGCTCGGTTCGCTCAGTGCGACATCAGCACCGGCAGCGTCATCGACGCGAGAACGGTGCGTGTCGCGCCGCCCATCAGCAGCTCGCGCCAGCGCGTGTGTCCGTAGGCGCCCATCACGAGCAAGTCGGTGCCGGTTTCGTATGCGCGTGACAGCAGCGTGTCGCCGACCGATTCATCGGCGTCGCCGCTGATGTCGAGTACGTCGACGGCGGGCGCATGACGGGCCAGCATCAGCGCCGCATCGGCGCCGGGGATACGGATGCCGGCCGCTTCTTCGCTGCCGTTGGTGACGGCGACGACGGTCGTGCGTTTCGCATGCCTGAGGAACGGTATCGCGTCATGCGCGGCGCGCACGGCCTCGCGACTGCCGTCCCATGCAATGAGCACACGCTCGCCGATCGTCCGGAAGTTCCCGGCGTATGGCACGAACAGCACCGGGCGACCCGCGGACAGCACCAGGTTCTCCGCGAACTGATCGTCGATGAACGTCTCGGGGTCGTTCGGGTCGCTCTGCCCGGCAATCACGAGATCCGCATGGCGCGCGTGATGCGGCACCGCGGTGTTTGCGCGAGCGTCGGCGGAAATCCAGTTGCTGGACACCTTCGCGCGCATGGATTCCGCATGAAAGAGGCGCTCGAGCGCGGCTTGCCGTTCGTCGCGCCGTTGCCGCTGTTCGCGGAAGTAGTCGGCGGAACCGGCCATCACGTAAAACGAAGTCGGCTCAGGCGTATGGATCGCAAACACGCCGGTCAGATGTGCGTCGAATTGCCGCGCGAGCCGCAATGCCAATTCGAGGCGCGAATGGTTGTGGCCGCTCGTATCGAGGTGCACGACTATGCTCTTGTAGCTCATCGCGATCGCTCCGTCGACGGGAGATCCGTCAGTGCAGATGAGTCTACGAAGCAGGCTTTCCGCACGCTTGACTCAGATCAACGGCGCCTGCGCGTGGTGGCTGCACAGTGAAGCGGTCGCGCATGGAGAAAACGAAATGAGAGCACTCGTATATCACGGCCCCGGACACAAGGCGCTCGACCAGCGGCCGATGCCGGAACTGCAGGCGCCGACCGACGCGATCGTCCGGATGACACGCACGACGATCTGCGGTACCGACCTGCACATCCTCAAGGGCGATGTACCGACATGCGAGCCGGGCCGCATCCTCGGTCATGAGGGCGTCGGAATCGTCGAGCGGGTCGGGGCGGCGGTCGACACGCTGAAGGCGGGCGATCACGTGCTGATTTCCTGCATCTCGTCGTGCGGCCGATGCGAATACTGCCGCCGCGGCCTGTATTCGCACTGTACGACCGGCGGCTGGATCCTCGGAAACCGGATCGACGGCACGCAGGCCGAGTTCGTGCGGATTCCGCACGCGCCGACGAGCCTGTACCGGATTCCGCCCGGTGCGGACGAGGACGCGCTTGTGATGCTGTCCGACATCCTGCCGACCGGATTCGAATGCGGCGTGCTGAACGGCAAGGTGCAGCCGGGCTGCTCGGTCGCGATCGTCGGCGCTGGCCCGATCGGGCTCGCGGCGTTGCTGACCGCGCAGTTCTATTCGCCCGCGCAGATCATCATGATCGACCCGGACCGCAACCGGCTCGACGTCGCACGGCGCTTCGGCGCGACCGAGGGCATCGACGGCCGTGCCGGCGATCCGGTCGCGGAAGTGATGAAGCTGACCGATGGGGTCGGTGTCGATTGCGCGATCGAGGCGGTCGGGATCCCGGCGACGTTCGAGATGTGCACGTCGATCGTCGCGCCGGGCGGGGTCGTCGCGAACGTCGGCGTGCATGGCGTGAAGGCGGACCTGCACCTCGAGAAGCTGTGGGATCGCAATATCGCGATCACGACCCGGCTCGTCGATACGGTCAGCACGCCGATGCTGCTGAAAACCGTACGATCGGGGCGGCTCGATCCGAAGCAACTCATCACGCACCGCTTCTCGCTCGACGACGTCGAGCGGGCATACGACACATTCAGTCACGCCGCGGATACGCATGCGCTGAAGGTCATCATCGAAGTTGCGTGAGTGCCGGGCAGCAGGCTGCGGAGCAGGCGCTCGACGTTTGCTCCGCGCGCCCGCCATCACGGTGACGGTGCTGCGTGTTCGTCCGTAGCCATTGCAGGATTTCCTCGTAATCGGCCAATGATCACCATCGGGCTGTCGAGATACACGGGTACGCGCGGCATGCGGTACGGGGGCTTGACGCAGATCATGCATTCGCACGATGCCACTGCGGACCGTATGGAAACCAGCCATATTCGACGGCGTGGGGCTAGGATGAATTGCAGAACCATCCGCCGCCGGAGAGAAACATGAAGATCAGCGAACCGATGAGGGCACCGTCGTCGCCCGACACGCAGCCGCTGCTGCAACTGGGGCTGCGGCCGTTCTACCTGGGCGGCGCGTTGTTCGGCAGCGTTGCGCTGGCGGTCTGGCTGGCCGCATGGCACGGCGTGCCGGTCGCCGGACGCGCGGCACCGCTGACAGGGCTGATGTGGCATGTGCACGAGATGATCTTCGGTTTCGTCGCGGCGATCGTCGTCGGTTTCCTGCTGACTGCCGTGCGCGCCTGGACGTCGCGCGAGACGTTGCGAGGCCCGTCGCTTGCCGCGCTCTGGCTGCTTTGGGCAGCCGGGCGGCTGCTGGTCTGGACCGGCCCGGAGACGCTTGCTGCCGTCGTCGACTCGCTGTTCCTGCCGATCACGGCAATCGTGCTGCTGCGCGTGCTGATCTCCGTGAAGAACCGGCACAACGTGTTCCTGCCCGTGGCGCTCGCGTTGTTCGGCGGATTGAACGCGTTATTTCACTTGTATGTCGCGACGGATCGAGTGGACCTTGCGCTGCGTACGGCGTACGCAGCAACGGGACTGGTCGTGTTCTTCGTCGCGGTGATTACCGGCCGCATCGTGCCCATGTTCACGATGAACGCGATTCCGGGTTTCACGGTCCGACGTGTCCGGTTCGTCGATGCGAGCGCCGCGCCGGCGGTCGCGCTGACGTTGATCGCGGACGCGCTCGGCGTTCCCGGCGTGATCCTGATCCCCGCTGCGTGCGCAACGATGCTGCTGCACGTGATCCGCATCATCGGGTGGCGGTCGTGGCGCGTCGGCAATCGGCCGATCATCTGGATCCTGCACGTGTCCTGCCTGTGGATTCCCGTCGGATTCGCGATGCTTGCGCTGTCGGCTGCGGGCATCATCCCGCATTCGCTGGCGATGCACGCGCTGACGGTCGGGGCGATCGGCGGCGCGATCATCGCGATGATCACGCGTACCGCGCTCGGCCATACCGGACGTACACTCGTTGCGGGGCCCTGGGAGCAGCTGTGCTATTGGCTGATGGTCGGCGCAGTCAGCCTGCGGGCATTCGGGCCGCTCGTCCCGGGCGTTCCGTACGGATTCTGGATCGACGCTTCCGGTGCCTGCTGGATCGTGGCCTTTACCGCATACGCGATTCACTACTTCCCGTTTCTGATCTCGGCGAGGGCCGACGAACGTGCGGATTGACGGCGGGCGTGCGGGTTGATCGACCGCCGCCGGAAGCGAACCGACCTGTTCCGATGATGGCAGGTTCTCCGTTGATGCAAATCATTCGGACGCGCGTTGGGCCCGCTATATTTTTTGCATGGACTCTGTTGCGCACATGTTGAAGAACGGCGTATCGCGGGAGCCATGCTTCAAACAACGCGACCGCCGCGGCGGCGCGTCCACGCGTGAGAGGTTCGATATGAAAGCGCCGGAAGCGAGCGCCGTACAGTCCATCCTCAGGGAACACCAGCAGCTGTCGACCATCATTTCGGGCATGCAGCGCTTCGTCGAACTGCTCGGCAATGGCGCAAAGACGCCGGGGTTGATGGTGCTTCGGGCCATGCTTTACTACATTCGCGAATTTCCCGAGCAGGTCCATCATCCCAAGGAGGACCGCTATCTTTTTTCGCACTTGTGGCACCGTGCCGACGACCTCGATGAAATCATCGCCGAACTGGAGGAGCAGCACGTTCAGGGTGAAGCGCTGGTGCGAAACATCGAACATGCATTGACCCGGTACGAACTGGCCGGCGAGTCAGTGCTCCCGGCGTTGCGCGCGCGGGTAGACGACTATGCTGCGTTCTACAGAAATCACATGCGCCTGGAAGAAGAGGTGATACTGCCTGCCGCGAGGAAATGGCTGACGGAGCAGGACTGGAACGAAGTCAGCGAGGCGTTCGGCGCAAACCGCGATCCGTTCAGCGGCGTCGAGGCCGAGGAAGATCTCGGCCACCTGTTTTCGTTGATCGTCGGCACCATCCCGGAAGCGTAAATTCGGGTGGTCGCCGGGTGCAACGTCACGTATCCGGCGACGCGTGTTGCATCGGTCGAATGAGGGCGGTTTTCCAGCGGAGCGACACCGGTCGATGCCGCGTGCGTTGGAGCGCGGGAAGCCGAGACAGGCGGTGCTGCAAGGCACGGTGAAGGAAACCGCATGAGCTGGTCGATCGTGGTTCTAAAGACTTGATCGACGCTGGGTCTACAAATGGTGCCACGATTGTCCTATCGTGGCGCCATTTTCGACCACCTGAAAGGAATCCTGCCGTGACCGCTGCCGAAACGCCGCCGCCATCCCGACGTACCCGCGTCCATCGCATTGCAAAACTCGCCAGCTACGACCGCGCGACGCTCCACGCGATCGTCGACGCGGCGTATGTGTGCCACGTCGCGTTCGCCGACGAGCACGGCGTGCACTGCATTCCGACCGCGTGCTGGCGCGACGGCGATCATCTCTACATCCACGGCTCCAACGGCAGTCGCATGCTGAAGCTGGCGACGAGCGGCGCGCAGGTTTGCGTGACGATCACGCATCTGGACGGGCTGGTGCTCGCGCGCTCGGCGTTCGAGCATTCGATGAACTATCGCTCGGCCGTGATCTACGGCGCGTTCGAGGTCGTGGAGGGGGCGGCCAAGGCCGCAGCGCTCGATACGTTCCTGGAGGGGATTGCGACCGGTCGTTCACGCGAAGTGCGCGCCGGCAATGCGAACGAGCTGGCCGCGACCACGGTCCTGCGCATCCCGCTGGAGGAAGCTGCGTGCAAGGTCCGCTCGGGCGGACCGGAGGATGGCGACGACGACCTGTCGTTGCCGGTGTGGGCGGGGGTGCTGCCGCTGGCGCTGCAGCCGCAGGCGCCGGTCGTCGATGCTGCGCCGACGGGGACGCCGGAGTATGTGAGGCGGTGGCACACGGTCGCGAATCGCTGAAGCTCGCGTGCACGGCTTGCTCTTGTCCCGCGATCGCGTGCGGAACATATGGCGATTCGAGCGGCGGGACTTTCGGTTTGCGGGGTATACGGCCGGATAGCGCGGGTCGTGCCGAGTCCGGCATGCGTGGTGTGGCGAAACGCGAATGGATTGGCGAGTTCGCGAATTGCCGCACGCAGGGCGCGACAGACCGGGTCTGCCGGTATCGGCAAACCCCGCATCCGCTCCGGATGAGCCCTCAGCGATACACCGGGAAACGCC
>NZ_JBSAXD010000120.1:0-542 GCF_053427715.1 Burkholderia sp. MR1-5-21
CGTCGGCCAACTCGGGGGGATGTACAGCGACCGGATCTATCTCATCGGCACGGAGGGTGGCGTCGGCGTGCGCAACGCGGGCACGATTGCGGCGCAGGCCGGCGACCTGACGTTGCAGTCGAACGGCCGGCTCGTGCTGTCGGGCAAGACCACGGCGGGCGGCGATCTTTCGATGTCGGCGGCAGGCGGGATCGACAACAGCGGCACGATCCATGGTCTGCGATCAGTGTCGGCGAACACGGTGGCCGATCTGACGAACAGCGGGACGCTTGCCGCGCAGCAAAATGTAACGGTGAATGCCGGCAGCGTTAATTCGACCGGCACGCTTGGGGCGGGCGCGAACAGCGATGGCGTCGTCGATCGTCGCGGCGACCTGAACGTCACGGCCACGGGCCAGTTGACGGCGATCGGCAAGAACGTCGCCGGCGGCAATGCAACGCTGACGGGCGGCAACGTGAATCTCGCCGGTAGCGAGACGGCCGCGAACGGCGATCTCGCATTGAACGCGAAGGCGGGCGACCTCAACCTGTCGAACGCGACGT
>NZ_JBSAXD010000121.1:0-542 GCF_053427715.1 Burkholderia sp. MR1-5-21
TGTCGGGCAGCTCGGCGGTATGTACAGCGACCGAATCTATCTCGTCGGCACGGAGGGTGGCGTCGGCGTGCGCAACGCGGGCACGATTGCGGCGCAAGCCGGCGACCTGACGTTGCAGTCGAACGGCCGGCTCGTGCTGTCGGGCGAGACTACGGCGGGCGGAGATCTTTCGATGTCGGCGGCAGGCGGGATCGACAACAGCGGCACGATCCATGGTCTGCAATCAGTGTCGGCGAACACGGTGGCCGATCTGACGAACAGCGGGACGGTCAAGGCGCGGCAGAATGTGACCGTGAATGCCGGCAGCGTCAATTCGACCGGCACGCTAGGCGCAGGCGTGAACAACGATGGCTTCGTCGATCGTCGCGGCGAACTGAACGTCACGGCCACGGGCAAGTTGACGGCGACCGGAAAAAACGTCGCCGGGGGCAGTGCAACGCTGACGGGCGGTAATGTGAATCTTGCCGGCAGCGAAACGGCCGCGAACGTCACTCTCGCGCTGACCGCGAAGGCGGGCGACCTCAACCTGTCGAACGCGACGA
>NZ_JBSAXD010000122.1:0-539 GCF_053427715.1 Burkholderia sp. MR1-5-21
ACGTCCTTCGTCGACGCCACCAGACCACCCACGTTCACCTGCGCGCCCGCCCCGAACACCACCCCGTTCGGGTTCACCACGAACACCTTCCCGTTCGCGTCGATCTGGCCATGGATCTGGCTGCCGTTCGTCCCGATCACCCGGTTCAGTGCGATCGACTGGATCCCCGGCTGCTGGAACGACACCCGCTCCCCGCCGCCCACGCTGAAGTCCTGCCAGTTCGTGATCAGCTTGTCCGTGTGCTGGTTGATCGACATCGTCTTGCCGTCCGCCGACGTCGCGATGTCTGCCTTCCCCGACGCGACCGCGCCGCCCGTCGGCAGCGCATACGCGCTCGTGGCCGCCAGACCCAGCAGCGACACCCCCGCCGCCAGCAGGCGCTTGCCGCCGCCCGCCTTGCCGCGCCGGCGTGCGGTTTCGCTCACCGCGCACCAACCGCCCTGCGCTTCATTCCATACCAGCGAATAAGCCTTGTTCATTTGGAATCCTCTTTATCTGATTTTTGAATGCCCGTGCAAAAACGAGCAACCGATCACGCT
>NZ_JBSAXD010000123.1:0-537 GCF_053427715.1 Burkholderia sp. MR1-5-21
GCAGATTCCCGACCATTCGCTCACGGTCTTCGACAAAGGCTTCCTGTCCGCCGAAATCCTGTGCGGCCTGGCGTCAGGTGAGCGCAACCGTCACTTCCTGATTCCGGCAAAGTCCAATACGCGTTGGGAGGTGCTGTCGGGCAAACCGGACGATGCACTGGTCCGTATGCGTGTCTCGCCTCAGGCCCGGCAGAAATCTCCCGATCTGCCCGAGTGGTGGACGGCTCGCGCGGTCCGCATTCAGGATGCGCAGGGGCGGGAGCGAGTACTTCTGACGTCCCTGACCGACCGGCGCCGCTTCAAGCCGGCCGATCTGGTCGCTTGCTACGACCGGCGCTGGCAGATCGAAACCAGCTACCGTGAACTGAAGCAGTCCATGCTCGGTAGCGAACTGACTCTACGCAGCCGAACCGTCGACGGCATCTACCAGGAGATCTGGGGCGCGTTGATCGCCTACAACCTGATTCGTCGCGAAATGGCCTGCGCCGCCTTCGAGGCCAAGTGCGAACCGACCGAACTTAGCTTCGTTCGCTCGTT
>NZ_JBSAXD010000124.1:0-525 GCF_053427715.1 Burkholderia sp. MR1-5-21
GGTTGATGCGAAGCCGAAGCCGTGAATCAGCCCGAACAACAGGGTGACCACCAGCCGCAGGCGGCCGGTATCGACCATGTGCCCCGACATCAGCAGGTAGTTCGTGCAAAGGAGCGCCGACCCGACGAGCAGCAGTGGCGGCAGCGTGCCGATGTGAAAGAGACTCGCAACCGCCATGGCAACGAGCGGCAGGCCGATGGCCGCCGCTACGAATCCCGATTTCCGGGTCGCCACCGCAATGTTTTCCGCGCCGATGATCAAGATCGTCAGGCCTACGAGTGCGTCGATGAAATCCGCGTTCGGCCGCAACGCGCCGGTCACCGCGAGGGCGAGGGTGATGCTGTGGCCGAGCGTGAAGCCCGTGACGACGAACAGCAAGTCGCGCACGCGTCTCGAGATCAGCACGAGCCCGAGCATGAACGACATGTGGTCGGGGCCGGTGAAGATATGTTCGATGCCTAACCGGATGTAGTCGAGAAAGCTCGCGTCGCGCATCTTGGCGTCGCCCGCGGCGGCGCGGACCTC
>NZ_JBSAXD010000125.1:0-508 GCF_053427715.1 Burkholderia sp. MR1-5-21
GAGCCGTCGTCGTTGTACAGGATCTCCGCGGCCGGAAAGCCCGGGAAGATCTCGACGCCCAGCGCTTCCGCCTGTGCCCCAAGCCAGCGCGTGACGTTGCCGAGCGAAATCACGTAGTTGCCGTGATTCTTGAAGTTGTCCGGCAGCGCCCAGTTCGGTGTCTGCTTCGCGCTGTTCTCGGACAGGAACAGGAAGCGGTCTTCCGTGACCTCGACGGTCAGCGGCGCGCCTTGCTCCTTCCAGTCGGGGAACAGTTCGCTGATCGCGCGCGGGTCCATCACCGCGCCGGACAGGATGTGCGCACCGATCTCGGAACCCTTTTCGAGCACGCACACGCCGATCTCGGCGCCTTTCCCGGCGGCGAGCTGCTTGAGCCGGATCGCCGCCGACAGCCCGGCGGGGCCGCCACCGACGATCACGACGTCGTATTCCATCGATTCGCGCGGGCCGTATTGCGCGATCAGGTCATCTTTGGTCAAAGCTGAGTCTCCTCCTGCCGCAGTTCCTG
>NZ_JBSAXD010000126.1:0-504 GCF_053427715.1 Burkholderia sp. MR1-5-21
TGGATGCCGTTTTCAATCCAAGCGCGCCATTCGCATGAACAGAACCACCCTGATTCGAAAAACCAGCGCTCGCACCGTTCAGCGTCAGATTGTTCGCGGCCGACAGCACACCGCCGGCATTGTTCGCGTTGCTGCCAACGTTCAGTCTGAGGTCGTGTCCGGCAACCGTCTGAGCCCCTTGCGAATTCTTGAGAGTTTGTGCGGTGAGCGCCACATCGCCGTTTCCGCCGATTGTGCCGGCACCGGCTTTGCCGGACACATTCGTGTTCGTGATCGAGGCGCCACCGTCAATCGTTGTCGCGCCAGTTCCGATATTCGCTATGCGGCCATCGCTGTTGTCGACACTCGATCCGGACAACTGGAGTGTCGTCGTTGCGCCGTTGGCTTCGATCTGGCCTGCGCGGTTGTTCACGGCACCACGCGCTGCAACCGTCAGGTTGCCGTTCGACTGAATGAGCCCCGCCGCATTTGTAAGCTGACCGTTCGACTGAACGGACAGCGATC
>NZ_JBSAXD010000127.1:0-504 GCF_053427715.1 Burkholderia sp. MR1-5-21
AGGAGCCTGTTTGCAACGAAAGAGCACCATTCGCGCGAACGGAACCGCCGTGATTCGAAAGCGCGGCGTTCGCGCCGTTCAGCATCAGATTGTTCGCGGCCGACAGCACACCACCGGTATTGTTCGCGTTGCTACCAACGTTCAGTTTGAGGTCGTGTCCGGCAACCGTTTGAGCGCCTTGCGAATTCGTGAGAGTTTGCGCGGTGAGCGCCACATCGCCGTTTCCACCGATCGTGCCGGCACCGGCTTTGCCCGACACATTCGTGTTCGTGATCGAGGCGCCACCGTCGATCGTTGTCGCGCCAGTTCCGATATTCGCTATGCGGCCATCGCTGTTGTCGACACTCAATCCGGACAACTGGAGTGTCGTCGTTGCGCCGTTGGCTTCGATCTGGCCTGCGAGGTTGCTCACGGCACCAAGCGCTGCGACTGTCAGGTTGCCGTTCGACTGAATGAGCCCCGCCGCATTTGTAAGCTGACCGTTCGACTGAACGGACAGCGATT
>NZ_JBSAXD010000128.1:0-501 GCF_053427715.1 Burkholderia sp. MR1-5-21
ACGATGGTGACGGTCTTCGCGGTATTGCGCTCCTCGACGAGCATCGTCGAGGTTTCGATCGGTTGAATGGATGTCATGTTCTTGCTCCCCTTTCGTTACGCGCGGTCCGCGACCCGTTCGCCGAGCAGGCCCGACGGACGGAACACCAGCACGATGATCAGCACGATGAAGGCGAACACGTCCTGGTAGTTGCTGCCGAACACGCCCCCCGTCAGATTGCCGATGTAGCCGGCGCCCAACTGCTCAATGAGTCCAAGCACCAGGCCGCCGACCATCGCGCCCGCAAGGTTGCCGATCCCGCCCAGCACCGCGGCGGTGAACGCCTTCAGGCCGGGAATGAAACCCATGTAGAAGTGCACGTTGCCGTATTCGGACGCGATCATCACGCCGGCGAGCGCGGCGAGCGCCGAGCCGATCATGAAGGTCGCCGAGATCACGAAGTTCGGGTTCACACCCATCAGGCTCGCGTTGTTCGGATTCTCGGCAATCGCGCGCATCGCG
>NZ_JBSAXD010000129.1:0-486 GCF_053427715.1 Burkholderia sp. MR1-5-21
TGCGATGCGCGCGATTGCCGAGAATCCGAACAACGCGAGCCTGATGGGCGTGAACCCGAACTTCGTGATCTCGGCGACCTTCATGATCGGCTCGGCGCTCGCCGCGCTGGCCGGTGTGATGATCGCGTCCGAATACGGCAACGTGCACTTCTACATGGGCTTCATTCCCGGCATAAAGGCGTTCACCGCCGCGGTGCTGGGCGGGATCGGCAACCTCGGGGGCGCGATGGTCGGCGGCATCGTGCTCGGTCTCATCGAACAGCTGGGTGCTGGTTATATCGGTGATCTGACAGCGGGCGTGTTCGGCAGCAACTACCAGGATGTGTTCGCCTTCATCGTGCTGATCATCGTGCTGGTGTTCCGTCCGTCGGGGCTGCTCGGTGAACGTGTGGCCGATCGCGCATAAGGGGGCTTCATGGAATCGGCTCAACAAATTCAAACGACGCTCGTCGAGGAGCGCAACATCACGAAGACCGTCACCATCGG
>NZ_JBSAXD010000013.1:0-229435 GCF_053427715.1 Burkholderia sp. MR1-5-21
CCGTCCCGGGCGGTTTTTTTTCGTGCGCGGCCGGTTTGCACGAAGGTTCGCACGGACGTCAGCATTGTGCCGGCGCACGGCGGCGCCCCGTACAATCGACCGGATCGATCCCCTCTCTGCCGGCTTGCACGCAGGCCGCCGTCTTTACCTACCACCAAGGAGACAGTCATGGAGATTCGCGGGAACGTCTTTCTGATCACGGGCGGCGCATCGGGACTTGGTGCCGGCACGGCGCGGATGCTCGCGCACGAAGGCGGCAAGGTCGTGCTCGCCGACCTGAACGACGAAGCGGGTGTTGCGCTCGCCAGCGAACTGGGCGGCATGTTCGTCCACTGCGATGTATCGCGCGAGGACGACGCGCAGGCCGCGGTCGACGCCGCGACGCGCGCGGGCACGCTGCGCGGCCTCGTGAACTGCGCGGGCGTCGCGCCCGCCGCGAAGACCGTCGGCAAGGACGGCGCGCATCCGCTCGACGTGTTCGCGAAGACGATCAGCGTGAACCTCGTCGGCACGTTCAACATGATCCGTCTGGCCGCCGTCGCGATGGCCGCGAACGCGCCGAACGCGGACGGCGAGCGCGGCGTCGTGATCAGCACCGCGTCGGTCGCGGCGTTCGACGGCCAGATCGGCCAGGCCGCGTATGCGGCATCGAAGGCCGGCGTTGCCGGCATGACGCTGCCGATCGCGCGCGACCTGTCGCGCAGCGGCATCCGCGTGATGACGATCGCGCCCGGCCTGTTCGAGACGCCGATGCTGCTCGGCATGCCGAAGGACGTGCAGGACGCGCTCGGCGCGATGGTGCCGTTCCCGCCGCGGCTCGGCAAGCCGGCCGAATATGCGATGCTGGTGCGGCAGATCGTCGAGAACCCGATGCTCAACGGTGAAGTGATCCGCCTCGACGGCGCGATCCGGATGCAGCCGAAATGACGGCGCAATAACGCAGCAACAATGTAGCAATAACGCGCGCTATACGTACCAGCAAAAACGCCCGCCACGCGCGCAATGCGCATGGCGGGCGTTTCGTATGCTTGCTGCGAAACGGCCGGTCTTCGGCCGGTCTTCGCTCAGTCCTCGTCTCCGCGCTGCATCCGCTGCCGCAATTCGCTCACCTGCGCGTCGACGACGTTCGCGTCTTCCGCGTCCGGCCGTTCGCCGAGATACCGCTCGAGATCCTCGAGCGCCGGCCGCAGGTAGTCGAGCCGCGCATACGCGAAGCCGCGGTCGCGCACCTCGTCGAGGTGTTCCGGCAGCAGGATCACGAGCCGCTGCTGCACGGCCAGCAGCCGCTGCCAGCGTTCCGTCTGCAGATAGATCGTCTTCAGGTTGCGCAGCATCCGCGCAATGATCTCGCGGCTCGTCGCCGGCTGCAGCAGCGCGCGCAATGCGCTGTCCACCGCGCCCGCCGCACGCGCGACGTACGGCTCCAGCATCTCGACCATCTCGGCTTCGGACAGCGAATGGCCGTTGGTCGGGTCGATGATCAGGTCGCCGTCCGACAGCGTGACGCGCAGCAGGAAATGGCCGGGAAACGACACGCCGCGCGCCGGCACGCCGATCTGCTCGGCCAGTTCGATATACAGCACCGACAGCGAGATCGGGATCCCGCGCCGCCGCCTCAGCACGACGTTCAGGTGGCTATTGTCGGGATCGTAGTAATCGTTGTGATTGCAGGCGAAGCCGAGCTCGCGAAAGAAGAAATCGTTCAGCGCGACGACCCGATCCTTCAGGACGGCATCGTCGGCCAGCCGCCGGCGCAGCCGCGCCGCGAGCATGTCGAGTTCGGCGAGCGTGCCCTGCAGGTCGAGATCCGGGTACGCATCTTGCGCGAGCGACAGCGCGGCCTCGGTGACCGGCAGGCTGTCGTCGTCCGCCACGAGCGTACTGAAATAATCGAGGACCCGGGTCATTGCGGTCGTCACTTGGCGCGCCTTCTGAAGTAAGCGTATTTGAAGCCCATCACCCACAACATACCGAAATATAGTGCAGCGAACAGCACGAGGCACGCGGCCATCAGCGCGATCCGCTGGAGCGGCTGCGCACGCAGCCCGGTCCAGTCGAAGCTGATCGCGAACCAGTGCATCGTGCCCGCGAGCACGAGCGACGCGCCCGCGAGCTGCGCGAAGAAGCGCAGCCAGCCCTCCGACGGCTGGTAGATGCCGCGCCGACGCAGCCCGAGGAACAGCAGCAGCGAGTTCAGGCACGCGCCGACGCCGATGCTGAGCGTCAGGCCCGCATGGCCGATCAGCGGCACGAACACGTAGTTCGACAGCTGCGTGACGACGAGCACGCCGACCGCGATCTTCACCGGTGTCTTGATGTCCTGCTTCGCATAGAAGCCCGGCGCGAGAATCTTGATCAGGATGATGCCGACGAGACCGATCCCGTAGGTCGCGAGCGCACGCGCGACCATCGTGACGGTATGCGCGTCGAACTTGCCGTAGTTGAACAGCGTCGCCGTGAGCGGCGCCGCGAAGAAGAACAGCGCGAGCGCGCTCGGCGCGGCGAGCAGGAACGTCACGCGCAGCCCCCAGTCGAGCAGCGCCGAATATTCGGTCGCGTCCGCGTCGACGTGCGCCTTCGACAGGCTCGGCAGCAGGATCGTGCCGAGCGCGACGCCGAGCAGCGCGGTCGGGAATTCCATCAGGCGGTCCGCGTAGTTGATCCACGACACCGCACCCTGCCCGAGCCGCGACGCGATGTTGGTGTTGATGATCAGCGACAGCTGCGCGACCGACACCGCGAAGGTCGCCGGCACCATCTTCGCGAGCACGCGCTTCACGCCGCGATGCCGCAGCGCACGCATCGGGTTGAGCCCGATCAGCGGCACCATGTCGATCTTCTTCAGGCCCGGCAGCTGGACCAGGAACTGCAGCACGCCGCCGGCGATGACCGCCCATGCGAGCGCATATACGGGCACCTTCAGGTGCGGCGCAACGAACACGGCCGCGACGATGAACGCGACGTTGAGCAGCACCGGCGCGAACGCGGGCAGCGAGAAGCTCTTGTACGTGTTCAGCACGCCGGACGCGAGCGTCGTCAGCGAAATGAACACGATGTACGGGAACATGATGCGCGTCATCGCGACGGCGAGCGGGAACGCCTGACCGTCCGTGCGCAAGCCGGACGCGACCGCGAACACGACCCACGTCGCGCCGACGATGCCGACCACCGACAGCACGGCGAGCGCCCACGCAAGCACGGTCGACATCGCGTCGACGAGCGCTTTCGTCGCGTCGTGCCCCTGCTGGTTCTTGAACTCGGCAAGGATCGGCACGAACGCCTGCGAGAACGCGCCTTCCGCGGACAGGCGGCGCAGCAGGTTCGGGATGCGGAACGCGACGTAAAACGCGTCGGTATATTGACTGGCGCCGAACGCACGGGCGATCAGCGTCTCACGGGCCAGTCCGGTCACGCGCGACAGCAGCGTGAAGCCGCTGACCGTCAGCAGGGCTCGGAATAGATTCATGGGGCGCTTATTATACGGAGGTTGCGTGGCGCGTCACGGCCGGAAGCCGAAAAGGACGCCCGCGGCGTTCGCCCGCATCCGCATCGGACGCCAAACTTGCCACGCGCTTGATTTTGTTGCTATAATCGCCGGTTTCTGAGCCTGTTACATGCGCGGCACCTGCCGTTTCCGTGTCCGGGCCTCGGATAAAACCAACGTTTTTTTTGCGCCCCTGGGCAATCGTTCTCAGGGGACGGATCGAAAAGCAGCGCTTGGCCGTCAGGCTCCAAGCTCTGGAAACAGGACAGGATAAGGAACCGTCATGGCTAACTCCGCACAAGCACGCAAGCGCGCCCGCCAGGCCGCGAAGGCAAACTCGCACAACTCGGCGCTGCGCTCGAAATTCCGTACCGCGATCAAGGCTGTTCGCAAGGCAGTCGACGCCGGCGACCAGGCAAAGGCAGCTGAGCTGTTCAAGGCCGCCGTGAAGACGATCGACACGATCGCCGACAAGAAGATCGTTCACAAGAACAAGGCCGCTCGCAGCAAGAGCCGCCTCGCCGCAGCCGTCAAGGGCCTGCAGGCAGCAGCGTAAATTCGGTGCGGCCGGCAAGGTGTGCCCGCCTTGCGCGGGCGCCCCTGTTTCCTGCGATCGACAAAAAAGCCCGCATTCGCGGGCTTTTTTGTTTTGCACCGTCCGCCGCCGGAAAGGCCGCGGCGCAACAGACCGGGCGGGCGCGGCAGGCGCCCTCGCCCGGCAGTTCAGCTCTTGTGGTTCGCGTAGTCAGGCAGCTCGCACGCCTCGGTGACGACGAGGTGGTTGTCCTTCGCGAAGTTCATCACGAAATCGAACGCCATCGGCTCGACGTCGCGAAGGCGGGAATCGAGAATCACGCATTTCGTGTCGCCGAGCATCGTCGGACGCACATACAACGAATACTTGAGCTTGGCATTCGGCCCGCTTGCACCGGGCCCGAAGCACGACATGACGCCAGCAAGACGCTCCGACCAGTCGCTCGGGCGAAATTTCTTCCCATCTTTCGTGATGCCCTGGATGAAGTATTCGGTCGGAGGGGTTTCAGCCATGTGGTTACCCAAGTGACGGCCCGGCGATGCGCAGGCAACGGCGCCTGGACACGCAAACACAAAGCAGGCATGACGCCGGATGGCGCCCGTGCGCACCCGCAGGCGGGCCGCTGGCGCGCTTCCCGGCACGCCGCACCGGTTTTGTGCAGCGCACGGCTTGTGTCCGGCAGCGCGTGAATGAGGCTTGCCTGCCGGGCTGGAGAAAACTTTTAAATTATACCGCAGCGCGGCATCGCGCGCCGTCTCGCGCCCGCTGTCCCGCGATCGTCTGCCACGCATTCCGATCCAGCCCCGCTTTTCGGCCCGGCTCGTCAAAGCGCGGAAAATCCTTTATGCTGCTTTGAGTCATTCACATCCGACGGCGGTGCCGTCCGGCCCTGCGGCCGGGTGAGACCCGCCGCATTTCGTTTCATGACCGCCAAAACCATTCGTCACTACCTGCAGTTCAAGGATTTCTCGCTGGAAGACTACGAGTACGTGCTCGAACGCACGGGAATCCTGAAGCGCAAGTTCAAGAACTACGAGACCTATCACCCGCTGCACGACCGCACGCTCGCGATGATCTTCGAGAAGAACTCGACGCGCACGCGCCTGTCGTTCGAGGCCGGGATCTTCCAGCTCGGCGGCCATGCGGTGTTCATGAGCACGCGCGACACGCAGCTCGGCCGCGGCGAGCCGGTCGAGGATTCCGCGCAGGTGATCTCGCGGATGGTCGACATCATCATGATCCGCACGTTCGAGCAGGAGATCATCCAGCGCTTCGCGGACAACTCCCGCGTGCCGGTGATCAACGGCCTGACCAACGAGTACCACCCGTGCCAGGTGCTCGCCGACATCTTCACGTACTACGAGCACCGCGGCCCGATCCGCGGCAAGACGGTCGCATGGGTCGGCGACGCCAACAACATGCTGTACACGTGGATCGAGGCCGCGCAGATCCTCGGCTTCAAGCTGCGCCTGTCGACGCCGCCCGGCTACGCGCTCGACATGAAGCTGGTCGCGCCGGAAAGCGCACCGTTCTACGAAGTCGTCGACGATCCGAACGAAGCGTGCAAGGGCGCCGATCTCGTGACGACCGACGTGTGGACGAGCATGGGCTTCGAGGCCGAGAACGAGGCGCGCAAGCAGGCGTTCGCCGACTGGTGCGTCGACGAGGAAATGATGGGCCACGCGAACCCCGATGCCCTCTTCATGCACTGCCTGCCCGCGCACCGCGGCGAGGAGGTGACGGCCGGCGTGATCGACGGCCCGCAGAGCGTCGTCTGGGACGAGGCGGAAAACCGCCTGCACGTGCAGAAGGCGCTGATGGAGTTCCTGCTGCTCGGCCGGCTGAAGCACTGACGGGCAGGCGTCACCTCACGCTCGAAGCGCCGGTCGCCGACCGGCGCTTTTCATTTTCCGAGCGGGGGCGCATAGGCGCGCCGCAGGTAGTTGCGCAGGCTCTCCATCGCGCGAACGGTCTGCGCCGGCAGCGCGCGGCGCACCATCGGCGAGAACAGCCGCGCGAGCCAGGTTCTCGGCGTGATCTCGACCTCGTGAGTCAGGCGCGTGCCGCCGTCGTGCGCATCGATGCGGAAATCGACGTTCACGCGCATCATCCGGTCTTCGTACACGCAAACGAGCCGCTCGCCCGGCTTGCGAATGACGATGCGCCCATCCATCACGCCGGCCCGTCGCCCGTCGCGGTACGCGTACCGCAGCGCCTGCCCCTCCGCGTTGGGCCCCGGCGCCGCTTTCTCGATGCCGGTGCAGCGTTCGAGCCATTGCGGCGTGACGGAAAAATCGTCGAGTGTCGCGAACACCTCCGCCGGCGATTGATCCACGACGATCGTATGGGCGAAACGAATGCTCATGCCGATGCTCCCCCGGTCACCCCAGCGCCGGCTGCGTCGCGGCGAAGCTCGGCCGCTCGCGCATCACCGCATGCGCGCGCGTGACGTTCGGGACATTCCGCAGCAGCTCCGCGCCTTCGGGGAACATCCCGACATAGGCCACGATCGGCGCCAGGAACAGATCCGCCATCGACACCGCCCCGCCGACCAGATAATCGCGGCCGCCGTACGCCGCGTCGAACACCCGCAGATGCTTGTCGATTTCAGGCAGCGCCGCGTCGATCACCGCGCGGTCGGGCTGGCCGTTCTCGCCCTTCGGGAAGACGTACTGCAGCACATAGCGGCGAATCATCGCATCGTACGCGTGACAGATGATCAGGCTGATCCACTGCTCGCCGCGCGCGTGCGCGGTAGCACCCCACTGGGGCAGCAGGCTCGGGCCGTCGAACGCTTCGTCGATATAGCCGAGGATCGCCCGCGTTTCGTAAAACTCGACCGGGCCGTCGCAGAACGCCGGAATGCGCCCGAACGGGTTGTGCGCGAGCACCTCCGGCGAATGCGGCGGCACCGCCTGCAGCGTATACGCGACGCCCTTTTCCGCGAGCGCCATCCGCACGGTGCGGCAGAAGGAGCTGCGCGGATCGCCGATCACGCTGACCGTTCCCGCGCTGCCCTCCGGGTCCAGCAGATCGCTGAGCCGGTTGAACACCGATTGCCACCCGCCCATGTGCGAATCGCGCGCCTCCGCGCTCGGAAAACCGCTGTGCCGCATGTGCAGGTGCGTGCCGCCGTCCTGGTCGGTGAACGTGACCTCGATCAGCGTCTTCAGGTCGGCCGGCATCGACCCGGCCTCCCACGCCCATGTGTACGCCAGAAAGTCGACGCGATCGACCTTCTGGTATTCGCCGCCCGCGATGTGCCGCGAGCCGTCGCGCCCGCCCATCACGATGCGGTACTTGCCGCCGACCCGCGCGTCGGCACTCGCCTCGATCACGCTCATCCCGCGCGGACAATGCCAGGACGCCAGCGCGGTTTCGTTCGTGAACGCATCGAAGACACGCTCGCGCGGCGCGCGAATGAACCGGTTCAATTCGAGATGAAACGTTGCTGCCTGACTCATGACTTCTCCCGCCGAGGTGGAACGTCGTCGCCGGCCGTGCCGCCCGCGCACGATTGTTCGACGAACGCCGTCAGTCGATCGAGGCTCTCTTCCCAATATTGCCGATAGGCTTCGAGCCATCCGTGTGCATCGCGCATCCCGTCCGCGCGCAACCGGCAGATTCGCCAGCGCGCATTGACTTCCCTCTCGATCAGCCCCGCCTCCGACAGCACGCGAAGATGCTTCGAAATCGCCGGCGCCGACATGTCGAACGGCCGGGCCAGCTCGCCGACTGGCGCCGCGCCCTCGGCCAGGCGAAGCAGGATCGCCCGGCGGGTCGGGTCGGCCAGCGCGGCGAAGACTACGGAAAGAGGATCGGATGTCGTCGATCGCATGCTCTCATTTAACTTCTAGGTTAAGTGTAAGTCAAGGTCGCTGCGGCGACCGATTGTCAAGCATCGTGAAGCGAAAGGCGAGTGCAAGGAACGCGCGGCGCACGGTCGACGCGCGGCACGGGACACGCGCCCGCCGGCCGGGGCGGCGGGTCGTCGGAATAACGGGGAGTGATTGTTTTCGGGGCCGGGCAGATGCGGTCCTGTGCGCCGCGGAAGGAGGCGAACCAGCGTCAGGCCTGGCTCACAGGCACACCGGCTCCGGCTCGAGCTCGACGCCGAACTTCGCAAACACGTCGTCCTGGATCGCCCGCGCGAGCGCGATCACGTCCGCACCCGTCGCGCCGCCGCGATTGACGAGCACAAGCGCCTGGCGGTCGTGCACGGCCGCGGCACCCAGCGCGCGGCCCTTCCAGCCGCAGCGGTCGATCAGCCAGCCGGCCGCGAGCTTCACCTGCCCGTCCGGCTGCGGATACGACACGACGTCGGCCACGCGCGCACGCAGCGCGTCGAACTGGGCAGCATCGATCACCGGATTCTTGAAGAAGCTGCCCGCATTGCCAAGCGCGAGCGGATCGGGCAGCTTCGCGCGGCGGATCGCGACCACCGCATCGAACACATCGCGCGCCGTTGCCGCGGGTTGCGCGATACCGCGCGCGTCGAGTTCGCGCGCGACGTCCGCGTAGCCGAGCCGCGGCGTCCAGCGCTTCGGCAGCCGGAACGTCACCGACACGATCGCGAAGCGCGCGCGGCCTTCCCGCTTGAAGAAGCTGTCGCGATAGCCGAACGCGCAACGTGCAGCATCGAAGCGCTCGCTGCGCCCCGTCGCGAGCTCGACGGCGACGAGTGAATCGAAATACGTCTTCATCTCGAGCCCGTACGCGCCGATGTTCTGGATCGGTGCGGCGCCGACCGTGCCGGGAATCAGCGCAAGGTTCTCGAGGCCCGGCATCCCGTGCTCGAGCGTCCACGCGACGAACGCGTGCCAGGTCTCGCCGCCGCCCGCCTCGACGTACCACGCGTCATCGTCTTCGCGAACGATGCGGCGGCCGGTGATCTCGTCGAGCAGCACGAGGCCGTCGAAATCGCGCGTGAACACGACATTGCTGCCGCCGCCGAGCACGAGGTGCGGCAAGCCGGCGACGCGCGCGTCGCGATGCAGCGCCGCGAACTGGTCCGCGTGCGTCACGCGCGCGGCCAGCCGCGCCTTCACGTCGAAACCGAACGTGTTGTGCGCGGCGAGCGGATGGTCGGGAAGCAGCGACAGGGTGGAATCGGCAGGAAGCATCGGCAATCGCGGTCATGCGTGCCCGGCGGCGCGCGGCCGGCCTTGGGCAAACGAAGGGGCACCGGTAAAATGGCAAACAGTCCGCAATTATAGCGAGTGCCCGTGCGCGAGCCGGGCCCGCGTGTTTTACAGGGAGAAAGCCATGCCATCGTTCGACGTCGTCAGCGAAGCGAACATGATCGAAGTAAAGAATGCCATCGAGCAGTCGAACAAGGAGATTTCGACACGCTTCGACTTCAAGGGCTCCGACGCGCGCGTCGAGCAGAAGGAACGCGAACTGACGCTGTTCGCCGACGACGATTTCAAGCTCGGCCAGGTCAAGGACGTGCTGATCGGCAAGATGGCGAAGCGCAACGTCGACGTGCGCTTCCTCGATTACGGCAAGATCGAGAAGATCGGCGGCGACAAGGTCAAGCAGGTCGTGACGGTCAAGAAAGGCGTGACGGGCGATCTCGCGAAGAAGATCGTGCGGCTCGTCAAGGACAGCAAGATCAAGGTGCAGGCGAGCATCCAGGGCGACGCGGTGCGCGTGTCGGGCGCGAAGCGCGACGACCTGCAAAGCGTGATCGCGATGCTGCGCAAGGACGTGACCGACACCCCGCTCGACTTCAACAACTTCCGCGACTGATCGGTCGCGTGCCGCCGCCGGGCCGCGTTGCGTGCCCGGCGCGCTTCTTCAACACACTTCTACAGTCCGCGTTTTTCGGCCCGCGCTTTTCGCGCCGGCGCTTTTCGGCCTGTTTTGTCAGGCCTTCCCGCCGTCCTGCGCGTTGCCGTTCGAGGCGGCCTTCTTCTTGTCGCCGATCCGGCTTTCCTGCCCCGCCAGCAGCTTCGAGATGTTGCTGCGGTGACGCCACACGAGCAGCACGCTCATCGCGAGCACCGCCCACGCGACCGGATTGTGCTGTGTGCCGAACAGGAACACGTCGAACAGCGGCGCGAACACCGCCGCGACAAGCGCCGCGAGCGACGAATAGCGGAAGAAGAACGCGATGATGAGCCAGGTCAGCGCGGTCGCGAGCCCGAGCACCGGATGGACCGCGAGCAGCACGCCGGCTGCGGTTGCGACGCCCTTGCCGCCTTGGAAGCGGAAGAAAATCGGGTACAGGTGGCCAAGGAACACGGCGATCGCCACCCATGCGATCGCGACTTCGGGCAAGCCGAAACGCCGCGCGAGCCAGACGGCGATCCAGCCCTTGAATGCGTCACCGACGAGCGTCAGGATCGCCGCCTTCTTGTTGCCGCTGCGCAGCACGTTGGTGGCGCCGGGATTCTTCGACCCGTACGAGCGGGGATCGGCCAGGCCCATCGTGGCGCTGACGACGACGGCGAACGACACCGAGCCGATCAGGTAGGCAACGAGGGCGGCGAGCAGGATCTGCATGCGGAAGACTCTTCTTTCAACGTATCGATGGGACGGACGGCTGCGCACGGCATGGCCGGCGCGGCCGCGGCGGCGGATTGCCTGCGACGGCAAGCCGAAGCGGCGCTCATTCTACCGAAGCGGCGCGGACTGCCACGAAGGTGAAACCCTCAGTCGACGCTCGCGCACTGCACGGGCTT
Organism: Burkholderia sp. MR1-5-21; assembly: GCF_053427715.1. Classification (NCBI taxonomy): domain Bacteria; kingdom Pseudomonadati; phylum Pseudomonadota; class Betaproteobacteria; order Burkholderiales; family Burkholderiaceae; genus Burkholderia; species Burkholderia sp. MR1-5-21. Next base: position 10,706 of record NZ_JBSAXD010000013.1, read on the forward strand.
CGCGTCGAGCAGCGTCGTCAGCACGGACGGCACGACGCTGACGAGATAGCCGCGGCGGCCGCCGTTCAGGTAGATCGTCGGCAACGCGAGGATCGTCGCTTCGACATAGACGGGCATTGCCTTGCGGGTGCCGAACGGTGACGTGCCGCCGACGAGATAGCCCGAATGGCGGTTCGCGACCTCCGGCTTGCACGGCTCGACGCGCTTCGCGCCGATCTGACGCGCGAGGTTCTTCGTCGACACCGTGCGATCGCCGTGCATCAGCACGATCAGCGGCTTCGCATGTTCGTCCTCCATCACGAGCGTCTTCACGACGATGTGCTCGTCGACGCCGAGCTGGCGCGCGGACTCGCCGGTACCCCCATGCTCGACATATTCATACGGGTGTTCGCCGAACGCGACGCCGTGGCGGCGCAACAGCTGGGTCGCGGGCGTTTCGGACACGTGTCTGGATTTGCTCATGGCGGCATTCTAATGGGGAACGGCTGGCAAGGCGCACTGCGCAACAGGTGTTCGCCAAGGACCGCCCTGCCCGCCGGCGGTATACTCGCGGCCCGCTTTTCCATCGCCCGGGGGCCTCAGCGGGGGCACTACGCTCGGCATCGCCGCGACGCCACGCCACGCCACGCCACGCCACGCCACGCCACGCCACGCCCTCCATCATCATTGCGCGCTGTGAAGCGCTATTGTCCGAATGGCCGATTGTGGGCCGCGCTTCGGCATGGCACGATCGTTCGCAAACATCGCCCCGCCGCGCCCCGGCCGCCCGTTCACCTTCTGGAGACGCCATGACCCAGTCCACCCGCCCCTGCGCGCCGCTCGATGTCGACGCGCTGCTGGCCGCGCTGCCCGGCCGCATTGCCGACGTCCCCGCGCACTGGGCCGCTTGTGCGCCCGATCATCCGGCGCTGATCGAGGACCCGCGCCGCCTCACGTATCGCGACCTGTCGCAGGCGGTCGACGCCGCCGCCGCGCAACTCGCCGCGTTGGGCGTGCGCGGCGGCGACCGCGTGATGATCGTCGCGGAAAACTGCGTCGCGCAGATCGTGCTGCTGTTCGCGGCCGCCCGGCTCGACGCGTGGGCGCTCGTGTCGAACGCGCGGCTGTCGGCCGCGGAGCTCGACGCGATCGCCGCGCACGCGCGCCCGAAACTGATCGCGTTCACCGACGACGCATCGCCGGACGCACGCGCGCACGCGGCGCGGCACCACGCGAGCCCGGCGCCCGCGCTCGCGGTCGACATCGGCGCGTGGTCGTACCGCGCCGATGCCGACTCACCCGGCGAACCGGTCGCCGCGGACGGCGCAGCGCAATGCGCGGCGCTGATCTACACGACCGGCACCACCGGGGCGCCGAAGGGCGTGATGCTGTCCCACCGCAACCTGCTGTACATCGCGGCGGCGTCGAGCACGCTGCGGCGCGTGTCGCCCGACGACATCGTCTATACGGTGCTGCCGGTATCGCACGTGTACGGCCTCGCGTCGGTCTGCCTCGGCAGCCTGTATGCGGGCGCGACCTTGCGCCTCGCGCCGCGCTTCTCGCCGGAGGCCGTGCGCATCGCGCTCGCTGACGAAGGTGTCACGATCTTCCAGGGCGTGCCCGCGATGCACGCGAAGCTGCTCGAGCACCTGCACACGCACGGCCACGCGTGGCACGCGCCGCGGCTGCGCTTCGCCTATTCGGGCGGCTCGCCGCTCGACGCCGGCCTGAAGGCGCGCGTCGAGCGGATCTATGGCGTGCCGCTGCACAACGGCTACGGGATGACCGAGAGCAGCCCGACGATCACGCAGACGGCGCTCGACGCGCCGCGCAGCGACTGCTCGGTCGGCACGCCGATTCCGGGCGTCGCGATGCGGATCGTCGCGCCGGACGGCCGCGACGTGCCGCAGGGCGAAGTCGGCGAGATCTGGGTGCGCGGGCCGAACGTGATGCTCGGCTATTACCGCAATCCGGACGCAACGCGTGCGGCCGTCACGCCGGACGGCTGGCTGAAGACCGGCGACCTCGCGCGGCAGGATGCCGACGGCGCGGTGACGATCGCCGGACGCAGCAAGGAGCTGATCATCCGCTCGGGGTTCAACGTGTATCCGGTCGAAGTCGAGCAGGCGCTGAATGCGCATCCAGACGTCGTGCAGGCGGCCGTCGTCGGCCGCGCGGTCGAGGGCAACGAGGAAGTGCTCGCGTTCGTCGAGCTGGTGCCCGGCGCGACGGCCACCGAAGCCGCGCTGCACGACTGGTGCGCGGCGCGGCTCGCGCCGTACAAGCGGCCCGCGCACATCCGCGTGCTCGACGCGCTGCCGGCCGCGTCGACCGGCAAGGTGCTCAAGCACAAGCTGCGCGACCTGATCTGAAGCACGCGGCCCCGCCCTGCCCCGCGCTATCCGCGCGGGTGGTGCTGCGCATGCAGCGTCCTCAGGCGTTCGCGTGCGACGTGCGTATAGATCTGCGTCGTCGAGATGTCGCTGTGGCCGAGCAGCATCTGCACGACACGCAGGTCCGCACCGTGATTCAGCAGGTGCGTCGCGAACGCATGCCGCAGCGTGTGCGGCGACAGGTGCGCGCGCACGTCCGCGTGCTGCGCGTGGCGCTTGATGATGTTCCAGAACTGCTGGCGCGTCATGCCGTCGCCGCGCGCGGTCACGAACAGCGCATCGGCCGCGCGCGCGCCGAGCAGCGCCGGCCGCGCATCGCGCAGGTAGCGCTCGATCCAGCCGTGCGCGACTTCGCCGAACGGCACGAGCCGCTCCTTCGAGCCCTTGCCCATCACGCGCACGACGCCTTCGTTGAACCCGACCTCGACGGTCTTCAGCGTCACGAGCTCGCTCACGCGCAGTCCGCTCGCGTACATCAGCTCCAGCATCGTGCGATCGCGCAGACCGAGCGGCGTGCCGACGTCGGGCGCGCCGAGCAGCGCCTCGACCTGCGCTTCGGACAGCGTCGACGGAAACCGCGCACCCTGCTTCGCGGACGTGATGCGCAGCGTCGGGTCCGCCGTCGCACGGTGCTCGCGCACGGCCCAGCCGTAATAGCGACGGAACACCGACAAGCGCCGGTTCGACGATGTCGCCTTGCCGTCACTGCGTGCGGCGATATAGCCCTCGACCATCGCCTCGTTGGCGGCGTCGAGCGACGCATCGTGGGTCGTCGCGAGCCACTGCGAAAACAGCGCCAGATCGCGCCGGTACGCGTCGAGCGTATTGCGCGCGAGACCGTGTTCGAGCCACAGCGCATCGCAGAACACGTCGATCGACGCGCGGCTCGCGAGCAGCGCGGGCGACGCGGCGGCCTCGGCCGTATCGTCGGCGGTGTCGGGGGATAGCAACGAATCGCTCATCGGTACGGCACGCCTTCGTGTGCGAGCAGCCAGCGCTTCACTTTGAGGAAGTAGCCGTCGTCGTCGTGGTTCGCAAAGCCGCCGATGCCGGCCGACGCGACGACGCGATGGCACGGGATCACGAGCGGAAAGTAGTTTGCGCCGCATGCCTGGCCGACCGCGCGCGGCGCGCTGCCGATCAGCTTCGCGACCTGCCCGTAGGTCAGCACGGTGCCGGGCGGGATTTCGCAGATTGCCTCCCACACGCGGTGCTGGAACGCGGTGCCGATGTCGGCAAGCGGCAGGTCGAAAGTGGCCGACGCCCGCTCGAAATAGCGCTCGATCTGCTCGACTGCGCGCCTGGCGAGCGGCGTATCCGGGTCGATGTGTTTCATCGACTCGGGCAGATAGACGATCTCGCGCACCACCGACGCATCCGTGCGTATGCCGACCTTGCCGAACGGCGCATCGATCACTGCATTGAACATTACTGCCTCCTGTCGACCAGAGTTGGCGCTTCAGCGCTTGGTCCGGTCCCATACAAAGCTTTGGCGCTTCAGCGCTTGCTCTGGTCCCAAGCTTCGCGGCCGAGCAGATGTCGACCGGATTTGGCGCTTCAGCACTTGGTTCGGTCCCATGCATAGCTTTAGCAGCGCTTCAGCGCCTGCTCTGGTCCGATGCATGCTACGCGATCGACCTGATGTCGATCCGCACTACCGACCACGCCTGCCAGCCCGTTTCACCGATCCATTGGACCGCAGCCGACTCGGCGCATCGACACTCTACGCTGCCCTCACGCCGCGCGCAGCGCCCACTCGACGTGCTCGCGCACGAGCGGCGACGGGTCGTCCGCCCGCGCGCGCAATGCGGCGACCATCGCGTCGCGCGCGCCTGCCGAAAGCTGCCCGGCCGGCGCGCGCAGCGCATTGCCGAGCCCGACCGCGAGATTGCGCAGCCAGCATTCATAGCCGATGCGCCTGATCGCGCTGCCCTGCATCCGGGTGTCGAATTCGTCGGCGCTCCAGCCGAACAGCTCGACGAGCGTCGCACGATCGAGCCCGTGCCGCACGTCGAAATCGGCGACGGGCGCGGCCTGCGCGAACTTGTTCCATGGACAGACGAGCTGGCAGTCGTCGCAGCCGTACACGCGGTTGCCGATCATCGGCCGCAGCGGTTCCGGGATGCTGCCTTTCAGCTCGATCGTCAGGTACGAGATGCAGCGCCGCGCATCGACACGATACGGCGCGACGATCGCGCCGGTCGGGCACGCGTCGATGCAGCGCGTGCAGCTCCCGCAATGCGCGCCCGGCGTTTCGGGCGCCGTCTCGGGCGCGGTCTGCGCATCGGTCGGCAGCGGAATGTCGACGTAGATCTCGCCGAGGAAGAACAGCGAGCCCGCGTCGCGCTGCAGCAGCAGCGTGTGCTTGCCGCGCCAGCCGACCCCGGCTTTCTGCGCGAGCTCGACCTCGAGCACGGGCGCCGAATCGGTGAACACGCGGTAACCGAACGCGCCGATCTCGCGCTCGACGCGCTCGGCAAGCGTCTGCAGGCGGTTGCGCAGCACCTTGTGATAGTCGCGGCCGCGCGCATAGATCGAGACGACGGCCGCCTGCGGATCGTCGAGCCGGGCCCGTTCGCGCGCGCGCCAGTCGCGCGGCGCAACGGCGCCGTGCGGGTCGTCCGGCACATCGTTCGCGAGCGTTTCGGCCGGCAGATACGCGAGTCGCGCGGAGATCACGCGTCGCGTACCGGCCACAAGTTCGGCCGGCCGCGCGCGTTTCATCCCATGTTTCGCCATATAATCCATCTCGCCGTGGCAACCGGCTTCCAGCCAGGCGGCGAGGCCTGCTTCGGCATCCGAGAGATCGGTGTCGCTGATGCCGATCGCCCCGAAACCCAATTCGCGCCCCCACGCCCTGATGCGCGCGGCGAGCGCAGTCAACGCCGCATCGTCGAGCACGCACGGCGTCGCGCCTTCGTCATGTGTCGAAGGCAGATCGGATGCGGCGAGTTCCGGTAATCGGTTCATCGCACTATTTTACGAGAATGCCAGCCACGCCAAGCCACTTGCCTCACGCCGCCGCGCTGCCCGCCCCGCTCGCGGAGCGCGTGTTCGCACTCGCCGACGAAGCGGCGACCGAGGCCTTCGGCGCGCGCTTCGCGCATGCGCTCGACGCGGCCCGCGCCGAACTGACGCGCGCGCATGCGTTCGACGGCCTGCAGATCCAGCTCGTCGGCGACCTCGGCGCAGGCAAGACGTCCCTCGTGCGCGCGATCCTGCGCGGCCTCGGCCATCGCGGCCGCGTGCGCAGCCCCACTTATACGCTCGTCGAGCCGTATGCGCTCGAACGCGAAGATGGGGAACTCGAGGTCTATCACTTCGATCTGTACCGTTTCAACGATCCGGCCGAATGGTCCGACGCCGGCTTTCGCGAATATTTCAATTCCAGCGCGATCTGCCTCGTCGAATGGCCGCAACAGGCGGGCACGCTGCTCGGCGTGCCCGATCTGGTCTTCTCGCTCGACGTGGACGGCGACGGCCGCGCCCTCACCGTCCGGGCGTACAGCGCTTCAGGAAACGCATGTCTCGAAAGATGTTGATCAAACCGTTCCGCTCGATCGAATCGGCGGCCACCGCGACGCACAACTGGCGGCGCCGGCAGATCCTGTGCGCGGGCGCGTCGACGCTCGTGCTCGGCCTCGCGGTGCCGCGGCTCGCGCACGCATCGTCGGTGCTCGGCGTGCGCGTGTGGCCCGCGCGCGATTACACGCGCGTGACGATCGAATCCGACCAGCCGCTGCAGAATACCCAACAGCTGCTGCAGGGTCCCGACCGGCTCGTCGTCGACCTGAGCGGGCTCGACCTCGACCAGGCGCTGCGCGACCTCGTGTCGAAGATCGCGCCGAACGATCCGCAGATCCAGTCGGTGCGCGTCGGCCAGTACCAGCCGCACGTCGTGCGGATGGTGTTCGACCTGAAGGGCTCCGTGAAGCCGCAGGTGTTCACGCTGCCGCCCGTCGGCACGTACAAGTACCGGCTCGTGTTCGACCTCTATCCGGCCGTGCCGCCCGATCCGCTGACCGACCTGATCGCGCAGACGGAACGCAAGGAACAGCAGTTCAACGAAGCGACGCGCGCGCAGCAGGTGCAGCCGCCGACCGCGCTGAGCGGTCCGACGCCGCCGCCCGTCGCGAGTCACGACAACAGCGACGCGTTCTTCCAGCGCTTCGCGCAGAACACGCCGGGCGCGACCGCTGCGCCCACGCCGCGCACACCGCCCGCTGCGACGGGCGGCACGCCGGCCGCGCCGGCGAAGCCCGCGGTCAAGCCGCCGCCCGTGATCGCGCGCCAGGACGATGACGACGGAGGCGACGACGCCTACAAGTTCACCGCACCGAAATCCGGCAAGGGCGGCACCGTGCGCCTGCTGACGGTCGCGATCGACCCGGGCCACGGCGGCGAGGATCCGGGCGCGATCGGCGGCGGCGGCACGTACGAGAAGCACGTGGCGCTCGACATCGCGAAGAAGCTGCGCGCGAAGATCGATGCCGCGCCGAACATGCGCGCGATGATGACGCGCGACGCCGACTTCTTCGTGCCGCTCAACGTGCGCGTGCAGAAGGCGCGGCGCGTCGGCGCGGACCTGTTCGTATCGATCCACGCGGACGCGTTCACGACGCCGTCCGCGAGCGGCTCGTCGGTGTTCGCGCTGTCGGACCACGGCGCGTCGAGCGCGGCGGCCCGCTGGCTCGCGAACAAGGAAAACGCGTCGGACCTGATCGGCGGCATCAACATCAAGACGCAGGACGCGGCCGTGAGCCGTGCGCTGTTCGACATGTCGACGACCGCGCAGATCCGCGATTCGCTGCGCTACGGCAACTACGTGCTGAAGGAAGTCGGCGGCATCAACAAGCTGCACAAGGGCTCGGTCGAACAGGCGGGGTTTGCGGTGCTGAAGGCGCCGGACATTCCGTCGATCCTCGTCGAGACCGCGTTCATCAGCAACCCGGACGAAGAGCGCAGGCTCAACGACGACGGCTATCGCGACCAGATGGCCGACGCGATCTTCCGCGGCATCAAGCGCTATTTCGCGGCGAACCCGCCGCTCGCGAAGAACCGGATGGCCTGACGCCGCCCCCCCTTCCCGCGTGCCTGGCCGCTCGCATCGCGGCCGGCGCGCGCGGTCACGATACCGCGAAGCGGCGCACCAGCTTCCCGCCGAACACGTTCACCGCGAGCCCGCCCATCACGAGCGCGGCGCCGATCATTTGCGCGCGCGTCAGATGCTCGTCGAGCAGCAGCGCCGACGACGCGAGGCCGACGATCGGCACCAGCAGCGAAAACTGCGCGACCTGTGCGGCCGGATAGCGCGATAGCAGGCGGCTCCACAATCCGTAGCCGAGCAGTGTCGCAACGAACGCGAGATAGACGACCGCGAAAATCGACGCGCCCGTCAGCGCGCCGAGCGCGGCCGCGATCCGCTGCGGCCCCTCGAACCCGAGCGACAGCAGGAAGAACGGCACTGGCGGCACGAGGCTCGCCCACACGACGAGCGACACGAGGTTCGCCTGCCCGACCTTCTTCGTGACGATGTTGCCGAACGCCCACATCGCGGCCGAGCAGATCGTCAGCAGGAAGCCGGCAAGCGTCATCGCGCGGCCGCCCTGCGACGCGATCACGACGAGCCCGCCCGCCGCGATCGCGAGCCCGAACAGGTTCTGCACGCGCAGCCGCTCGCCGAGGAACACCATCGCGAACACGAGCGTGAAGAACGCCTGCGACTGCAGCACGAGCGACGCGAGGCCGGCCGGCATCCCGACGTACATCGCGGTAAACAGGAACACGAACTGGCCGAGCTGGATCGTCGCGCCGTACAGCACGAGCAGCCGCCACGAAATCTGCGGGCGGCGCACGAAGAACACTGCCGGCACCGCGGCGAGCGTGAAACGCAGTGCGCCGAGCAGCATCGGCGGCATCCCGTGCAAGCCGACCTTGATCACGACGAAATTCACGCCCCACGCCAGGATCACGACCAGCGCCAGCAGCAGGTCCTTCGGGGCCATCATCTCCGTCTCCTCGGTCTGTTCGTTCTGAAGGCGGTCAGTGTACCGGCGTTTGACGCGCTGTCAGGATTCCCGCGCGCGCGGCATGGAATCACCGCGGTCGACGATGCGGCCGGACACGACAGCAAGAAACGTGCTCGCGGCGCACGCCGCACGCGGCTCGAATGCCGTACGTCGCTTCACGCGCAGCCGACCGGGCTCCCAGTACAATGACCGGCATCCCCGCAGCCCCTCGACAGGACTTGCCATGACCGATTCCATCAAAGCGCTGCTGAAGCCGCACACCCGCGACATCGGCAACCTGCTGGTGCGCCGCACGCTGCCAGCACTCGCCGCACGCCTCGTCGGCCCGTTCATCTTCTTCGATCACATGGGACCGGCGACACTGCCGGCCGGCACCGGCCTCGACGTGCGCCCGCATCCGCACATCGGGCTCGCGACCGTCACCTATCTGTTTGAGGGCGCGATCATGCACCGCGACAGCCTCGGCTCGCGGCAGGAAATCGTGCCCGGCGACGTGAACTGGATGACGGCGGGGCGCGGCATCGTCCACTCCGAGCGCACGCCCGACGCGCTGCGCGAAACCGGCCACACCGTGCATGGGATCCAGACCTGGGTCGCGCTGCCGCTCGCGCATGAAACCGACGAGCCGTCGTTCGAGCACCATGAAGCTGCGACGCTGCCGAAGCAGACGGTCGGCGGCGTATCGCTGACGGTGATCGCCGGCGACGCGTTCGGCATGCGTTCGCCCGTCACGACGTTCTCGCGCACGCTGTACGTCGCCGCGGAATTCGCGGACGGCAGCCGCTTCGAACTCGACGCATCGCACGACGAACGTGCGGTCTATCTCGCGGAAGGCGATCTCGCGATCGACGGCACGCCGCTCGACCCCGCGACGATGGCCGTGCTCGTGCCCGGTACGACCGTCACGCTGACGAGCAGCGCCGGCGCGCGCGTGATGCTGCTCGGCGGCGACAAGATCGACGGCGAACGCTTCATCGACTGGAACTTCGTCGCCAGCAGCCGCGAAGCGATCGAGCACGCGAAGGACGCGTGGACGCGGCAGGAAATGGGCAAGGTGCCCGGCGAGACCGACTGGATTCCGCTACCCGAGCGCAAGCCGCGTTGAAATTCGCGCGTGCCGCCCCCACCTGACGACATCCGAACTCAAGAGGACGACATGGACACCACGCTTGCCACTTTCGAAAAAGACGTCATCGAGGCATCGCTGGACACGCCCGTGCTGGTCGACTTCTGGGCGCCGTGGTGCGGCCCGTGCAAGACGCTCGGCCCGCTGCTGGAAAAGCTCGAAAGCGACTACGAGGGCCGCTGGAAGCTCGTGAAGGTCAACGTCGACGAAAACCAGGAGCTCGCCGCGCACTTCCAGACGCGCAGCATTCCGCACGTGATCGCGTTCGCCGACGGCCGTCCGGTCGACCAGTTCATCGGCGTGCTGCCCGAAGGCCAGCTGCGCGCATTCCTCGATCGGCTGCTGCCGGCGCCCGAAGAGGCCGAGCGCCGCGCCGCGCAATTCGCGCTCGAGGAATCCCGCGTCGACGATGCGCGCGCGCACCTCGAGGCCGCGCTCGCGCTGAACCCCGGCTTCGACGACGCGCGGCTCGACCTGATCGAGCTGCTGCTCGCAACCAACCATGTCGACGCCGCGCGCGCCGAGACCGAGCTGCTGTCGCCGGAGACGGTGCAAGGCGGCGATCCGCGCTACCAGGCGATCAAGACCCGTTTCGATGCGCTCGAGGCAACCGCCGACCTGCCGCCGACTGACGCGCTCGAGGCCCGCATCGCCGAGAATCCGGCCGACCTCGACGCACGTTTCGATCTCGCGCAAAGCCTGATCGCGCGGCGCGCGTACGAAGGCGCGCTCGAGCAGCTGCTGGAAATCGTCGTGCGCGACCGCGCGTACGGCGACGACCTCGGCCGCAAGACGATGATCTCGGTGTTCGAACTGGCGGGCGACCGACCGGACGTCGTCGCGACGTGGCGGCGCAAGCTGAGCATGGCGCTCAACTGAAGCGGGCCGGCTTGCGGCAACGGCCGCAGGCTGCCCCACACCTTCCTCACACCATCATTTCGCGACCGCCCGCGCCGCGATCGCCCGCAGCGCATGCGCGGCGGCCGCGAAGCCGAAGCTCGCGGTCACGCATACGCTCGATCCGAATCCCGCGCAGTTGAGCCCCGCGACATGCGCAGCCGCGGACGGCTCCGCGCCGTCCTCGATGTCGCAAGCGGCCGCTTCCGGGTAGATCAGCGGTTCATCCGAATACACGGCGCCGACCTTGAAGCGCGCCTTCGGCCCGCGCGGAAAGCCGTGTTGCTTGCGCAACTGCGCGCGCACCTTCGACAGCAGCGGATCCTGGATCGTCAGCGCGAGATCGTCGATGCGGATGCGCGTCGGGTCGAGTTGCCCGCCCGCGCCGCCGACCGTGACGAGCGGCTGGCCGCGCGCGACGCACCACGCGATCAGCGCGACCTTCGTGCGCACGCTGTCGATCGCGTCGATCACGTAGTCGAAGCCGCCGCCGAGCAGCGCGTCGAAGTTGTCGGGTTCAGCGAAATCCTCGATCCGGTTCACGCGGCATGCGGGATCGATCAGCGCGATCCGCTCGGCCATCGCGTCGACTTTCGGCTTGCCGTAGTTGCCGTCGAGCGCGTGGATCTGCCGGTTCGTGTTGCTTTCGGCAATGTTGTCGAGATCGACGAGCGTCAACTGGCCGACGGCACTGCGCGCGAGCGCCTCGGCCGTCCATGAACCGACGCCGCCGATCCCGATCACCGCGACGTGCGCGCGCTCGAACGCGGCGAGCGCCGGCGCGCCGTACAGCCGGGCGATGCCGCCGAAGCGTCGCGCGCGATCCACGTCAAGCTGGTTTTCCGGGCTCGGGGTAAGATCAGAAGTTATCGGGGCAGTGTCGGAGGAGGACATGGCGGCAAGGAAAACGTAAGTCGTGCACAGCCCTGTATTTTGCCTGATCTCTCCGTCCGCACGCGCCACTGTGCACGCACGTTTCTTCCGCCTTCGCTATACTGGCCCCAGATTGAAGCGTTTGCATAACATGACGACACTCGCCGATCTCCGCATCAATTATTCGCGTGCTTCGCTCGACGAAGCCGACGCCACCCCGAACCCTTTCGCCCAGTTCGACCGCTGGTTCAAGGAAGCGCTCGCCGCCAAACTCCCCGAGCCGAACACGATGACGCTCGCGACTGTCGGCGAGAACGGCCGGCCGTCCGCCCGGATCGTGCTGATCAAGGGCGTCGACGAACGCGGGTTCGTGTTCTTCACCAATTACGAAAGCCGCAAGGGCCACGACCTCGCGGCCAACCCGTACGCCGCACTGCTGTTCTACTGGATCGAGCTCGAGCGCCAGGTGCGCATCGAAGGCCGCATCGAGAAAACGACCGACGAGGAAAGCGACCGCTATTTCGCGTCGCGCCCGATCGGCTCGCGGATCGGCGCATGGGCGTCCGAACAGAGCGCGGTGATCGACAGCCGCGCGACGCTCGAGGCGCGCGAGAAAGAAATCAGCGCGCGTTACGGCGACGACCCGCCGCGGCCGCCGCACTGGGGCGGCTACCGCCTCGTGCCCGACTCGCTCGAATTCTGGCAGGGCCGCCCGTCGCGGCTGCACGACCGGCTGCTGTACACCCGCGACGCCGCGGCGCAGCACGGCTGGACGATCTCGCGCCTGTCGCCGTAAGCGGCAAGGGGGCGCGCGGCGCGCACCGCCGATCATGTTTCGTGTTGCATCCGGGCGCCCGGCTTCGGGCGGGCGCCGGTCAAGAAACTTGGCTGTATTCGATTCAACGGACTACGGAGATTCCAAATGTTCTGGGAAAAGAAGCTGGCACAGTGGGCGGACGAAGTACGGGCTAAGGCGAACATTCCGGCGCGTCTCGTGTTGTGGAACGGCGATCAGCTCGATTTCGGCACGTTCGCCGCGCCGCAGGTCACGCTGAAGGTCAACAGCGCGTCGGCGCTGCCGCTGCTGCTCGAACCAAGCCTCGACAACCTCGGCGAGGCGTACGTGAAGGGCAAGATCGACATCGAGGGCAAGCTCTCCGACATCATCAACATCAGTTACTCGCTCGCGCGCAGCACGGTGACAGGCGCGAGCAAGCTCGCGCGCGTGAAGCGCTACTTCAACCACTCGAAGAACACGGACAAGAGGGCGATCCAGTATCACTACGACGTCTCGAACGAGTTCTACAGGCTGTGGCTCGACGAGAACATGGTCTACTCGTGCGCGTACTTCGAGAACGGCGACGAGGATCTCGCGACCGCGCAGATCAAGAAGATCGACCACATCCTCGCGAAGATCCGGCTGCAGCCGGGCCAGCGCCTGCTCGACATCGGCTGCGGATGGGGCGCGCTGGTGCTGCGGGCTGCGAGCAAGTTCGGCGCGCAGTGTCTCGGCGTGACGCTGTCGCAGAACCAGTTCGATCTCGCGACCGAGCGCGTGAAGGCCGCGGGGCTGCAGGACAGGATCGAGATCCGCCTGCAGGACTATCGCGAGATCGACGGCCAGTTCGACCGCATCACGAGCGTCGGGATGTTCGAGCACGTCGGCCGCAAGAACCTGCCGCTCTACTTCTCGCGGATTCACGACCTGCTGACGGACGAAGGGATCGCAATGAACCACGGCATCACGTCGACCGATGCCGAAAGCGGCGAAACGGCGCTCGGCGGCGGCGAGTTCATCGACCGCTACGTGTTCCCGGACGGCGAGCTCCCGCACATCAGCCTCGCGCTCGAAGCGGCGCAGCGCGGCGGGCTCGAGGCGATTGACGTCGAAAGCCTGCGGCGGCACTATGCGCGCACGCTCGACATCTGGACCGAGAACTTCGAGGCGAACGCCGATGAAGCCCGGAAGCTCGTCGACGACGAAAAATTCCGCATCTGGCGCGTGTATCTCGCCGGCTGCGCGTATGCGTTCGAGCACGACGACGTGTCGATCTTTCAAATCGTGTGCCGCAGGGCCGGGCAGAGCGCGCAGACGCTGCCGTGGTCGCGGCGCTACATGTACGAACACGCGCTGCCGCGCTAGGCGGCGCTTCACGAACGGCATGCATGGGTGACGGCAGGACGCGGCGCAAGACGCCGCCGGAGCGGCAACACAACGATTCGGACGGAACGCCCGCCGACGGACAGTTCGACCTGTTCGGCGCGGCGGACACCAATCAGGACCCGCCGGCGCCGGTGCGCGACGGCGGGCCTCCGCCATCCGCCGCTTCGGCGCGTGACGCTTGGCAGCAGGCGCCCGCTGACGCTCCGTCCACCGGCATGCTGTGGGACGAACCCGCGCCGTCGCCCGCCCCGAAGAAAGGCCGCCGTCGCGGTGTCCCGCCCGCGCCGATCGCGCCCGACGTGGCCGACGCCGCAGCCGGGCTGCCGCCGAACGTGCGGCTCGGCACGTCGTCGTGGTATTTCCCCGGCTGGAACGGCATCGTCTACGACGGTGACTTCGCGCAGACGAAGCTGTCGCGCGAAGGTCTCGAAGCCTACGGCGCGCATCCGCTGCTGAAGAGCGTCAGCCTCGACCGGTCGTTCTACGGCCCGCTGTCCGTCGCCGACTACCTGCGCTACGCGCAGCAGGTGCCGGACGACTTCCGCTTCGTCGTGAAGGCGCCCGCCTCGGTCACCGACGCGGTCGTGCGCGGCCGGCGCGGCGAGGCGTCCGGGCCGAATCCGACGTTCCTCGATGCGCAGCTCGCGACCGACGAATTCGTGCGGCCGTGTCTTGACGGGCTCGGCCGGAAGGCCGGCGTGCTGGTGTTCCAGTTCTCGCCGCTGCCCGACCGGCTGCTGGCCGATCCCGCGGCGCTGATCGACCGCGTGTCCGCGTTCTTCGCGACGCTGCCGCCGCTGCCACCCGAACCGGACAGCCCGCGCTACGCGATCGAGATCCGCGACGCGAGCCTGCTCACGCCGCGCTTCATCCGCGCGCTGGCCGCACTCGGCGTGCGCTACTGCGTCGGCCTGCACGCGCGGATGCCCGACCCGCTGCGGCAGGCGGCCGCGCTCGCGCTGCTCGACGGCGACGCGCCGGGCCCGCTGATCGTGCGCTGGAGCCTGCACGGCGGCTTCAAGTACGAGCAGGCGAAAGCAAAGTACGAGCCGTTCGACCGGCTCGTCGACGAAGACCCGCATACGCGCACCGCGCTCGCCGAACTGGCTGCCCGCTACGCGCTGGCCGGGCAGCCCGTCATCATCACGATCAACAACAAGGCGGAAGGCTCGGCGCCGCTGTCGTGCCTCGCGCTCGCGCGCGAGATCGCCGCCGCGTGCGCACGCTGGCAAGGCGAGGCGGCCTGACGCGCTGACATGCGCGGCGGCGCGTGCCCGCGCGCAGCACGCGCTTTCCAGGCGCCGCCGGCATGCGTGGCCTGGCGCGCGGGATGCACGCGAGCCGGCCCGCGCCCCGGCGCCGGCCGCGCCGAGCGCTCACGCGCCGCGCGACGACTTCAGCCGGTGCGCGAACTTCTGGCGAAACTTCGCGAGCTTCGGCCCGATCACGACCGCACAATATCCCTGGCCGGGATTCTGCGCGTAGTAGTTCTGGTGATAGTCCTCGGCCGGCCAGTAATTGCCGTCGAGCGGCACGACCTGCGTGACGATCGGCTGCCCGAACACCTGCTCGCGCTCGAGCTCGCGGATCACGTCGAGCGCGGTGTCGCGCTGCGCATCCGAATGCGTGAACACGGCCGACCGGTACTGCGTGCCGACGTCGTTGCCCTGCCGGTTGAGCTGGGTCGGATCGTGCGTCGCGAAGAAGATCTCGAGAATCTCGCGATAGCCGATACGCGCCGGATCGAACGTCACGTTGACGACCTCCGCGTGCCCCGTATCGCCGTCGCACACGTCGCGATAGCCGGGGTTGCGCGTGTGGCCGCCCGCATAGCCCGACTCGACGGCCGTCACGCCATCGACGTCGAGAAACACGGCCTCCGTGCACCAGAAGCACCCCCCACCCAAAGTCGCGGTTTCAAGCATCTCGTTCACCATCCCATCAACACCTCGTTGTACACGGGAGCCGATCGAACGCACCGGCCCGGTGACGTTCCCGCGACTCCCTCCGACTTTCGCGGCGCGCCGGTCGTCCCGTCGGACGGAAACGGCGCGTCGCCAAGTATCGCATTCGCACGCAGACCTGGCAGCGCGAGCGGCAGATTTCGCCGGACGCAACGCAACCGCACGTGCGGGTTCCTTCGGCGTCGTCCGCGCACGCAGCGCCCAACTCGTCGGACGATTCTCGACTACACTACGTGACACCCGGCCGCGGTGGCAAATCGTCCGTTCGGCCGGCACGCACGCTGCACGTACCACCCCGACGCACGATCACTCGCTGCAACGTCGATATGGGTGCTTCGACGGAATTTTTCCAGCCCGGCGCTCCGCGTGTTCGTGGACGCCAGCCCGACCGAGCGCCATCAGCGCTCGGCGGCAAGGCCGTGTCAGACGGCCTTCGATGCATCGCCTCACGCTCGCTTCTGCTTTCACGATTGGATGGACGGCGCCGCGCGTCGCGTTCGGCGCACGCGGATGCCGGTAAATCGACGCGGCGCGCACGGCTTGGCGATGCGCGACCGCGATCCCGTTCGAGTTCGACTACGAGGGCAAGACCATGACCCTGCGGCCTGATCCGACGTTTCACGCATCGCCGGAACTCGCGATGCGCGCCCCTGCGGAAAACTTCGCGTATACGCTGTTGCTCAGCCCCGATTTCTCGCGGCCCGACACGCTCGCCGTGATCGACGTGAAGCCCGGGTCGCCGACCTGCGGCAAGATCGTCCACACGGTCACGATGCCGAACACCGGCGACGAGTTTCATCACTTCGGCTGGAACGCATGCTCGTCGGCGCTGTCGCCGCTCACCGGCCACGCGTTCCTCGAACGCCGTTACCTGATCATTCCGGGCCTGCGCTCGTCGCGCGTGTATATCATCGACACGCACCCGCATCCGACGCAGGCGCGCATCCACAAGATCGTCGAACCCGACGAGATCTTCCGCAAGACCGGCTATTCGCGGCCGCACACCGTTCACTGCGGGCCCGAGGGCATCTACGTCAGCACGCTCGGCGGCGGCGGGAAGGACGGCACGGACGGCCACCCGGGCATTTTCATCATGGATTGCGAAACCTTCGACGTGCTCGGCCGCTGGGAGATCGATCGCGGTCCGCAGGACAAGCACTACGACTTCTGGTGGAACCTGCCGCGCGACTACATGGTGTCGAGCGAATGGGCGCTGCCGCCGCAGTTCGAGAACGGCATCGTTCCCGAGGATCTGCTCGCGAACCGCTACGGGCACCGGCTGCATTTCTGGGACTTGCGCGCGCGGCGCAACGTGCAGACGATCGACCTCGGCGCGCAGCACCAGATGGCGCTGGAGGTGCGGCCCGCGCACGATCCCGTGCGCGAATACGGCTTCGTCGGCGTCGTGATCGACACGACGAACCTCGAAGGCTCGATCTGGACCTGGTGGCGCGAAGGCGGCAAGTTCCACGCCGAGAAGACCGCAACGATTCCGCCCGAACCCGCGCCCGCGGACCGGCTGCCGCCGTTGCTGAAGGATTTCGGCGCGGTGCCGCCGCTCGTGACCGACATCGACCTGTCCCTCGACGATCGCTACCTCTATGTGTCCTGTTGGGGCACGGGCGAAATGCGGCAGTACGACGTGACGGATCCGCGCAAGCCGACCCTCACCGGATCGGTTCACGTCGGCGGCATCGCGCGTCGCACGCCGCACCCGAACGGCCGCGCGTTCGCGGGCGGTCCGCAGATGGTCGAGATCAGCCGCGACGGCAAGCGGGTCTACTGGACCAACTCCCTTTACTCGACGTGGGACGACCAGTTCTACCCGGACGGCGTGCCGGCCGCGATGGTGATGGCGCACGCGGGGCCCGACGGCGGCCTGGCGCTCGCGAACGACTACTGGGTCGACTTCCCCGACGGCTATCGCGCGCACCAGATCCGGCTCGAAGGCGGCGACTGCTCGACCGATTCGTTTTGCTACCCGTCGGTGCGCGCTTGAGCGGCGGCATCCCCATGCAGATCGGACTCTGGGCGGCGGTGCTCGCAAGCGGCCTCTACCACGGCCTCAACCCCGCGATGGGATGGCCGCTTGCGGTGTCGAACGGGCTGATGGCGCGCAGCGGCCGCGCGCTGGCCACCGCGCTCGGCTATCTCGCGTTCGGCCATGCGCTCGCCGTGTTCGCGGTGACGCTGCCGTTCGGGATGCTCGCCGCGCTGCTCGCGTGGCAGTGGCCGATCCGGATCGGCGCAAGCGTGCTCGTGATCGGCTTCGGCGCCGCGCTGCTGATCCGGCGGCGCCACCCGCGCGCGCTCGCGCGGATCCCGCCCGCGCGGCTCGGGCTCTGGTCGTTCGCCGTGGCCGTCGCGCATGGCGCGGGGCTGATGCTGGTGCCGATCTATCTCGGGCTTTGCGGGACCGGCGCGGGCGATCGGGGCGATCTGGCCGCGACGGCGCTCGTCGGCGCCCATCTCGGCATGGCGCTCGCCGTTGCAGCCGTGCATGCCGCCGCGATGATCGCGGCCGGCGGGCTGCTCGCATGGCTCGTCTACCGCTACCTGGGGCTGACGTTCGTGTCGAGAAGCTGGTTCAATCTCGATCGGGTCTGGGCGACGAGCCTCATGCTGATCGGCGCGCTGTCGCTGGGGTTTGCGGCTGCGCGCTAGGGTCCGTTCACACTGACAACGGGCTTGCGCCGGGTATCGGCCGGACTGTACGCTGCGTCACCGTACCGGCCTGCTGCGCGCCGCGCGCCCGCCCGCCGCGCGCGATTCCGCTAAAATCGGGCCATTCGTCCCACAACCAGACTGACCGCCTTGTCGCCTTTCACCCGCATCGCCCGTTTCACCCGCCGCGCGCCCGGCGTGCACGCGCCGCTCCGGAAGGCCGCCCGATGACCCGCGCGACCCCGCCGAATTTCGACGCCGCCGCGTTCCGGCAGGCGCTCGGCCAGTTTGCGACCGGCGTGACCGTGATCACGACGCGCGCGCCGTCCGGACAACTGCTCGGCATCACCGCGAGTTCGTTCAACTCGGTGTCGCTCGATCCGCCGCTCGTGCTGTGGAGCCTCGCGCACAAGTCGGCGTCGATGCCCGTGTTCCGCAGCAACAGCCATTACGTCATCAATGTGCTCGCGGCGACGCAGATCGACCTGTGCAAGCGCTTCGCGACGTTCAAGGGCGACCGCTTCGAAGGCATCGCGCACGCGGCCGGCAATTCGGGCATGCCGGTGCTCGACGGCGCGATCGCGTGGTTCGAATGCCATAACCGCAGCCGCTACGACGAAGGCGACCACGTGATCTTCGTCGGCGAAGTCGAGCGCTGTGGCGTGCATCCCGATGCGGGCACCGCCGCGCCGCTCGTGTTCCATGGCGGCGCGTTCCACGGTCTCACACAGCTTTGATCGCCCCGGTGCGCGCCAGCACGACTGGCGCGCCCGCCTCGTCCTTCAGCGTCTGCAGCACGATGTTCGAGCGGATGTCCATGACGCCCGGCGCCTTGTACAGCCGGTTCAGCACGAAATCGGAATAGTGCTTCAGGTTGTGCGCGAGCACGCGCAGCAGATAGTGGCTCTCGCCCGTCACGACGAACGCGCCGACCACTTCCGGCCATTCGCGCAGCGCCTCCGCGAACCGTTCGTGCCATTGTGTCTGCTCGTTGCGCATCGACACCTGCACGAACGCCTCCAGTTCGAAACCGAGCTTCTCGCGGCTCAGGCACGCGCGATAGTGCTCGATCACGCCCTGCTCCTCCAGCAGGCGCATGCGCCGCAGGCAGGCCGATGGCGACAGTGAAATCCGTTCCGCCAGATCGAGGTTGCTGATTCTTCCCTCCTCCTGCAGTACCGCGAGAATACGGCAGTCGGTGGCGTCGAGCGTGATCGCATGCATTTTTGGTCCCCGTTTTCCCTGTGATTCGAATTATCTGCCAATCTGGCGGTTTGTCCATGTCTATTTCGCAAGCACTTTCTGCGAGCGTCCGCCTATCATGCGAAGCATCGATTCGCACATTGGTCACGCCATGGACACACTCTGGGACATCTCGCCGCCCGTCGCCCCCGCCACCCCCGTGTGGCCGGGCGACACGCCGGTCACGGTCGAACGCGTGTGGCGGATGGAGGCGGGCTCGCCCGTCAATGTCGCCCGCCTGACGCTGTCGCCGCACACCGGCGCACACACCGACGCGCCGCTTCACTACGACGCCGACGGCGCGCCGATCGGCGAAGTACCGCTCGAAACCTACCTTGGCCCGTGCCGCGTGATCCACTGCATCGGCGCGTCGCCCGTCGTCACCCCTGCCGACGTCGCGGCGGCGCTCGACGGCGTGCCGCCGCGCGTGCTGCTGCGTACCTATGCGCAGGCACCCGTCGCGCATTGGGATCCGGATTTCTGCGCGGTCGCGCCCGCGACCATCGACCTGCTCGCGGAATGCGGCGTGAAGCTGATCGGCATCGATACGCCGTCGCTCGACCCGCAGGAATCGAAGACGATGGACGCGCACCACCGCGTGCGTGCGCACCGGATGGCGATTCTCGAAGGCATCGTGCTCGACGACGTGCCGCCCGGCGACTACGAACTGATCGCGCTGCCGCTCAAGCTCGCGACGCTCGACGCGAGCCCCGTGCGCGCGGTGCTGCGCGCGCTGCCCGGCCACGCCCGCTGACCCTTCCACACACTCTCTCTGCTCATCATGATCAAGACCCGTGAAGACGCGCTCGCGCTCGACCGCGACGACCCGCTCGCCCCGCTGCGCGACCAGTTCGCGCTGCCGGATGGCGTGATCTACCTCGACGGCAATTCGCTTGGCGCGCAGCCGCGCGCGTCGGCCGCCCGCGCGCAGCAGGTGATCGGCGACGAATGGGGCCAAGGCCTGATCCGCAGCTGGAACACCGCGGGCTGGTTCGCGCTGCCGCGCCGCCTCGGCGACAAGCTCGCGACGCTGGTCGGCGGCGCGCCGGACGAGACCGTCGTCACCGATACGATCTCGATCAACCTGTTCAAGCTGCTGTCCGCGATGCTGCGCTACCAGGCCGAACGTGCGCCCGAGCGCCGCGTGATCGTGTCGGAGCGTTCCAACTTCCCGACCGACCTGTACATCGCGCAAGGGCTGATCGCGCAGCTCGGCGGCGACTATGAACTGCGCCTGATCGATGACCCGGCCGACCTGCCCGACGCGCTCGGCGAGGACACCGCGGTCGCGATGATCACGCACGTGAACTACCGCACCGGCTACATGCACGACATGCCGGCCGTCACGCAGCTCGTGCATGACGCGGGCGCGCTGATGCTGTGGGACCTCGCGCACTCGGCGGGCGCGGTGCCGGTCGACCTGAACGGCGCACGCGCGGACGGCGCGGTCGGCTGCACGTACAAGTACCTGAACGGCGGCCCCGGTTCGCCGGCGTTCGTGTGGGTGCCGAAGCGCCATCACGCGCATTTCTCGCAGCCGCTGTCCGGCTGGTGGGGCCACCGCGCGCCGTTCGCGATGCAGCCCGAGTTCGCGCCCGATCCGGGCATCGCGCGCTTCCTGTGCGGCACGCAGCCGATCACGTCGATGTCGATGGTCGAATGCGGGCTCGACGTATTCCTGCAGACCGACATGCATGCAATTCGCCGCAAGTCGCTCGCGCTGACCGATGCATTCATCGCGCTCGTCGAAACGCGCTGCGAAGGTCATTCGATGAGGCTCGTCACGCCGCGCGCGCATCACCAGCGCGGCTCGCAGGCAAGCTTCGAGCATCCGCACGGCTATGCGGTGATGCAGGCGCTGATCGCGCGCGGCGTGATCGGCGACTACCGCGAGCCGCACGTGCTGCGCTTCGGCTTCACGCCGCTCTACACGCGCTTCGTCGACGTGTGGGATGCCGTCGAGACGCTGCGCGACATCCTCGCCACCGACGCGTGGAAGGCGCCCGAGTTCGCGACGCGCGGCGCGGTGACCTGATCGGCAGTCCGGTGCGTGCCGTGCGCACGCGCCGGACCGCGTCGCATCGCGCGGCATGGGCCGAGCGCCCCGCACACCCTCATTCAATCGTGGAGAAAGTCGTGAATTCTGGTCATATGCAGCCGCCCGGCAACGACGCGCCGGCGGGTTGCCCGTTCTCGGGCGCGCGTGCCAACCACCCCGCGCACGAAGCGTCGCACGTGCCCGGCGATGCCGGCGAAACGGGCGAACCTGGCGAAGCCGCCGGCTGGCACAACGCACAGCTCGATTTCT
The DNA here is from genome assembly GCF_053427715.1 of Burkholderia sp. MR1-5-21. NCBI lineage: Bacteria > Pseudomonadati > Pseudomonadota > Betaproteobacteria > Burkholderiales > Burkholderiaceae > Burkholderia > Burkholderia sp. MR1-5-21. The sequence continues at coordinate 32,345 of NZ_JBSAXD010000013.1, forward strand.
CGAAGTCGATGAGCTACGGCGACTACCTGTCGCTGACCAAGATCCTCGATGCGCAGCATCCGCTGTCGCCGGATCACAACGAGATGCTGTTCATCATCCAGCATCAGACGAGCGAACTGTGGATGAAGCTCGCGCTGTTCGAGCTGCACGCGGCGCTCGATGCCGTCCATCGCGACGCGTTGCCGCCCGCGTTCAAGATGCTCGCGCGCGTGTCGCGGATCCTCGAGCAGCTCGTGCAGGCGTGGAGCGTGCTCGCGACGATGACGCCGTCCGAGTATTCGGCGATGCGGCCGTATCTCGGCCAGTCGTCTGGCTTCCAGTCGTACCAGTACCGCCAGCTCGAATTCCTGCTCGGCAACAAGAATCCGCAGATGCTGCAGCCGCATGCGCACCGGCCCGACATCCTCGAGCAGGTGCGCGCGACGCTCGAGGCGCCGTCGTTCTACGACGAAGTCGTGCGCCTGCTCGCGCGCCGCGGCTTCCCGATCGCACCGTCGCGGCTCGAGCGCGACTGGACGCAGCCGACGCTGCACGACGACACCGTCGAGGCCGCATGGCTCGAGGTGTACCGGCATCCGCAGCAGCACTGGGAGCTGTACGAGATGGCCGAAGAACTCGTCGACCTCGAGGACGCGTTCCGCCAGTGGCGCTTCCGGCACGTGACGACCGTCGAGCGGATCATCGGCTTCAAGCAGGGCACGGGCGGCACGAGCGGTGCGCCGTACTTGCGCAAGATGCTCGACGTCGTGCTGTTCCCCGAACTCTGGCACGTGCGCACGACGCTGTAACCCGCCCTGCCTGCACGCCCGAACGCACCCGGTCACGCGTTCAAGGCGACGTGCGGGCCAGCTCGTCTGCGTCGCGCGGCAGCGCGTGCGTGCGCGGCAACCGCGGGATATGCCGCCGCACGACGAGCAACGCGACGAACACGACGCCCATCGCCGCGGCGACCATCGACAGGTACGCGACCGCGCCGCCTGCCGTGATCACGAGCGCACCGGCGAACGCGCTCAGGATCGCGCCGAGCCGGCCGAACGCGAGCGCGCTCGCGGTGCCGGTCGCGCGCACTGCGGTCGGATAGAGGTACGCACACAGCGCATACATCGTCGACTGAACCGCGTTGACGAACAGCCCGTGCGCACCGAGCCCGACGATCAGCCAGCCCGTATGACGGCTCGCATCGACGCCGATCAGCCACGCCGCGCTCGCGGCGCCGCCGATGCAGCACAGCGCGAGCGGCCAGCGCGATCCGAAGCGCGCGATCGCCAGCGCGCACAGCAACGCGCCGATCACGCCGCCGAGGTTGTACGCGGTCAGCCCCGATCCCGCGACCGCGACGGACAGGCCGCTCGCGGCCAGCATCGTCGGCAGCCAGCTGAATGCCGCATACACGGCGAGCAGGCACATGAAAAACGCACACCACAGCGCGAGCGTGTCGCGCGCCTGTCCATCCGTGAACAGCGTGCGGAAGCCGCCACCCGCCTGCGCGCGCGCATCGTTCAGGTCCGTGAACAGCGCGCCGGGCGTGACCGGTCGCTGCATCCGCGCGAGCAGAGCGGCCAGCTCCGGCCAACGCGCCGGACGCCGCACGAGGTAGCGCGGCGATTCGGGCAGCGCGCGCACGAGCACGAAACCGAGCACGAGCGGCAGCGCGCCGCCCGCGAAGAACAGCCCGCGCCAGCCGTAGCGCGGCAGCACCTCGTGCGCGAACAATCCGGCTAGCATCCCGCCGAGCGGCACGCAGACGATCGTCGCCGTCACCATCATCGTGCGGCGGCGCGACGGCGTGTATTCGGCGGTCATCGTCGTCGCGGTCGGCAGCGCGCCGCCGATCCCGAGCCCGGCGACGAAGCGCAGCGCCGCGATCGTCGCGACGTCGGGCGCGAGCCCGATTGCGCAGGTCGCCGCGCCGAACAGGAACACACTGCCGATCACCGCGTAGCGGCGGCCGAAACGGTCTGCGACGAGCCCCGCGCATGCGCTGCCGATCCCCATCCCGATCAGCCCCGCCGCGACCGCCGGCGCGAACGCGCTGCGCGTGATGCCCCACTCCCGGATCAGCACCGGGATCGCGAAGCCGATCAGCTGGCCGTCGAAGCCGTCGAGCACGATCGCGAGCGCGGCGAGCAGCACCACGCACTTCTGCATCGTCGTGAACGGTCCGTCGTCGAGCGTTGCGCCGATGTCGACCGACGGCGCCCGGGTTGCGTCGCGCGCGCTCATGCGGACCTCGATGCGTGGACCGGCGAATGCGTGCGAATGCGGCACGCGGCAGGACTGCGGCGAATGGTGGCTTCCATGACGTCTCCTGTCGACCAGAGTTAGCGCTTTAGCGCTTACTCTGGTCCCATGCTTCGGGGTCGACCAGAGTTAGCGCTTTAGCACTTGCTCTGGTCCCATGCTTCGCGGTCGACCAGAGTTGGCGCTTTAGCGCTTGCTCTGGTCCCATGCAAAGCTGATGACGACCCGGCGCCGTGGCACTGCCCGGCGCTCTCGTGTCGTGGCGCGGCTCGAGCCCGCCGCGGGCGTATTTCAGGTGTTGCGCGCGTCGATCAGGCGCACGAGGCCCAACAGCGTCTCGGTATGCGGCACCGCAATGCCGGTCTCGCGCGCCGCCGCGACCACCGCGCCGTTGATCGCATCGATCTCGGTGCGGCGGCCCGCCAGCACGTCCTGCAACATCGACGGGCGATGGCCGCGATGCGCGTCGATCGCGTGGCGCACCTTGGCCGCGATCCGCTCCGCATCGACCGCGATCCCCTTCGCGCACGCGACCGCGGCCGTCTCGGCGGCGATCGCGAGCGCGAGCCGCGGGCCGTCGTCGCGCGCGCCGAGCTGGTCGACCGTGCAGCCCGTCACCGCGCACAGCGTATTGAGCGCGGCGTTGAACGCGACCTTTTCCCAGATGGACGCCCACACGTCCGCATCGAGCGTGCACGTGAGGCCCGCGCGCGTCAGCGCATCGGCGGCGGCCGACGCGACAGGCCGCGTTGCACCGTCGGCGCTCATCATCCGGATCACGCCGTCGCCATGCGAACGCACGTGGCCGAGCCCCGCGACGTCGGCCGGCCAGGTCGTCACGCCGACGAGGATGCGCTCCATCGGCACGAACTCCCGCAGCGTCTCGACGTTGCCAAGCCCGTTCTGCAACGTCAGCACGCTCGTATGCGGCGTGAGCAATGCACGAACGCCACCGAGCGCCGCACGCGTATGCAGCGATTTCGTGAAGACGATCAGCAGGTCGAACGGTTCGCCGTGCGCAAGCGCTGCCGCATCGGGACGCACCGCGCGCAATGCCGACACGCGACGATCTCCCCGGTCGTTCTCGATGCGCAGCCCGTCGCGGTGGATCGCGGCGAGATGCGCATCGTTGACGTCGATCAGCGTGACGTCCTCGCCGGCTTCGGCGAGCAGCCCGCCGAACAGCGAACCCATCGCACCCGCGCCCAGAATCGCGATTCTCATCGGCGGCAAGCTCCTCAGAACGGATAGTGGCGCGGCGCGGTCTGCACGGTGATCCAGCGCAGGTCGGTGAATTCGGCGATGCCGGCCTTGCCGCCGAACCGGCCGAAGCCGCTGTCCTTCACGCCGCCGAACGGCATCTGCGCCTCGTCGTGCACGGTCGGACCGTTCACGTGGCAGATGCCCGATTCGATGCGCGCCGCGACGCGCATCGCGCGCGCGACGTCGCGGCTGAACACGGCCGACGACAGCCCGAACGCGTTGTCGTTCGCGCAGCGGATCGCGGCCTCGTCGCCGTCGACGCGCACGATTCCCTTCACGGGCCCGAACGACTCCTCCGCGTAGATCTGCATCTGCGGCGTCACGCGGTCGAGCAGCGTCGCCGGGAACAGCGTGCTGTCTGCCTTGCCGCCGCACAACAGCACTGCACCGTGCGCGAGCGCATCGTCGATCAGCGCGTTGCAGCGCTCGACCGCGCGCCGGTCGACGAGCGAGCCGAGCACGACGGGCCCGTTGCGAGGATCGCCGAGCGGCAGCGACGCGGCCTTGTCCGCGAGCTTCGCGACGAACCGGTCTGCGATCTTCTCGTCGACGATGATCCGTTCCGTCGACATGCAGATCTGTCCGGAATTCGCGAATGCGCCGAACGCGGCCGCGGCGACCGCCGCATCGAGATCGGCATCGTCGAGCACGACGAACGGCGCCTTGCCGCCGAGCTCGAGCACCGCCGGCTTCAGGTGCCGCGCGCACGTCTCGGCGATGATCCGGCCGACTCGCGTCGAGCCCGTGAAGTTCACGCGCCGGATCGCCGGATGCGCAATCAGTGCGTCGACGATCGCGCCCGCATCGGCCGGCGCGTTGGTCACGAAATTCACGACGCCGGGCGGCAGGCCGGCCTCCTGCAGCGCTTCGACGATCAGCCCGTGCGTGACCGGGCACAGCTCGGAGCCCTTCAGCACGACCGTGTTGCCGCAAGCGAGCGGCAGCGCGATCGCGCGCGTGGCGAGGATCACCGGTGCGTTCCACGGCGCGATGCCGAGCACGACGCCGGCCGGCTGGCGCACGCCCATCGCAAGCGAGCCAGGCACGTCGGACGGGATCAGCTCGCCGCCGATCTGCGTCGTCAGCGCCGCCGCTTCGACGAGCCCGTTCGCCGCGAGCTGCACGTTGAATTCGGCCCAGATCGCCGATGCACCCGTCTCGGCCGCCATCGCGGCGACGAACTGCTCGCGCTTCGCTTCGAGCGCGGCCGCCGCCTTCAGCAGCAGCACGCGGCGCGCGGTCGGTCCGAGCGCGGCCCAGCCGGAAAACGCACGCGCGGCCGCGTCGGCCGCGGCGCGCGCGTCGTCGACGGTGCAGGCCGGCGCTTCGGACGCAACCTCGCCGTCGAGCGGATTGCGGCGCGTGAAGGTCGCGCCGCCGGACGATGGGCGGCGCTCGCCGCCGATGAGCATCGATACTGTCTGCATGGGTTCTCCTCGATGGACGCGCGCCTGCGCGTCACGCGATTTCGATCTCGACGACGACGGGGGTCGGCGCGCGCAATGCTTCGGCCAGCGTATCGCGCAAGCGCGCCGCGTCGGACACGCGCACTCCGCGGCACCCCATTCCGGCCGCGAGCGCGACGAAGTCCAGGTTCGGCAGGTCGGTGCCCTGCACCGGATCGTCGGGGCCGAAGCCGAACACCGGTGCGAAATCCTGCAACGCGGCGTAGCGGACATTGTTCAGGATCACGAACGTGATCGGCAGCCTGAGCTGCGCGGCGCTCCACAACGCCTGGATCGAATAGAGGCTCGAGCCGTCACCGATCAGGCCGATCACGCGGCGGCCCGGCTGCGCGAGCGCGACGCCGACCGCCGCCGGCATCCCGTAGCCGAGTCCACCGCTGTCCATCGTGTAGAACGTGCCGCTCTGCGTGAACGGCAGGCGGTCCTGCATCACCGGGCGCGCGCTCGGCGCTTCCTCGACGACGATGTCGTGCGCGTCGCGCACGTCGGCGAGCGTCTGCAGCGCGAACGCGGCCGACATGCGCTCGCCCGCGTCGGGCGGCTGCGCACGTGCGCGCGGCGCGCGCGGTTCGGGCATCGGCCGCTCGGGCGGCGCGGCGCGCGCGAGCAGGTCCAGCGCCGCGAGCCGCAGGTTGCCGACGACGGCATCGCCTTCCGGCGTCCACGCGGCGACACCCGGATCGTCGACGAGCTGCACGAGCGTCGCGCCCGGCGGCACGTGCGGGCCGAAGCCTTCGACGTGATAGGTGAAGGCCGGCGCGCCGAACGCGAAGATCAGGTCGTGGCCGTCGAGCCGCGCGACGATCTTCTCGCGGATCGCGGGCAGGAAGCCCGCGAACAGCGGGTGATCCTCGGGAAAGCTGCAGCGTCCGGACATCGGCGCGACGTAGACGCGCGCGCGATGCCGTTCTGCGAGCTGCACGGCCTGCTGCCACGCGCCCGCACGCTCGACCGCCGCGCCGATCACGAACGCGGGGCGCCGCGCGGCATCGAGCGCATCGCCGAGCCGAGCGAGCGCCACCGGATCGGGCCGCACGGCGCAGCTCACGTCGCGCGGCGGCAGGAATTCGGCCGGCTGGTCCCAATCGTCGACCGGAATCGACACGAACACAGGCCCGCGCGGCTCCTGCATCGCGATCCGGTACGCACGCGCGATCGCCGCGGGCACGTCCTGCGCGCGCGCCGGCTCGATGCTCCACTTCACGTACGGCTTCGGCAGCTCGGCCGCCTGCGTCGCGCCGAGAAACGGATCGAACGGCAGGATCGCGCGCGCCTGCTGGCCCGCGGTGACGATCATCGGCGTACGGTTCTTGAACGCGGTGAACAGATTGCCCATCGCATTGCCGACGCCCGCCGCCGAGTGCAGGTTGACGACCGTCGCGTTGCCGGTCGCCTGCGCATGGCCGTCGGCCATCCCGACCACCACGGCTTCCTGCAGCCCGAGCACGTACTGGAAATCGGCCGGGAAATCGCGAAACATCGGCAGCTCGGTCGAGCCCGGGTTGCCGAACACGCGATCGATGCCGAACTGGCGCAGCAGGTCGATCACCGCGTCGCGGACGGTCGTTGGTGCGGCATGTGGAACAGGGGCGGCGGAGGGTTGATGGCCGGTCATGCGCGGGGGTCTCCTCGATTGCTTATCGGTTTCCACAGTATCGAAGGCCAAGGCATTCTTCGATACTGTATTTTCTGCAAAAAGCCATTACGTTCCGGCATGACTTTCGATCTCCGCCAATTGCGCGCTTTCACGACGATCGTCGCGTGCGGCAGCCTCGGGCGCGCCGCCGACGCGCTGCACGTCACGCAACCGGCACTCAGCCGGATCCTGAAGCGGCTCGAGGACCAGGTGGGCGCGCCGCTGTTCGAACGCCACTCGAAAGGCGTTCAGCTCACCGCGTTCGGCGCAGCGCTGCTGCCGCACGCGACGCTGCTGCAGCACGAGGCCGAGCACGCGCGCGAGGAGCTCGACGCGATGCGCGGCTTCGCGAAGGGCACGATCAAGGTCGGCGCGGTCGGCAGCATCGCGAGTCTCGTGCTGCCCGTCGCGGTCGGCCGTGTGCTCGACCGCTGGCCGAACCTGCGCGTCGAGATCCTCGAAGGCGTGTGGGACCGGCTCGCCGAAGGGCTCTGCAAGCACGAGATCGATCTCGCGCTCAGCGCGCACGGCCCCGACACCGACGAGATCGTCGCGATTCCGGAATGCCGGTGGGAAGACCGAAGCCATATCGTCGCTGCGCCGCACCATCCGCTGCGCGCGCTCGGCCGCGCGCCGACGCTCGCCGATACGCTGTCCGCGCGCTGGGCGATACCGCCGCGCGGCACCGCGCCGTACGAGCACATGCGCGCGACCTTCGACGCACACGGCGTCGGGCTGCCGGACATCGCGGTCGAGACGCGCTCCGTCACGACGCTGAAGAGCCTCGTCGCGCACGCGGGATTCCTGAGCTGGATGGCCGAGCCGATGTACGGCGCCGAACGGCGCGCCGGCACGATCGACACGCTGCCGGTGCGCGAAGTCGTCGCGGTGCGCACGCTCACCGCGTTCCGCCGCCGTCACGGGATCCTGCCCGGCCCGGCCGGCAAGCTGCTCGAGCAGCTCGTCGCGCTGACGCGCGAGGGCATCTGAGCATCCGGGCGTTGCCGAACCGGTCCGTACCGCCGCATCGCCGCATCGCCGCATCGCCGCATCGCCGCATCGCCGCATCGCCGCATCGCACCATTGAAAACCCGCCGTGTCACCTTGACTTTCGCTCGCCGCAATACGATCATTCGCCCACATACAGAGCAAATGATCGTATTGCGGCGAGCCACGTTGCCACGGGGCCCGAGCAAGCGCGGAAGCGCCAACTATGGTCAACCGCAAGGCATGAGCCCGGCGCAAGCGCTGAAACGCTAACGCTGGCCGACCGCGAAGCATGAGATCGGAGACACCGGATGAGCGAATCGCCCTCCCCCCACGCGCCTGTGCTGCTGCACATCGGCGCCGGATCGTTCCACCGCGCGCACCAGGCGTGGTACCTGCATCGCGTGAACGCGGCGGTGCCGCCGGCCGAGCGCTGGTCGCTGACCGTCGGCAACATCCGCGACGACATGCGCGCGACGATGGACGCGCTCGCCGCGCAACACGGCGCATACACGCTCGAGACGGTCACGCCGCAAGGCGAGCGCGCGTACGAGACGATCCGCGCGATCACGCGCGTGCTGCCGTGGTCGATCGATCTCGCCGCGCTGATCGATGCCGGCGCGGACCCAACATGCCGGATCGTGTCGTTCACCGTTACCGAAGGCGGCTACTACCTCGACGAGCACAACCGGCTCGACGTCGCGAATCCCGATCTCGCGGCCGACCTGCAAGGCGCGCGCACCACGCTGTACGGCGCGCTCGCGGCGCTGCTCGCGGAACGTCAAAGGCGCGGCGCGGGCCCGCTTACGCTGCAGAGCTGCGACAACCTGCGCAGCAACGGCGCGCGCTTTCGCGCGGGAATGCGCGAGTTCCTCGAACGGCGCGGCGCGCGCGAACTGCTCGACTGGTTCGATGCGAACGTCGCGTGTCCGAGCGCGATGGTCGACCGGATCACGCCGCGCCCGACCGACGACGTGCGCGCACGCGTGCGCGCGGCGACCGGCATCGACGACGCGTGCCCGGTGATGGGCGAATCGTTCATCCAGTGGGTGATCGAGGACCGCTTCGCGGCCGGCCGGCCGAAGTGGGAGCTGGCGGGTGCGGAACTCGTCGACGACGTGCATCCGTACGAGGAGGCGAAGATCCGCATCCTCAACGCGACGCACAGCTGCATCGCATGGGCCGGCACGCTCGCAGGCCACACGTATATCCACGAAGGCACGCACGACGCGGCGATCCGCCGCTTCGCGCACGACTACGTGACGCACGACGTGATCCCGTGCCTGAGCCCGAGCCCGCTCGACCTCGCGCGCTACCGCGACGTCGTGCTCGAACGCTTCGGCAATCCGTACGTGCTCGACACGAACCAGCGGGTCGCCGCCGACGGCTTCTCGAAGATCCCCGGCTTCATCGCGCCGACGCTCGCCGAATGCTTCGCGCGCGGCTCGGCGCCCGTCTCGACCGCGGTGCTGCCCGCGCTGTTCCTGCGCTTTCTCGAACGCTGGGCGCGCGGCGCGCTGCCGTACGCGTACCAGGACAGCGTGATGGACGAACGCGCGGCGCGCGCGATCGTCAACGCGGGCGACCCCGTCGCCGCACTGTGCGCGGACCGCCAGCTGTGGGGCTCGCTCGCGGGCAACGCGGCGCTGTTCGAAGCCGTGCGCGCCGGGCTCGCGCGCGTCGACGCGTGGCTCGCGTCGCGCTGACGCCGCCGCATATCGGGTCAACCCGGGGTCAAACCGGCATTGGCACGCGCACGCCTGCCCGGCTAAAGTAGCGGCTCCTCACTGACGAAGCGGATCGCACATGTATCTCGGCATCGACCTCGGCACCTCGGAAGTGAAGGTGCTGTTGCTGGCTCCCGACGGTACCGTCGTCGGCACCGCGGGCACGCCGTTTGCCGTGTCGCGGCCGCATCCCCGCTGGGCCGAACAGCATCCTGACGACTGGTGGCGCGGCACGCTCGCCGCGCTCGCCGCGCTGCGCGACCGTCATCCGCAAGCCTTCGCGCAGGTGCGCGGGATCGGCCTGTCGGGCCAGATGCACGGTGCGGTGCTGCTCGACCGCGACGATCGCGTGCTGCGTCCGGCGATCCTGTGGAACGACATGCGCAGCGCCGACGAATGCGCGCTGCTCACCGAACGCGCGCCCGACCTGCATGCGCTCGCCGGCAATCTCGCGATGCCCGGCTTCACCGCGCCGAAGCTGCTGTGGGTCGCGAAGCACGAACCCGACGTATTCGCGGCGACGGCCTGCGTGCTGATGCCGAAGGACTACCTGCGGTTCCGGCTGACCGGCGCGAAGGTGTCCGATCCGTCCGACGCGGCCGGCACGCTGTGGCTCGACGTCGCGCGCCGCGACTGGTCCGACGCGTTGCTCGCCGCGTGCGGGATGACGCGCGCGCAGATGCCGCGCATCGTCGAAGGCAACGCGCCGTCCGGCACGCTGCGCGCCGACGTCGCGCGCGAGCTCGGGCTGTCGGAAGCTGTCGTCGTCGCGGGTGGCGGCGGCGACAACGCGACGAGCGCGCTCGGCATCGGCGCGATCCATGCGGGCGACGGCTTCGTGTCGCTCGGCACATCGGGCGTGCTGAGCGTCGTCGGCGACCGCTTCATGCCGAACCCGGCATCCGCCGTGCACGCGTTCTGCCATGCGATTCCGGACCGCTGGCAGCTGATGAGCGTCGTGCTGTCGGCGGCGAGCTGCCTGCGCTGGGTCTGCAAGCTGACCGGCACCGACGAGCCGACGCTGCTCGCGGAAGTCGAGGCGCTCGACGCCGGCACGCTGGCCACGGCGCCGCTGTTTCTGCCGTACCTGTCCGGCGAGCGCACGCCGCACAACGATCCGTACGCGCAAGGCGTGTTCTTCGGGATGACGCATGCGACCGAGCGCGCGCATCTCGGCTACGCGGTACTTGAAGGCGTGACGCTCGGCCTCGCGGACGGCTTCGACGCACTGCACGCGGCGGGCGTGGAGACCGACAGCCTGTCGCTGATCGGCGGCGGCGCGCGCAGCGCGTACTGGGCGCAGCTGATTGCCGACGCGCTGAACGTGCGCACCTGCCAGCACGGCGGCGGCGAGACGGGCGCCGCGCTCGGCGCCGCGCGGCTCGGCTGGCTGGCGGTCGGCGGCGATCCGCACGCGGTGCTGACCAAGCCGCCCGTGCGCGCCGAATATGCACCCGACGCCGCACGCCATGCGGCGCTGCGCGAGCGCCTGGCCGCGTTCCGCGCGCTGTACCGGCATGTGCGCCCGCTGTACGAACCGTCGCGCGCGCGGCTTGCCTGAGTGACGTCGCCCCGCGCGACCTGTCCTTGAACGAAACTCGAACCGGCCCGCGGCGGCGAGTGCGGTACAGTGCATATCGATGCGCCGCCGGGCGGCTCGCCAGGATCCGAATTCAATCGCTATCGTGCCCAAGTCCTCAGAAAAACTCGATCTCGCCACGCGTGCCGCGTGGCTCTACTACGTCGCGGGCGACACGCAGAACGAAATCGCCGAGAAACTGCAGGTGTCGCGCCCGGTCGCGCAGCGGCTCGTCGCGTTCGCGGTCGAGAAGAACCTGATCCGCGTGCGCGTCGATCACCAGCTCGCCGACTGCCTCGACCTCGGTGCACAGCTGTCGAAACGCTACGGCCTGTCGATGTGCGAGGTCGTGCCCGTCGATGCGGACGCACCCGAAGCGATCGACCGCAAGCTCGCGGTCGCCGGCGCGCAGGTAATGGAGCGCTATCTGAACGAGACGCGGCCGATGGTGATCGCGGTCAGCAGCGGCCGCACGCTGAAAGCCGCGGTCGCGCAGATCGCACAGCTCGACCGACCGCAGCACCGGCTCGTATCGATGGTCGGCGCGATCGCCGCCGACGGCTCGTCGAACCGCTACGACGTCGCGCAGCACATCTCCGAGAAGACGGGCGGCAAGCACTTCCTGCTGCCCGCGCCGCTGTTCGCGGACAGCGACGCGGAACGCGCGCAGTGGTGCAATCACCGGCTGTACCGGATCGTCGAGGCGCTGTCGGGCGAGGCCGACGTTGCGTTCGTCGGCATCGGCAACATCGGGCCGCACTGCCCGCTCTACGAGGACGGCTTCATCACCGAACAGGAACGCGACGAGATGATCGCGCGCGGCGCCGTCGCCGAGCTGCTCGGCATACCGATCGACGCGCAGGGCCGCCTCGTCGACGTGTCGACGAGCGCACGCGCGACGAGCGTGTCGCTCGATGCGCCGCCGAAGCGCCCGACGATCGCGTTCGCTGGCGGCCTGAAGAAGCGCGACGCGGTGATCGCCGCGCTGCGCGGCGGCTGGCTGTCGGGGCTCGTCACCGACGAGACGTGCGCGCAGGCGGCGCTGGACGCATAGCCGACGCATCGGGAATCACCCCGCCCCGCCGCGCGCGGCCGCGACACGCAGCATCGACGTCGCTTCCGCGCGAACCGGACATCACTGAAGAAAGCCGAGCATCGTGGCCTTCATCACGGCCTCCGCCTTGTTGGCCGCGCGAAGCTTCCGCATCACGTTCATCAGGTGAAACTTCGCAGTCCGATCATAGATCGACAGGATCAGCCCGATATCGGCGTAAGTCTTGCCCGCGGCCGTCCATTTCAGCACCTCCTTCTCGCGGGCCGTCAGCGTCTGGCACACCTCCGGCATCGCCGTAGCGACGACGAGACGCGTCATCGCCCGGTGGGCCAGCGTCGTCAGCCACAGCACGTACGGCTCCTTGGACAGGAACTCGTCCTGGAGGATCGGCGCGGATTTTCTCAGCAGCGACAGCAGGCCGCTCGTGCCGAACTGCCCGCGCAACGGCATGCTCCATGCGTGACGGAACCGCTGATGCGACGGATCGACCCAGAAATCCGCCGCCTCCCCGCTGACGGCGGACCACAGGAACGGGACGGCTTCCCGCAACCCGCGCTGCACGGCCGGATCGGTCATGAAGCCGTCGCGCTCGACGTAGCTCCGGACCCACGTGTCCGGGCAATTGGAGAAGATGTAGTTCCTCGGGTTCGAGATCGGCAGCGGAATGCGCATCACATAGTAGAAGTGCTCGAAGCCGAGCTCGCGCGTCACGCACGTCATGCGCTCGATCAGCTCCGATTCCGAATTCAGGTCGGAAAACATGTTTCCGTAGCACATGCTCCAGTTGCTCGTCATTTTCTCGCCTCCCTGTTTTCCGGTTCGCACGTGCCCGGTCAGGAACTGAGGGACGTCTCTTCGCGCCGATATGCCGGGGGCGACGTTTGCGCCGCGTCGTCGCTCGCCTTCGGAGCGATGCGGAACCAGATCGCGTACAGCGCCGGGAGAAACACGAGCGTCAGCGCCGTGCCGCCGATCGTGCCGCCGATCAGCGTGAACGCGAGTGCGCCCCAGAACACCGAGAACGTCAGCGGAATGAATGCGAGCGCAGCCGCGAGCGCCGTCAGGATCACCGGTCGCGCGCGCTGCACGGTCGCCTCGATGATCGCGTCGTACGGATCGAGGCCGTCGGCCTCGTTCTGATGGATCTGCCCGATCAGGATCAGCGTGTTGCGCATGATGATACCGGCGAGGCCGATCAGCCCGAGGATCGCGTTGAAGCCGAACGGCTGGCGGAACAGCAACAGCATCGGCACGACGCCGACCAGCGCGAGCGGTGCGGTCAGCAGCACCATCGCCATCGCCGCGATCGAGCGCACCTGGAAGATCACGACGATCATCATCAGGATCAGCATGATCGGAAACACGGCGGCGAGCGCGGCGTTCGCCTTGTTCGCTTCCTCGAGGGCCGCGCCCGTCTCGATCCGGTACCCCGGCGGCAACGCGGCGACGATCGGCCGGATCGCCTGAATGATTTCGTTCGAGATCTCGGGCGGCTGGAATTCCTCGCCGATGTCGCCACGCACGGTCATCGTCGTCAGGCGATCGCGACGCCGCAGGATCGGGTCTTCCATGCGAATCCCGACCTCGCCGAGCTGGTCGAGCGGCACCTTCTGGCCGGCGCTGCCCGTCAGCGTGAACGCCCCGAGCTTCGCCGGATCGAGCCGGTCGGGGCCTGCGCTGCGCGCCACCACCTGGACCGAGCGGATGTCCTCGCGCACCTGCGTGACAGGGGCGCCCGTCAGCAGGAACTGAAGCTGCTGCGACGCATCGTGCGTGCTCAGGCCGATCGCGCGCAACCGGTCCTGATCGAGCGAGATGCGGATCGTCGGCACGCGCGGCCCCCAGTCGGCGTTCACCTGCCGCATCGACGGGTTCGCGCGCATTACACGCTCGACCTGTCCGGCGATCTCGCGGACCTTGCCCTCGTCCGGCCCCATCACGCGAAACGCGACGGGGAATGGTGAATACGGCCCGAACACGATCTGCGTCGCGCGCACCTGCGCGTCGGGCGCGAGGCCCTGCGCGACGGCGGTGCGCAGCTTCAGCTTCAGCGCCTCGCGCGCCTTCTCGTCCTGCGTCAGCACGACGATCTTCGCGAACGACGGGTCGGGCAGCTCGGGCGACATCGCAATGAAGAAGCGCGGCGCCCCTTGGCCGATGTAGCTCGTGACGAGCCGGGCCTCGGGCTGCTTGCGCAGCCATGCCTCCACCTTGTCGACCGCCGCGCTGGTGGCCGCGATGCCGGTTCCTTCGCTCATCCGCACTTCGACCAGCACTTCCGGCCGGCTCGAGATCGGGAAGAACTGCTGCTTGACGAGACCGAGGCCGAGCACCGCGGCCGCGAACGAAACCACGACCGCGAACACCACACGTTTCTTGTGCGCGACCGTCCATGCAAGCAGCGCGCGGAACTTGCGATAGGCCGCGGTATCGTAGAGGGCGGCGTGCCCGCCCGCGACCGGCCTGATCCGCGGCAGCAGCTTGACGCCGAGGTACGGCGTGAAGGCGACCGCGACGACCCAGGACGTCAGCAGCGCAAAGGCCACGACCCAGAAGATGTTGCCCGCGTATTCGCCCGCGCTCGACTTCGCGAAGCCGACCGGCATCAGCCCGATCGCGGTCACGAGCGTGCCCGCGAGCATCGGCGCGGCGGTATGGCTCCACGCATACGTCGAGGCCGCGATCCGGTCGAATCCTTCCTCCATCTTCACGACCATCGTCTCGATCACGATGATCGCGTCGTCGACGAGCAGCCCGAGCGACAGGATCAGCGCGCCGAGCGTGATGCGATCGAAATCGCGTCCGGTCGCGAGCATGATGATGAAGACGCCCGCGAGCGTGAGCGGCACCGCGGCCGCGACGACGATCCCCACCCGCCAGCCGAGGCTGATCAGGCACACCGCGATCACGACCGCCAGCGCGACGAAGAACTTCAGCATGAACTCGTCGTACGCTTCCTCGATGTTGACCGCCTGATCGGTGACTTTCGTCAGCGACAGGCCGAGCGGCATCTGCGCCGAAATCGCCGCCACCTCCTTGTCGAGATCCTTGCCGAGCTGCAGGCCGTTGTAGCGCTCCTTCATCACGACGCCGAGCAACAGCGCCGGCTCGCCCTGGTTGCGGATCAGGAAGGTCGCGGGATCCTCGTAGCCGCGCCTGACATCCGCGATGTCAGACAGCCTGAGCGTCCGGCCGCCGGCGACGATCGGCGTGTCGCGGATCTTCTGCAGGTCGTCCAACGCGCCGTCGAGGCGAATCAGCACCTGTGGTCCGGCCGTGTCGATCGAGCCGGCGGGCGTCACGAGATTCCGGTCGTTCAGCGCGGCAAAGATGTCGCGCGGCGAGATGCCGAGATTCGCGAGCCGTGCATACGAGAACTCGACGAAGATGCGCTCGGGCCGCTCGCCGACGATGTCGATCTTCTTCACGCCCGGCACGTGCAGCAACCGCTGGCGCAGCGCTTCCGCCTCACGCACCAGCACGCGCGGCGGCTCGCCGCGCGCCTTGAGCGCGTAGAGCGCGAACGTCACGTCCGCGTATTCGTCGTTGACGAACGGTCCGGCCACGCCCTGCGGCAGCTTCCCCGTCTCGTCGCCCAGCTTCTTGCGCGCCTGGTAGAACTCTTCCTGCACGGCTGACGGTGGCGTGTCGTCGCGCAGCGTGACGGTCGTGAAAGCGAGCCCCGGTCGCGTGAAGGTTTCCGTGCGGTCGTACCACTTCAACTCCTGCATCCGCTTCTCGAGCGGCTCGGCGACCTGGTCCTGCATCTCCTGCGCGGTCGCGCCAGGCCACGCGGACATGAAGGTCAGCTCCTTGACGGTAAACGCCGGATCCTCCGCGCGCCCGAGCTTCAGGAACGCGAGCGCGCCGGCGACGGACACCGCGATGATCAGGAACAGCGTGACCGCGCGTTCGCGCACTGCGAGCGCAGAAAGGTTGAAGCCGCTCATTGCTGCGCTCCCGCGAGGTGCACGCTCTCGCCGTCGTGCAGCAGGTGCGCGCCGAGCGCGACGAAGCGCTCGCCTGCCTTGAGCCCTTCCGCGACGGTGGCGGTCTCGTCGCCGATCGCGGCCAGCCGCACGCGCCGCCAGACGACCCGCGGCTTCGACCCTTCGACGACCCAGACGCCCGGGCCGTTGCCGCGATCGTAGACGGCCGCGAGCGGCACCTGCATGGCGGCGTCGCCGGTCGCGGCGCGCGCGTCGGGCACGTTGACCGTCACCGTCGCGCCGAGCGGCGCGCGCGCGATCGGCCCCTCGAGCACGTAGCGCGCCTCGAATGTCCGCGTCTGCGGATTGGCCGCATCGGAAAGTTGCCGCAGGCGTGCGTCGCCCGCCAGGTCCGCGCCGCCGTACAGCGTCGCGCGGCCCGTGGAGCCGAGCGCGGGCCGGAACGTCTCGGGCAGGTCGACGACCGCTTCACGCGGGCCGGAACGCGCGAGCCGCACGACCGTCTGCCCCGCAGCCACCACCTGCCCGGGCTCGCCGAGCGTGCTCATCACGACACCGTCCGCATCGGCGACCAGCACCGCGTAGCCGGCCGCGTTGCGCGCGACGTTCGCGCGCGCCTGCGCGGCACGAAGCTGCGCCCGCGCAGTGTCGGCGGCAGCCCGCATCTGGTCGTACGCGGATGCCGACACCGCGCCGGCGGAAACGAGCCCGCTGTAGCGCATCTCGTCGGCCGCGGTCTGGTTCGCGCGCGCCTTCGCAGCGGCCACGGCGTCGTCCTCGGCACGCGTCGCGAGCTCCAGGTCGGTTGCGTCGATCCGCATCAGCGGCTGCCCGCGCCGCACGGTCTGGCCGGCATCCACCATCCGCTCGACGATCTTGCCCGGCACGCGGAAACCGAGGTCGCTTTGCACCCGCGCGACGACGGTACCCGTGAAGGTCCGGCCGACACCCCCGGCGTCCCGCGCGATGTCCGTCCGGACGAGCGGTGTCGCGGTGCGCGGATCGTCCTGCTTCGCGGGACCGCAAGCGACGAGGCCGAACGCAATCGAAGCGGCGAGAACAGCCGGCGCGGCCGCGCGAATGAGCAACATGGGCAATCTCCATACTGAAGGAGGCCCAAGTGTGAATCATGTGACCAATATCGTCAATGGTCACAACAAAAGGACATCAGGGTGACAGGCTGCGCAGCACGAGGTTGCAGACGGCCTTCGACGCGTCCTCGGCATGGTCGAGGTGGTACTGCAGCATCACCGGATTCACGAACGGCTGCATCACGAGGAAGATCGCACGGCAGGTCTCGTCGAGCGGCGTCTTGCGCTCGAATTCGCCGCTTTCCCGCCCTTCGCGGACGATCTGCACGATCGCGCCCCTGATCTTCTCTTCATGCTCGATCGTGGTCTGCCAGCCCTCCGCGATCGCATATGCGGCAATGTCGTACAGCTTGCGGTCGGTGAAGAAGAACCCCACGCAGGCGGCGGTCATCGCCTGGAACATCCCGCGCAGCCTGTCGGTCGCGGACGCGCCGCCGGCGATCGCCTGGTCCGCCGCCGCCATGATCGTGCCGAGGCTCGTCGCGCAGATCGCCTCGCCGATCGCGCGCTTCGAATCGAAGAACTTGTAGATGTACGCCTTCGAGAAACCGATCGCCTTCGCGAGATCGGACACCGTCGTCTTGCCGTACCCGTAATGCCGGAAATGTTCGTTCGCCGCATTCACGATCTGGTCGCGGACGGCGTGGTCCGCCGGGCCGCGCCGGCCTGCGGGGAGAGACACGCTTTCAGTCATGGTTGGAAATCTGGAACATCAGGACGTGATTGACACCATGTGACCAATTCGTACAATGGTCACACTCGAAACACCGCCTCTATTCTCTACCCTGAAGGGTCGTCATGCCGGTTTCCCATCGTTTTTTTGCATCGTTCCTCGCCGTCGGCGCGCTCGCCGGCTGCGCGGTCGGCCCCGACTACCAGCGGCCGGCCATTGCCGCACCCGATCGCTTCATCGGGCAAGCCGCGGTCGAGCAGCGTCCCGTCGCGACGGTCGCGGACCTCGGCGCATGGTGGACGGGCTTCGACGACCCTCTGCTGACGCGCTTCGTCGATCTCGCGCTGGAACAGAACCTCGACATCGCCCAGGCGACCGCGCGCGTCGCGCAGGCGCGCGCCGCGCTGGGCGCCGCCACAGCGGCGCTGCTGCCGAGCGGCAGCGTGATCGCCCAGGGGCAGAAGGTCTACCAGTCGGTCGATACGCCGCTCGGCCGGCTGCTCGACTCGACACCCGGCTTCTCCCGCAACGCCGCCTATTACGAGGGCGACGTCGGCGCGAGCTGGGAAATCGACCTGTTCGGCGGCTTGCGGCGCACCCGCGAGGCCGTGCGCGCCGAATACGAGGCGTCGGCCGCGGCCGCGGTCGCCACCCGGCTTGCCGTCGCCGCACAGACCGCGGATACCTACGTGACGATCCGCGGGCTGCAGGCGCGCCTCGCTGTCGCACGGCAGCAGGTCGACACCCGCCGGCGCCTGCTGGCCACGGTGCGGATGCAGCACCGCAATGGCGTTGCAGCCGAATTGCAGGTTCGCCAGGCGGAAGGCGCGCTGGCCCAGGTCGAGGCCACCGTGCCGGTGCTCGAAGCCGGGCTCGACGCAGCGCAGAACGCACTCGACGTGCTGGTCGGCGCGCAGCCCGGCACCCATCGGCCCGAACTGGACGCGGCCGCGCCGATTCCGGTTGCCCCGCGTCTTGCGGATGCCGGCACGCCGGGCGACCTGCTCCGCCGCCGCCCGGACCTGATCGTCGCCGAACGGCGGCTCGCGGCCGCGAATGCGCGCATCGGCGCGGCGATCGCCGAGTACTATCCGAAGCTGTCGCTGAGCGGCCTGATCGGCACGGCCGCCACCGCGTCCGGCGACCTGTTCACGCATGGCGCGACGCAGGCGCAAGGCATCCTCGGCCTGCGCTGGCGGCTGTTTGATTTCGGGCGCATCGACGCGCAGATCGCAGCGGCGCGCGGGCAGACCGCCGAGGCGCTCGCCGCCTATCGGCAGTCCGCGTTGCACGCATCCGAGGATGTCGAGGATGCGTTTTCGGCGCTCGTGAAGCGCGAGGCCCAGATGCGTACGCTCGAGCAGGGCGAAACCGCGCTGGCGCGCGCGCGGGAAACGTCGTTCGCGGCGTACCAGAGCGGCGTCGTGAGCCTGATCGAAGTGCTCGACGCCGACAGCGATCTGCTGCAGACGCGCGATGCGAAGGCACAGGCGCAGGCCGAGGCGGCCCGGGCGGCCATCGCGTCGTTCCGCGCACTGGGCGGCGGCTGGGAAGCTGCGCAGAACGCGCGAAACGATGCCCCGCTCGATGTCTCCGCACGCTGACTTCGGCGTCGTCACGCGCCGAACGCGCGAGCCGCCCGTGCGCTGCACGACGCGGGCGCGCATCCCATGTGCGGCGCACCGACAAACGAATGCCGCGGCTTGCGCCGCGGCATTTCCGTTTCGATGCACTGCGTGCCGGCCGGTCGCGCAGGGCCCGCGAAGGTGCAGCGGGCCGGTCCGCCGGCAAACGCCGGACCGGCCGAAGCACGACAGCGCGCTCAATACACCTGCACCCGCCACAACTCACGCGCCGCCGAGTCGCGCGACATTGCACGACGGCCGTGCAGCACGCTGTAGTTGTCGACCAGCACGATATCGCCGTCCACCCAGTCGTGCTCGACGAGGTACTCGCGTGCGTACGCGAGCGCATTGATCTGCTGCACGCTGTCGTCGGGCACGGTGCCCGGCGTCGCGACGCTCACCTCGAAACGCTGCAGCGTCGATTCGCTGCCTTCCTGATAGCGCAGCACCTTTTCGCCCGTGTCCGGGTGCGTGGCGATCAGCGGGAACGTCCGCGGCACGCCGCCGAAGTAGGTCATTTTCGTGTTGTAGGTCAGGCTCGTCTGCTCCCACGCGGCCAGCGTGCCCGCGTCGAGCTGGCGGACGATGCGGCGCGCGTCGACGAGCGTCGTCATGCCCTCGCCCCGTTTCGGCGCGGTCTTGCAGTACAGCGCAAACATCTTCGCGGAAAAGTATTCGTCCTGCTGCACGAGAGGATGCGTGAGCGGCAGCATGCTCAGGTCCCAGTGCAGCGGCACCGCCTCGAACGAATGCACGTAGCCGCTCGCGTCCTCTTCGGGCTTCACCTTGTGCACCGGTCCGAACTGCCAGACGTACAACTGGCCGAACTGCTCGGTGAACTTCACGAGCGCGGCCTCGTCGTCGACACGAAAGCCACGCAGCACGACGAAGCCGTGACGCCGCAGCATCGCTGCGAGCGCATCCTTCGACAACGCGCAGCAATCGATTCGGTCTGCTTCGTCGGTGTTCGGCTCGACCAGCAGGCCGAAGTCGTCGCGATGCACGACGCTGATCGCACAGCGATTCAGGACCGGATCGTCGCCTTCCGCGAAATACCAAGGTTCGCCGCCTTTCGTGACGAGCGCGGCGTTGACGGTTTGGTTGACCTGCGATTTGCTCAGCATGGCAAATTCTCCATTCTTTTTTTGAAGTAGTACGTTGCGCCAGGGCAGCGCACCATTGCCGCCCGCGGCATGCAACCTGATCGGAATCTTCTTGCTCCCCGCCGGCGCCGCATGGACGGTCAGCCGCAGGCCGGCAGGCAGCTTCGCGTCGAGAAAGCCGTCCAGCGCGACGCCGCGCTCCGCCATCCGTTGCGCAGCCCGCGCGAGCCGCGCGCGCGTCCCCGTATCCGCTTCGGCCAGCACGATCTGCCGTTCGCCGGCGAGCAGTGCGGTCAGCTCGGCGACGCGTTCGCCGCGGGCGTCGCGACGCTGGTCGTCGGCGTCGGGCCAGTACGGTGCAAGCGCGGCGTCGACGTCGGACGCAGCGCGATCGAACGACGGATCCACCGTCGAATACGAATGCCAGACGATGTTGCGCGACACGATCAGCTCACGCAGCGCACGGTGATATGCATTCGCGTCGGCCCGGCTCACGTCCAGCAGATCGAAGAACGTCAGCCCGTCGCTGAACAGGTCGATCACGCATCCTGGCGCGTAGAACCGGCGCACCGTCTCGCAGAACGCGTCGAGATAGCCGAGCGCGAGCTGTTCGCCGCAGTCAGGCAGCATGCCAAGCACCTTGTCGCGACGGTCCGGCGACTTGAGCGGAAAACCCGGCAACGTCAGCCGGATCGGCTGCCCGCGCGCCACGCACGCGCCGACATGCGCGTCAAGCGCGTCGCGCTGCGCAGCGGACAGGCTGTCGACATCTCCGCTGCGGCACAGCTGTCCGAACGCGCGCCGGAATTCGGCCACCATCGATGCACCGCTCATGACGCACGGCGCGCGCTCAGGTTCGCACGCAATGCCTGGACGAAGGTTTGCCAGACGGGAAACTCCGCGGTATTCCAGATGCCGGCGATCCATTCGTCCGCCTGCCCGGCAGACCAGCCGTCATGCAGCATCTTGTAGTGCGACACGAACACCGAGACGCGGTAGTTTGCCGCGCAATGCACGAGCGTCCTGCCGCCCGCCGCTTGCCGGAAGATGTCGGCGAACCGGTCGAAGTCCTCGAGCGCGGGCTGCTTGAAATCCACCGGCAGGAAGTGATACTGCATGCCATTGCGCCG
The DNA here is from genome assembly GCF_053427715.1 of Burkholderia sp. MR1-5-21. NCBI lineage: Bacteria > Pseudomonadati > Pseudomonadota > Betaproteobacteria > Burkholderiales > Burkholderiaceae > Burkholderia > Burkholderia sp. MR1-5-21. Next base: position 53,870 of record NZ_JBSAXD010000013.1, read on the forward strand.
CACGCAGCCTTCCTCGTCGTCGATCGAGTAACGCGTGTCGAATGGCGCGAGGTTGATGATCGTCGTCACGCCGTCCTGCGCCAGCTCGGCAAACTGCGCTTCGGTCGGCTGGCCGGCCGTCAGCGTATGCGCATCAATCCATTTCGCGTTGCGCATGTCGGAAAGATTCACGTTGTGCCTCCATTGCAGATGGAACGGGTTCGTCGCCGGCGCCCGCGGTGCGACGCGGCTGCCGACGAACGCCAATCGGGTGGAATGCGCGCCGCTCCGCTCAAGGAGAAACGGCTTCGGCGGCACCGGCGAACAGTTGCGGGTGATGGACGAAATGGCACGGCACGCCGTCCGAGAACACCAGCACCGAATTGCGCTCGTCGACCTCGGAGCGCTTCTTCAGCACGATCCGGTTGTTCTCGCGCACCGCCACCGAATGCCACGGCGTGAGCCACACGTCGTCGCAGTCGACGAGGCGGATGCCGATCTTCTTCGACACGCGGAACTGCGGATGAATCGACAGCCGCAGGCTGTTCGGAAACGCGTCCTCGATCAGCCGGCTCCACGCATTGCTGCGCTGGATGACGCGATACGCGTTGGAGCGGCTCATCTTCTGGATCGCCGTGTTGCTCCACGTCCGGAACCGCTCGATGCCGAGCGAATCCTCGTACAGGAAGCGCGTGATGCCGCGATACATCGCGCTCATCGCCGGATCGTCCTGGCATTGCCGCCGGATCCGCTCGACCGGATCGCTATAGGCGATCAGCAACTCCTCGCGTTTCGACGTGAGGTCGTCGAGATAGCCGAAGTGGCCTTTCAGGTCGAAGAACTCGAAGCTGCCGTCGAAATGCGCGGCCGCATGCGCCTCGAGGCTCTTCAGGTATTGCGCGACTTCATCGTCGCCAATGCTGACGACGTCCGAGAAACAGTAGCCGTCCGAACAGATGACGAGCTTCGCGCCCGGCTTGTAGATCGTGCCGATGCGTGTGCACAGTGCGGCCAGGTTCTTCAGCGCGTGCTTCTCCGCGAGATCGGGCAACGCGCCGAGGGTCTTCATCCGGTTCGGCGACTTGCCCGGAAACGCGGGCAGGAGCAGCCGGATCTGCCGATCGCTCGCGACGACGGGCAGGATCGCCTCGACATGCCAGTCCATCTCGGCTTCGATGTCACCGGGCCGACTGTCCTCCGTCGGATGCAGCTTGCGAAGCTTGAACACTTCGCGCACGATCGCGCGGGCGATCGAAAGCGCGTCGCACTCCACCGCGCGTGCTTGGGTCTCGTATAGATCGCACGACATTTCGGCCCTCTCGTGAATGGCTGAGGATGCGTTTGGCACGGCCGCGGCGGACGGTTGCGCCGCCGCTGCACTCCTCGTTGTTTTTGACATCGCGCGGCCGCATCCGGATGCGTTCGCCGGTCGCCGCGCGCTGACGCTTGCGCGATCGACAGGCCGGATGCGCCGTGTCCTAGCGTATGAGACGCGATATGGGCAAATTCGCCAATCGAACGTCGGCTGGAATTACAAAGCAAACGCTTCCCGCGCGATAGCTGTCCTTTCGGGTAGGAATTGCCAACAAGAAGCGCGTCGTTGGACGTGATTGTTTCCGATCGGTGCGACGAAGGAACGGAATGCGCGTGGCGGCGGCCCGTCAAGTCCGCCACCGGCGAGGATGGCTCGGCGGCGCCGGAAGCGCACGCACCCTGATACGCGGCGCGCGCTCACGCCGCCATTCGCGGCACCGCAAACCCGTGCCGCCGCGCGCGCCACACGCCGATCCCCGCCGGCACGAGCAGCACGACGAGCACCCACGGCATCACGCCCGCACCGGGCCCATCGAGCAGCAGGCCGCCGACGATGCCGCCGCCCGCGATCGCGAGGTTCCACACGGTCACGATCATCGATTGCGCGACGTCGGCGGCCTCCCCCGCCGCGTTCGCCGACGCCGTCTGAAACAGCGTCGGCGCGCCGCCGAACGCGAGCCCCCACAGCACGACGCCCGCGTAGACGACCGGCTGGCCGCCACCCACGCCGAGCATCAGCGCCGCCAGTGCGAACAGCGCGATGCTCGCGAGCGTCAGGCGCCGCAGCGCGTGGCCGATCCACGCGCCCGTCAGCGCAATGCCGACCAGCGACGCGACGCCGAACGCGAACAGCACCGCGTCGACCTGCCCGCCCATCCGCACGCCCGCGAGAAACGGCGCCACGTAGGTATAGAGGATGTTGTGCGCAAGCACGTAAGCGAACATCACGGCGAGCACCGACTGCACGCCGGGCAGCCGCAGCACATCCAGCACGGGCTGGCGCGCACCGGCGGGCTGCCCCGGATGATCGGGCAGCCGCGTGCGCACCCACGCCATCAGCGCGAGCGCCGCCACCGTGATGCCGCCGAACGCGACCCGCCAGCCGAACGCGGCACCGAGCGCGGTGCCCGCCGGAATGCCGATCGACATCGCGACCGGCGCGCCGAGCATCGCGACCGCAATCGCGCGGCCGCGCAGCGCGTCGCCGACCATCCGGCTCGCGTAGCCGGCCAGCAGCGCCCACAGCAGGCCTGCCGACATCCCCGCGACGAAGCGCGCGGCGAGCGTGAGCGCGTAGTACGGCGACGCGGCCGTCAGCGCGTTCGACACGACGAAGCCGGCGAGCGCCGCGAGCAGCAGCCTGCGCCGGCGCAGCCCGCGCGTCGCGGCGACGAGCGGAATCGCCGCGACGATCGAGCCGAGCGCGTAGATGGTCACGAGCTGGCCGACCAGCGCCTCGGGCACGCGCAGATCGTGGCCCATCAGCGGCAGCAGGCCGGCGGGCAGCGCCTCGGTGAGGATCGTGATGAAACCGGCCGTCGCGAGCGCCAGCAGGTTCGCGACAGGCAGGCGTTCATCACGCTCTTCACGCTCATTGCGCCCTTCCGTACACGCGAGCCCGGCCGGCGTGGATGTCGCGTCGCTCATGCCGCCTCCCGTTCGCCGACGCCGTAAACCGCATCGCGCACATCGGCGACGAAGCGTCCGTGCATCCCTTCGTACAGCGTGTTGGTCAACGCGACGACCGTCAGCCCGGCCGCCCGGTCGACGAACCACGCGTGCCCGTACGCGCCGCCCCAGCGCCATGTGCCCGCGGGTTCCGGCGACTGCGCGGCAGCCGGATCGCGCAGCACCGAGAACCCGAGCCCGAAGCCGAATCCCGGCGCGGCCGGCAGGTCGTGCGCGCCTGGCTGCACGCGGCCCATCTCGTCGGTCCACGCGGTGTCCAGCCAGCCCGCGCGGCCAGTGCGCAACGCGTCGAGCAGCGCAAGGCAGTCGCGCGCGGTGCCGACCATGCCCGCGCCACCCGACGCAAAGGCATCCGCATCGAACGCGCGAGCCGGCTCGTAGCGAATGCCGACCGTGCCGTCGTACACCGGCGCGATGTCGAACGCTTCCATCCGGCGCGGCGCGCCGGAAGTGCTCACGTAAGGCGTCGCGAGCCGCGCGGCGTCGTGCGCGACGAACCCGGTGTCGGTCATGCCAAGCGGCGTCGTGACGAGCGCTGCGACTGCTTCGCCGAGCGGCCGCCCGTCGACCGCCTCGATCAGCGCGCCGACCACGTCCGTCGCCAGCGAATACGCCCACGACGTGCCGGGCGCGAACTGCAGCGGCACGCCGGCAATGCGCCGCAGGTTTTCGGCGAGCGTGATGTCCGCGCGGTCCATCCCGTCGGAGACGCCGGCGCGCGCGTACGGGCCGTCGCTGTCGGCTTCAAGGAAGCGGTAGCCGAGCCCTGCCGTGTGCGACAGCAGATGGCGCAACGTGATGCGCGCGGGCCCGCCATCGCTGCCGATCGGGCCGGGCAGCGGCGGACGGAACGCGGGCAGCCAGCGCGTCACCGGCTCGTCGAGCCCGATCCGGCCGGCCGCGACGAGCCGCATCGCCGCGGCCGTCACGATCGGCTTCGACACCGACGCGAGCCGGAACAGCGTGTCCTCGCGCATCGGCGTGCCCGCTTCCCGGTCGGCGAACCCCGCGGCGCGCGCATAGTGCAGTTCGCCGTGACGGGCGACCAGCACGACCGTGCCGACCACGCACTCGTTGGCGAGCGCGCGCTCGAGCGCCGCGTCGAGCCGCGCGCGCAACGCGGCGGCCGGTTCGTGTTCGTGCATGACGGCAGGCAGGGATAACATGGGATGACCTCGGAAGATGAACGAGCGCCCATCGTAGGAGGCCTGCCAAACAAGAAAAACTGGGCTAGAGTTCCGGACAATCCGGACATCGACGTCCGCAATCGGGAACCGTGAATGGAAAGTCTGAGCGGCTTCGTGGTGTTCGTTCAGGTCGCGGAAACGCGCAGCTTCGTCGCAGCCGGACGCGCGCTCGGGCTGTCCGCGTCGGCGGTCGGCAAGCGGATCGCGCGGCTCGAGACGCGCCTGAGCGTACGCCTCTTTCATCGCAGCACGCGCAGCATCACGCTGACGGCGGAAGGCACGCGCTTTCTCGAGCGCTGCCGGCGCGTGCTCGCGGAGATCGACGCGGCCGAACGGGAACTGACGCACAGCGCCGAAGCGCCGCGCGGACGACTGCGCGTGAGCCTGCCGACGATCGGCTCGCTGATGCTGCCGATGCTCGCCGACTTCATGACCGCGTATCCGGAGATCGAGCTCGACCTCGATTTCAGCGACCGGCTCGTCGACGTCGTCGACGAAGGCTTCGACGCGGTGATGCGCACGGGCCGGCCGTCGGATTCACGGCTGTCGTCGCGGCTGCTCGGCCATTTCCGCCAGTACCTCGTCGCGTCGCCCGGCTACCTCGAGCGGCACGGCACGCCGCGCACGCCGGCCGACCTCGCGGCGCACCGTTGCCTGCACTATCGCTTCCCGAGCAGCGGCAAGCTCGAGACCTGGCCGCTGATGACGCCGCTCACGCCCGCGGACACGCCGCCCGTCATCCCCGTGTCGATGGTCAGCAACAACGCGGAGACGCGCCAGTGCTTCGCGCTGCGCGGGCTCGGCATCGCATGCCTGCCCGAATTCTTCGTCCGCGACGCGCTCGACAGCGGCGCGCTGCGCGCGGTGCTCGACGAGCACGTCGACAGCCGCACGCCGTTCTACGTGCTGTGGCCGTCAGGCCGGCACCCGACGCCGAAGCTGCGCGCGTTCGTCGATCACGTCGCGAGCTGCCTGCGCCTCTGACGCGCGTGAGCGCACGCTGCGGTCACCGGGCCTGCCGGCCTCATTGGGCTTACGAAAAAAATGGCTCAAATACTATAGGCGACGAAATCCCGTTTCCACACAATCCAATGCACCCGGTTACGGCGTGCGCAGATGAACACCTCGGTTTTCACCTTCTTATCGGATAGAGCACCGTTCATTCAAGACTATTATCAGAATCAATTCCATGCGAATACTGGATACCGAGTCGATGAAGATCACGTCTGTCGGAATCACTGAACCGCAGTGCATCGCCGGCTTCACTGGAGCCGCCTGGATCCTAGTAGCATTCCTCATCAAATCCGCCTCCGGTGCCAACAACGTCGCAGCTCTCGGCACGAATGTCGGCGGGCTCGTTTGTCACGAACTGACGGCGGACTCCGAAGATGGCGACGGCTAGTACGCTATTTCTATCAGTGGTGATGGGAGTCGTCGCGCTATCCAACCTTGCGCCACGCGTGCTTCCATCAAAATTCGCTTCCTTGATCGTCTTGATCGTCGTAGTGGCGGAATTATGCGGAGTGATCGACCGTTTTGCGCCACATTGAGAGCGACGACCTGAATCGTATCGATAACAGGACCAACCGCCTCTATCGGCAGGTCGCTCCTGTCAACGTCATGCGACAACGACGTGCCCCACCAATACCCGTCTTCTACCATCGTTGGGTAAAAGAAAGCGAGCCCGGTTTCGAACTCCAGATCATCTGGAAATTTTAAGTTCGACACGCTGCTGAAGCGCCCGACGATCGCGCTCGCCGGTGGCCCGAAGAACCTCGATGCGGTGATCCCCGCGCTGCGCGTCGGCTGGCTGTTCGGGCTCATCGCCAACGAGACGTGGCGCACCCATCGCTGGACGTGTAGCCGACGCAGCGGGCGTCACCCGCTGCATGCGGCCGCGTCGAACCACCTGCGCTTCTACCCGCGCGCATTCACGCGGCCTTCGCGTGCGGGCTCAGGCGCCGGAACGCCTGCCCCTGCTCGTCGAACAGGTGGCAATGCTCCGGTTCCGCGAACACGTGAAGCCCCTCGCCCGTGCGGTACGTATCGAGCGGCGGGATCCGCGCGATCAGGCCGTCCGGTGCGACCGGCGACTCCGCGTACAGATACGCGGCATCGCCGAGCGATTCGACGGCCATCGTCTTCGCGTCGACGCCGAACGCGTTCGGCCCGACCTTCAGGTGCTCGGGCCGGATCCCGACCGTCACCGCCGCGCCGCGCTGCAATCCGGCCGCGTCGACCGACACGCGCTGCGTCGCGCCGCCGTCGAAGCGCACGAGCACCCCGCCGGCATCGACCGACTCGGCCGTGCCGCGCAGGAAGTTCATCTTCGGCGAGCCAATGAAGCCCGCGACGAACTGGTTCGCCGGCGCGTGGTACAGCGTGTTCGGCGTGCCGACCTGCTGCACGCTGCCGCCCGACAGCACGACGATCTTGTCCGCAAGCGTCATCGCCTCGACCTGGTCGTGCGTCACGTAGATCATCGTCGTCTTCAGCTCGTCGTGCAGCCGCGCGAACTCGAGCCGCATCTTCACGCGCAGCGCCGCGTCGAGGTTCGACAGTGGTTCGTCGAACAGGAACACCTTCGGCTTTCTCGTGATCGCACGGCCGATCGCGACCCGCTGCCGCTGGCCGCCGGACAACTGCTTCGGCTTGCGCTCGAGCAGGTGGTCGATGTGCAGGATCTTCGCGGCCTGCCTCACCGCCTGGTCGATCTCGGGCTTCTTCGCGCCGGCGAGCTTCAGGCCGAACGCCATGTTGTCGTACAGCGTCATGTGCGGATACAGCGCATACGACTGGAACACCATCGCGATGCCGCGCTTCGCGCTCGGCACGTCGTTGACCTTCGCGCCGTCGATCAGCAGGTCGCCGCTCGAGATGTCCTCGAGCCCCGCGATCATCCGCATCAACGTGGATTTGCCGCAGCCGCTCGGCCCGACGAACACGACGAATTCGCCGTCGGCGATGTCGAGGTTCACGTTGCGCAGCACTTCGTTGTCTTCGTAGCGCTTCGCGATGTTGCGCAGGAGCACGCTTGCCATGATTTGTCTCCGTTGAGTTCGTTTGATGCGCCGCCCGCGGGCGGCGCGTCGATTACTGCGGCAGCACGGCGCCCGTCGCCTGCCAGCGCGCGACGTAGCCGGGCAGCTCATGCATGTCCGCGAATACGTGGCGGGCGCCGATCCCGCGCAGCGCGTCGACCTGCGCGGGCGACGCGTGCCCCGCGCCGACGAAGCCGAGCACGGTCATCCCGGCCGCGGCCGCCGCGGTGATGCCGGTCGCGCTGTCCTCGACGACGAGGCACTGCGCGGGCGCGACGCCCAGTGTGTGCGCGGCGGCGAGATAGACGTCCGGCGCTGGCTTCGGGCGCGCGACGGCGTCCGCGCAGAACAGCCGCTCGCCGAAGAAGCGCTTGAGCCCGGTGCGCGCGAGCGCGGCCTCGACGTACGCGCGGTAGCTGTTGCTCGCGCACGCGATCGTCAGCGTGAGCGCATCAAGCGCCGCCGCGATGCCTTCTACGGCCGGCGCGGTCACCGCCGCGGCTTCGACCATGCGCCGGATCGCGTCGACGTCGGCCGCGGTCAGCACGCGGCCGGCCGCTTCGCTCGCGCCGGCGAGCACGCGCTCGATCCGCAGCCCGAGCAGCGGCATCACGGCCGGCCGCACGTCGACGCCGGGCCAGCGCGCTTCGAGCTCGTGCACCAGAACGTCGGCGGCCACCGCCTCGCTGTCGATCAGCACGCCGTCGCAATCGCAGATCAGCACGCTCCCGCCTTCGCCGGCAGCACCTTTGCCGGCCGCGCCTTCACCGGTAGCACCTTCGCCGGCCGCGCTCATTTGACCGCCCCGAATGTGAGCCCGCGCACGAGCTGCTTCTGCGACAGCCAGCCGACGATCAGGATCGGCGCGACCGCGAGCAGGGATGCGGCGGACAGCTTCGCCCAGAACAACCCTTCCGGACTCGAGTACGACGCGATGAACACCGTCAGCGGCGCCGCATTCGAGCTCGACAGGTTGATGCTCCAGAACGCTTCGTTCCACGACAGGATCACGAGCAGCAACGCGGTCGATGCAAGCCCCGGCAGCGCCATCGGCATCAGCAGGTAGACGATCTCCTGCCACGTCGACGCGCCGTCGATGCGCCCTGCCTCGAGGATGTCCCTCGGGATCTCGTTGAAGTACGTGAACGTCATCCACACCGCGATCGGCAGGTTGATCAGCGTGTACACGATCACGAGCCCCGATACGGTGTCGAGCAGCCCCGCGTTCTTCCACAACAGGTAGATCGGCACCAGCACGCCGACCGACGGCATCATCTTCGTCGACAGCATCCACAGCAGCACCTTCTGCGTGCGGCGGTTCGGGAAGAACGCCATCGCATACGCGGCGGGCACCGCGAACAGCAGGGAGATCACCGTGACGCCGGCCGAGATCAGCACCGAGTTCCACGCGAACCCGAAGTAGTTGCTGCGCGCGAACACCTCGCGGAAGCTGTCGAGCGTCGGGATGAAGAACAGCGTCGACGCGTACGCCTGCTGCTCGGTCTTGAACGCGGTGATCGCCATCCAGAAGATCGGGAAGAACAGCAGCAGCGCGATCAGCCACGCGAGCGCGCCGGGCAGCGCGCGCCGCAGCAGGTCGAGCACGGCCGGCGTGCGCCGGGTTTCGAGAGTCAGGTCGCTCATTTCTCGTACTCCCCCTTCAGGTTGCGCGCGAGCATCCGCACAAGGAAGAACGACACGACGTTCGCGACCACGACGGCGAGAATCCCGCCCGCGGACGCGAGGCCGACGTCGAACTGCTGCAGGCCGAGCGCATAGATCAGGTACGACAGGTTGGTCGTCGCGTTGCCGGGGCCGCCGCCCGTCGTCGTGTAGATCTCCGCGAAGATCGACAGCAGGAAGATCGTCTCCATCATCACGACGACCGCGATCGCGCGCTTCAGGTGCGGCAGCGTGATGTAGAAGAACATCGCGAACGGGCCCGCGCCGTCGATGCGCGCCGCTTCCTTCTGCTCCTGGTCGAGCGACTGAATCGCGGTGAACAGGATCAGGAATGCGAACGGCAGCCACTGCCACGCGACGATGATGATCACCGCGGTCAGCGGATAGTCGGCGAACCAGTCGATCGGCGTCATGCCGAGCGCGCGCATCGCGGTCGCGACGAGCCCGTACACGGGGTGCAGGATCATGTTCTTCCAGATCAGCGCGGACACGGTCGGCATCACGAAGAACGGCGCGATCGCGAAAAGGCGCGCGATGCCCTGCCCGTAGAACTTGCGGTCGAACAGCACGGCCATCAGCACGCCGCCGACCACGGTGATCGCGAGCACCGCGCCGATCAGCACGAGCGTGTGCCAGATCGCCGGCAGGAACGACGGATCAGTCGCGAGGAACCGGTAGTTGTCGAGTCCGGCGAAACCCTTCTGGTCCGGATTGAGCAGGTTGTAGCGCGAGAACGAGAACCAGATCGTCATCGCGAGCGGGATCGACATCCACAGCACCAGCACCGCGACGGACGGCGAGACGAGCCAGCTCGCGCCGCTGCGCGGGCGGCTCGGCGTTGGCGGCGACGACGAGTCGCCGGCCGACGCCGCATGGCTCAAGGGAAGACGTAAGTGACGCATGATCGGGACCACCTCCGATTGAAACGCGGGCGCGACCGCCTGCCCGCCTTGCTGCTTCGGTACGCGCGCCGCGCGCGAACGCGCGGCATTCGCTTCGTTACTGCTCAGCGTTACTGCTCCGCATTACTTCTGATAGCCGGCCTGCCGCACCGCGCGATCGGCCGCGGCCTGCCCGGCCGCGAGCGCCTGGTCGACCGTCATCTGTCCGGCCACCGCGCCCGCGATGCCCTGCCCGACGACCGTGCCGAACGACTGGAACTCAGGAATCCCGACGTACTGCACGCCCGTGTACGGCACCTTCTTCGCCGACGGGTCGTTCGGGTCGGCCGTCTCGATCGCCTTCAGTACGAAGTCGGAGAACGGTGCGGCCGCCTTGTACTCGGCGCGCTGGTAGGTCGACGTGCGCGTGCCCGGCGGCACCGACGCCCAGCCTTCATCCTTGCCGACCATCTCGATGTACTGCTTCGACGTCGCCCACGCGATGAACTTCTTCGCCGCGTCCTGCTGCTTCGACGTCTTCGGGATCGCGAGTGCCCACGCCCACAGCCAGTGCGAGCCCTTCGGCGTCGCCGCGACCGGCGCGGCCGCGAACCCGATCTTGTCCGCGACCTGCGACTGCTGCTTGTTGTAGAGCATCCCGGCCGCGACTGTCGCGTCGATCCACATCGCGCACTTGCCGGACGCAGTCAGCGTCAGGTTCTCGTTGAAACCGTTCGAGCTCGCTCCCGGCGGGCCGTCCTTCTTCAGCAGGTTCACGTAGAAACCGATCGCCTTCTTCCACTCGGGCGACGTGACCTGCGCGTTCCACTTGTCGTCGAACCAGCGTCCGCCGAACGTGTTGACGACGGTCGACACGTACGCCATGTTCTCGCCCCAGCCGGCCTTGCCGCGCAAGCAAATGCCGTAGATGCCGTTCGACTTGTCGGTCAGCTTGTCGGCAAACTCGGCGATCTGGTCATAGGTCGGCTGGTCGGGCATCTTGAGGCCCTTCGCCGCGAACAGGTCCTTGCGATAGAACGTCATCGAGCTTTCGACGTAGAACGGCAGCGCGTACAGCTGGCCGTTGTACGACAGGCTGTCGCGCGCGGTCTTGATCACGTCGTTCAGGTCGTATTCGGCCGGCAGGTTCGTCATCGGCGCGAGCCAGCCGCGCTTGCCCCATTGCGGCGTCTCGTAGGTGCCGATCGCCATCACGTCGAACTGGCCGCTGCCCGTCGTGATGTCGGTCGTCGCGCGCTGGCGCAGCACGTTCTCCTCGAGGATCACCCAGTTCAGCTTGACGTCGGGGTTCGCTTTCTCGAACGCCGGCGACAGCTTCTTCAGCTCGATCATGTCGGGGTTGTTCAGCGTAGCGATCGTCAGCGTCGCCGCGTGCGCGGCCCAGCCGGCGGTCGCGAGCGCGGCTGCGGCGAAACAGCGTGCGGCGGTGGGCATCTTTCGTTGCATGGCTTGTCTCCTGAGTGTTGTCGGTTTGTCGTCAGTCGAAGGACGGCCGGTCATCCCGGCCGCTGCATTCCGCACGCGCGCGCATATCGTGCGATCACGTCGCGTATCCGGTGCCGGACCCACGCGCGCGGGTCCGCTGCGAGGGCGCCCGTGCGGCGCGCCGCATAGACGTCCGGCAGCCACTGCGCAACGAGCGTCTCGGGCACGGGCTGCCGCGCGAGGTTGCCGAACAGCCGCTCGACGGCCGCCGCGACGGCTGGCTGCAGCCAGTAGTAGCGAATGCGGTCGCTGTAGCTGAACTGCCGCGCGAGGTGCTGTGCGGATTCGTCGCCACGGTAGTACGGCGCCCAGTGTTCGGGCTGCGCGCGCATCGCGTCGTCGACGACATCGCGCAGTCGCGAGCGCTGCGCCGCGTCGCCGATCAGCGCGTCCTCGATGAACGTGAGCGCGAACAGCGCCTCGCGCAGCGCGAACGTCAGCGCGGGGCCGACCTTCAGGATCGCGAAATGGTCACGCACGAGCGCGCCGAGCGCGGCTTCGGTCTGGTAATCGGTCGAATGCGCCTCAAACACCAGGCGCGGCATGCGCAGGATGCTCGCGCCGAGTGCCGCGGCCTGCGCGCTGTCGTAGTCGAGCACGTGGCGATCGTCGAAATCGACGCCCGGCTGCGCGACGATCGCGACGACGCGCGTCCACGCGTCGTCGAGGCCGTACGCCGCGAACGCCGCGCGGTGCGCGTCGAGCGTCGCCGCAATGCTGTCGGTGCGCGTCACCGCGATCCGCGCGATCGCATCGCCGTCGCCGCTCGTTTCGCCGCCGGGCGTCGGCACCTCGGTGCCGATCACGTAGACGGGCGTCACGCCGGCGCGCTGCGCCGCATCTTCCGCCGCGCGGCACAGCGCCGCCGCGCGCGCGGCGATCGTGCGGTCGTCGAGCGGCGCCGCGTCGTCCGCGCAGCGCATGCTCGCGTCGAGATGGATCTTCGCGAAGCCCGCTTCGACGTAAGCGGCGACCATCGCCTGCGCTTCGCGCATCGCGTCCGCGGCACGGCGGTGACGCCACGGGTTCGGGCCCAGATGGTCGCCGCCGAGCACGAGCGCGGACGATGCGAGCCCGCAGCGCGCGGCGATCGCGTCGACGTCGCGCCGGAAATCGGCAGGCGTCATCCCCGTGTAGCCGCCCTGATGGTTCACCTGGTTGCAGGTCGCCTCGATCAGCAGCGCCGATCCGTCCGTGCGCGCGGCCTCGCACGCAGCTTCCAGCACGAGCGCGTGCGCACTGCACACTGCATAGATGCCGCGCTGCGCGTCGGTGCGGTTCGCATCGAAGATCATGCGCAACACGGCTTCCGCATGCGCGGTGCGCGGGCGTTCGACGGTCGTCAGGCCGGGCATGCTACACCTCGCGCTGTCAAGAAGCGGTCGATCTCCGCGACGCTGCTGTTGCCCTCCATCGGCCCGCGCCGCGTGACCGCGATCGCGCCCGCGGCGTTCGCGCGGCGCAGCGCGGCGTCGATCGGCAGCCCGTCGACGAGGCTCGCGACCAGCGTGCCGCCGAAGCAGTCGCCCGCGCCCGTCGGGTCGCGTTCGTCGACCGGATACGCGTGCGCATCGACGCGCGTCGCGCGATCGAACGCGACGCTGCCGGCCGCGCCGCGCTTGAGCACGACGCGCTCGAGCAGCGGATGGGTCGCGAGCAGCCCCGCGATCGCACGCTCGGCCGGCTGCGGGCCGCAGAAGAACGGCAGGTCGGCCTCGCTCGGCAGGAACAGGTGGCACGCGGCGAGCATGTCGTCCAGTGCCGCGCGCATCGGCGCGAAGCTCAGCATCTCGGGCCGCACGTTCGGATCGAACGAAATCCTGGCGCCCGCGCGCGCCGCTTCGATCACGCCGCGCTTGATCGCCGCGATCGCGGATTCGCTTGTCAGCGACGAGCCCATCACGTGGAAGTAGCGGCAGCCGTCGAACATGCGCGCGTCGAGGTCCGCGGCCTCGAGGCATGCGGCCGCGCTCGTCGCGAGATTGAAGACGAAGCTGCGCGAGCCGTCGTCGCGGTACGCGACGAACGCGGTGCCGGTCGGCCGCGCGACGCGGCGGATGCAGCCGACGTCGACGCCGTCGCGCGCGAGCCGCGCGACGATCGCGTCACCGAACGCATCGCGGCCGACGCAGCCCGCATACGCGACGCGCGCGCCGAGCCGCGCGGCCTGGTCTGCGAAAATTGCAGGCGCACCGCTCGGGAACGGGCCTTCGAACGCGCCGGGCGCATCGAAGCCCTGTCCTCGCTCGGCGGCGACGAATTCGGCCAGCAGTTCGCCGGCGGCGACGATCGCAGCCATTATGCGGGCCCTCTCATGACGGCTGCGCCGGGAGCCGGCGAATGGGGCGAACGGGGTGAACGCGGGAGCCGTTTCATCGGTGTCAGCTCATCCAGTTGCCGCCGTCGACGTTCAGCGTCTGGGCGGTGATGTAGTCGGCATCGGCCGACGCGAGGAACAGCGCGGCGCCCGTCAGGTCGGCGGGCAGCCCCATCCGGCCGAGCGGCACGGCCTCGCCGACGAGCCGCTTCTTCTCGCCGAGCGGCCGGTTCTCGTAGCGCGCGAAGAGGGCATCGACCTGCTCCCACATCGGCGTGTCGACGACGCCCGGCGCGATCCCGTTCACGTTGATCCGGTGTGGCGCGAGCGCGAGCGCCGCCGACTGCGTATAGCTGATTACCGCGGCCTTCGTCGCGCAGTAGTGCGAAACGAGCGCCTCGCCGCGACGACCGGCCTGCGACGACATGTTGACGATCTTGCCGCCGCGCCCCTGCTCGACCATCCGCTGCGCGACGGCCTGCATCAGGAAGAACAGTCCCTTCACGTTGACCGCGAACAGGCGGTCGAACACGTCCCAGGATTCGTCGAGGATCGGGCGCATGTCGAACAGCGCCGCGTTGTTGAACAGGATGTCGACGCCGCCGAACCGCTCGACCGCGGTCGCGACGATGCGCGCGATGTCGTCGCGGCGGGTGACGTCCGCCGTCACCGCGACCGCGCGGCCCGGGTTGGCTTCGATGAGCCGAGCGAGCGACCCGCCGGCCGGTTTCACGTCGACGAGCACGCAGCGCGCGCCCTCTTCCAGATAGCGCTGCGCGACCGCTTCGCCGATGCCGCTCGCGGCGCCCGTCAGGATCGCGACCTTGTCCTGCAATCTCACTGGCTGTCTCCGGTTCATTCTGCGTTGTGCGACGTGCCGACGGGTGAGCGAATGCTCGCGGCACGAATAATTGCTCTGCCTGCGATCAAATGATCGGATACGGAACCGGGGCTGTCAAGGCGAATCAGGCCGGTTTCGATGATGCAGTGCGGCAGAACGATGCCGGTCGAACGGGCCGAGAGGCCGGCGGGACAACGGTAGCGGGACTGGGTGCGGCGCGAATGGACATGAACGTGACGGGCGGCCGCATGCGCGAAGGGCCGATACGTTATATCATCGCGATATCTTTGTTTCATCGCCTGCATTGCGCCATGGCTACTTCCTCGTCAATCGCCGACCGGCTGTCCCGCGCCGACGCGTTCGCCGCCGAGCACGGGCTCGCGTGGACGCCGCTGCGCCGGCAAGTCTACGAACGCGTGCTCGCCGCGCAGCGCCCGATCGGCGCGTACGACCTGCTCGCCGAACTCGAGCCGCAACGCGGCCGCGTGCCGCCCACGACCGTGTATCGCGCGCTGGATTTCCTCGTCGAGCACGGCTTCATCCACCGGATCGAATCGAAGAACGCGTTCTTCGCCTGCTGCGAGATCGGCGTGCCGCACGAAGGCCAGTTCCTGATCTGCGAATCCTGCGGCGAGACCACCGAGATTCCGGGCGGCGACCTCGCGAAGCAGCTGTCCGCGAGCCCGCCCGCGCACGGCTTCGAGGTTCACCACCAGGTCGTCGAATTGAGCGGCCTGTGCGGACATTGCAAGACCAAGCCGGCGCAGCGCTGACGCCGATCGCGCGGCCCCGCGCCGCACCTTCCCGACGAGGAGTTTGATGTCCATTGCCCTGAAGCACGCTTCGCTGCGCGCCCCGTTGCCTGTCGCTTCGCGCCCCCTTCGCTGGCTCGCCGCCGGCCTGGCTGCGCTGTCGCTCGCCGTACCCGCGCTCGCGCAAGCCGCAGCCGTCAACGTCGTCGCCGCCGAGAATTTCTACGGCGACGTCGTATCGCAGATCGGCGGCCGCCACGTCGCCGTGACGAGCATCCTCAGCAATCCCGACCAGGACCCGCACCTGTTCGAGGCAAGCCCGAAGACCGCGCGCGCGCTGCAGCAGGCGCAGCTCGTGGTCTACAACGGCGCCGACTACGATCCGTGGATGGGCAAGCTGCTCGCGGCGTCGAAGCAGGCGAAGCGCACGACGATCGTCGTCGCGGACCTGGTCGGCAAGAAGGCCGGCGACAACCCGCACCTGTGGTACGACCCGGCGACGATGCCGGCCGCCGCGCGCGCGATCGCGGCCGAGCTCGGCCGCGCGGACCCCGCGAACAAGGCCGAATACGATGCGAACCTGCAGAAGTTCGTCGCGTCGCTGAAGCCCGTCGACGACAAGGTCGCCGCGCTGCGCACGCAGTACAAGGGCGTGCCCGTGACGGCCACCGAGCCCGTGTTCGGCTATATGTCCGACGCGATCGGTCTCGACATGCGCAACCAGCGCTTCCAGCTCGCGACGATGAACAACACCGAGGCCAGCGCCCAGGACGTCGCCGCGTTCGAGAACGACCTGCGCAAGAAGCAGGTGCGCGTGCTCATCTACAACAGCCAGGCCGAGGAGCCGATGACGAAGCGGATGCTGAAGATCGCCCGCGACGGCGGCGTACCGACCGTCAGCGTCACCGAGACGCAGCCGGCCGGCAAGACCTTCCAGCAATGGATGGCCGGCCAGCTCGACGCGCTCGCCAAGGCGCTTTCCACCGGCAGCAAATGACCCGCAATCCACACGCACTCGACCTCGATCGCGTCACGCTCGAACTGGGCGGACGCACGATCCTGCGCGACGTCAGCTTCTCGATCGAACCCGGCGAATTCGTCGGCGTGCTCGGCCCGAACGGCGCCGGCAAGACGACGCTGATGCGCGCGGTGCTCGGCCTCGTGCCGGTCTCGGGCGGCACGCTGCGCGTTGGCGCCGAGCCGGTCGCGCGCGGCAATCCGTCGATCGGCTACATGCCGCAGATCCGAAGCGGCCTCGCGAACCGCCGGATGCGTGGCTACGACTTCGTCGCGATGGCGGCCGACGGGCACCGCTGGGGCCTGCCGCACACGAACGCCGCGACGCGGCACGACGTCGATCGCGTGCTCGGCCTCGTCGACGGCCGCGCGCTTGCGCGCCGGCCGCTGTCGGAGCTGTCGGGCGGCGAGCGGCAGCGCCTGCTGCTCGCGCAGTGCCTGCTCGACAGCCCGAAGCTGCTGCTGCTCGACGAGCCGCTGATCAGCCTCGACCCGAACCACCAGCGCGGCGTGGTCGAACTCGTGCGCCGCGTGCAGCGCGAGCTCGGCATCACGGTGCTGTTCTCCGCGCACGAACTGAACCCGCTCCTCAACGCGCTCGACCGGGTGCTGTATCTCGGCAACGGCGTCGCGGCGCTCGGCACGGTCGACGAAGTGATCACGAAGCCCGTGCTGTCTCGGCTGTACGGCTCGCCGATCGACGTGATGCGCGTGAACGGCAAGATCTTCGTGATGTCCGGCGACGTGGAAGTCGAGAAGCACGACCACGAGCATGAAGGCGACGAGGACGGCCACGGCCACGCGCACGGCGGCCACGGCCATCATCACCACGGACACGCGCACCCTCAGTCGAGCGGGCAATCACACGATGTTTGAATACGATTTCATGATCAATGCCTTCGCGGCATCGGGAATCGTCGCGGTGCTCGCGGGCATCGTCGGCTATTTCCTGGTGCTGCGCGGGCAGACCTTCGCGGGCCACGCGCTGTCGCACGTCGGCTTCACCGGCGCGACGGGCGCGGTGCTGCTCGGCATCTCGCCGATCTGGGGGATGGTCGGCTTCACGCTCGCGGCCGGGATCGGCATGGGCGCGCTCGGCGAGCGGCTCGCGGGGCGCGACGTCGCGATCGGCGTGACACTGTCGGTCGCGCTCGGCTGCGGGCTGCTGTTCCTGCATTTCTACACGTCGTTCGCGACGCAGGTGACGGCCCTGCTGTTCGGCAACGTGCTCGCGGTCAGCCACGACACGCTCGCGGTGCTCGCCGGGATCGGCGCGGTGAGCCTCGGCGCGCTCGCGCTGATGGCGCGGCCGCTGATGTTCGCGTCGCTGCAGCCGGAGCTCGCCGAAGCGAAGGGCGTGTCGCTGCGCACGGTGTCGGTGCTGTTCCTCGCCGTGTGCGCGCTCGCGGTCGCGGCGGCGACGCAGATCGTCGGCGTGCTGCTCGTGTTCACGCTGCTGGTCGGCCCGGCCGCCGCCGCGCAGAACGTGTCGACGCGGCTGTCGACGGGCGTGCTGCTCGCCGCGCTGTTCGCGCTGTTCGAGGCGTGGGCCGGCATCGCGCTCGCGTATCACACCGATTGGCCGACGAGCTTCTGGATCACCGCGCTGTCGGCGCTCGTGTACGGCGCGAGCCTGTTGCGGCGCAACGGCTGATGCACGCGGCGGGATCACGCCGCGCACCATGAAAAACGCCGGCGTGCCCGAAGGCAGCGCCGGCGTTTTTTATTGCCCGGTCCGCGCGCCGCGGATCAGGCGTTCATTGCGCGAGCACCCGCGCATGATGCGCGATGTGATCGGCGATGAACGTCGAGATGAAGTAGTAGCCGTGGTCGTAACCCGCGTGGCGCCGCAACGTCAGCGGCTGGCCTGCCTTCGCGCAAGCCGCCTCGAACACGTCGGGGTTCAGCTGGTTCGCGAGGAACTGATCGGCGAGCCCTTGATCGACGAGGATCCCTTCCGCGAACTTCCGCGCATCCGCCCGCGCGACGAGTTCGCTCGCGTCGTAGCGCTTCCACGCATCGCGATCCGCACCGAGATACCCCGACAACGCCTTCTCGCCCCACGGGCAGCGCGTCGGCGCCGCGATCGGCGCGAACGCCGACACCGAGCGGTACACGTCCGGGTTGCGCAGTGCGAGCACGAGCGCGCCGTGCCCGCCCATCGAGTGGCCGAAGATGCCGAGCCGTGCGCCGTCGATCGGCAGTTCGGCCGTCACCGTCTCGCGCAGCTCGTCGACGACGTACGAATCCATCCGGTAATGCGTCGACCACGGCGCTTCGGTCGCATCGACATAGAAGCCCGCACCGGCGCCGAAGTCCCACGCATCGGTCTCGCCCGGCACGCCCGCGCCGCGCGGGCTCGTGTCGGGTGCGACGAGCGCGAGCCCGTGCTGCGCCGCATACTGCTGCGCACCGGCCTTGATCGCGAACGTCTCCTCGGTGCAGGTCAGCCCCGCGAGGTAGAACAGCGCCGGCACGCGACCGTGCGCGGCCTGCGGCGGCAGGTACACCGAGAACTTCATCGGCAGGCCGATCGCCTTCGAGTCATGGCGATAGAAGCGCTGCTCGCCGCCGTGGCACGCGTGTGACGAAATGAGTTCGAGCATCGTTGACGCCTCGCGATCAGTACAGCACGACCGAGCGGATCGACTCGCCCTTCTTCATCAGGTCGAAGCCGTCGTTGATCTTCTCGAGCGGCAGCGTGTGCGTGATCAGGTCGTCGATGTTGATCTTGCCTTCCATGTACCAGTCGACGATCTTCGGCACGTCCGTGCGGCCACGTGCGCCGCCGAACGCCGAGCCCTTCCACTCGCGGCCCGTCACGAGCTGGAACGGCCGCGTGCTGATCTCCTCGCCGGCCGCCGCGACGCCGATGATGAACGACTGGCCCCAGCCCTTGTGCGTGCACTCGAGCGCCTGGCGCATCAGCTTCACGTTGCCGACGCATTCGAACGAGTAGTCCGCGCCGCCATCCGTCAGCTGCACGATATGGTCGACCACGTTCTCGACCTCGTTCGGGTTGATGAAGTGCGTCATCCCGAACTTCTTCGCGAGCTCGACGCGCTTCGGGTTGATGTCGACACCAATGATCTTGTCCGCGCCGACCATCTTCGCGCCCTGGATCACGTTCAGCCCGATCCCGCCGAGGCCGAACACGACGACGTTCGCGCCCGCCTCGACCTTCGCCGAGTACACCACCGCGCCGACGCCCGTCGTCACGCCGCAGCCGATGTAGCAGATCTTGTCGAACGGCGCGTCCTCGCGCACCTTCGCGACCGCGATCTCCGGCACCACGATGTAGTTCGAGAACGTCGACGTGCCCATGTAGTGGAACAGCGGCTTGCCATCGAGCGAGAAGCGCGACGTCGCGTCTGGCATCAGGCCCTTGCCCTGCGTCGCGCGGATCTTCTGGCACAGGTTCGTCTTGCGCGACAGGCAGAACTTGCACTCGCGGCATTCGGGCGTGTAGAGCGGAATCACGTGATCGCCCTTGCGCACGGTGCCGACGCCGGGGCCGACGTCGACCACGACGCCCGCGCCTTCATGGCCGAGGATCGCCGGGAAGAGCCCTTCCGGATCCGCGCCCGACAGCGTGTAGTAGTCGGTGTGGCAGATCCCCGTCGCCTTCACCTCGATCAGCACTTCGCCCGCGCGCGGCCCTTCCAGGTCGACTTCCTCGATCGTCAGCGGCGCACCGGCCTTCCACGCAATCGCGGCTTTCGTCTTCATCGTGTGACTCCTATCAAGTGTGTCGGCCCGAGTTGGCGCTTTAGCGCTTACTCGGGCCCCATGCTTCGCGGTCGGCCCGAGTTGGCGCTTTAGCGCTTACTCGGGCCCCATGCTTCGCGGTCGGCCCGAGTTGGCGCTTTGGCGCTTACTCGGGCCCCATGCTTCGCGGTCGGCCCGGGTTGGCGCTTTGGCGCTTGCCGACCGGAGTGGGTGCTTCAGCACTTGCTCCGGTCCCGCGCAAAGCGTACTCAGGCCCCACGCAAAGCCGGGTTGGCCACGCCACGCATCGATACGCGCGGCACGGCGAAAGAAAAACGTGCTCGCCATGATGGCCGATCGCCGCGCGCGCCGCGTGCGGGAAACAGCCGTCCGGCTGCCTGTATGCGTCATCGATGACGCAAAACGACAAGTGCCCGAGTTTAAACACCTGTCGCGAACCACGCATCCGTTCGCGTGTACAGATCGACGAAACGTGCGTACCGCGCCGCCAGCGCGCGGTCGCCGGACGGTGCGGCGGCCGGCGATGCGGCGGGCGCGAGCGTGCGCAGTTCGCTTTCTCGCCAGTGTCCGATCGCGACGCCGGCCAGCAGCGCCGCGCCGCGGGTCGCCGCATTCGGGCAGTCGACCGCGTCGAGCGACGCATCGAGCGCGTCCGCGAGCAGCTGACGCCAGCGCGGATCGACCGAGCCGCCGCCGGCGAGCCTCAGCGATGCGACCGGCGCACGCGCGGCGGTCTCGCTTTCGTCCCGTGCCGACGCGCGCGCAGCATGCGACCCCGAACAGCGCGCAGCGAACGTCGGATCGCCCGCTGCACGCGCGGCCGATGCACCGTCGCCGCCGGACGGATCGCCCGCTCCCGGATGGCCGGCCCCCGGACGGCCGTATCCCGGATGGCCGCCCCCCCGAATCGCATCGAGCCCTGCGCGCAACGCGAACGCGACGCCTTCGAACGCCGCGCGCATCATCGCGCCGCGCGTGTCGCCGAGCCCGAGCCCGAGCCAGCCGCCGCGCGCATCCGGATTCATCCACGGCGAGCGTTCGCCGGTCAGGTACGGCAGGAAGCACAGCCGTTCCGAAGCGGGCTGCGCGAACGCGTCGTCGTACGCGGCCGGCCAGTTCGTGTAGCCGAGCCAGCCGCGCACCGCTTCGAGCGCGAGCCCGACGTTCTGCATCGCCGCCATCGTGTAGTACCCGTCGCCGGCTGCCGCACGGTAGCGATGCAGGCCGCGCCGCGCGGCCGGCAGACGGTCCGCGAGCACGACGATCTGCCCGCCGCTGCCGGTCGTCAGCAGTGCGTCGCCATCCGCGACGAGACCGCTGCCGAGCGCCGCACACGCGGTGTCGGCCGCACCGGTGGCAAGCGGCACGCCGGCCGGTAGGCCAAGCGCGGCGGCGGCAGCGGCGCCAAGCAGGCCGCAGTGCGCGCCCGATGCGCGCACCGGCGCGAACAGCGCGTGCGGCAAGCCGAATGCATCGAGCCGCGCGGTGTCCCATGCGCCGTCCGGCGTCGCGAGCGCGGTCGCGCATGCGTCGCTCGGATCGGCCGCGACGTCGCCGCCGAGCGCGATGCGCAGCCAGTCCTTCGGCTGCACGGCCCAGCGCGCCGCACGCAACGCCGCCGGTTCGTGCGCGGCGACCCAGCGCAGCAGCGGCCCGGCCATCCCCGGCGCGACCGGGTTCGACGCGTCGGGCCAGTCGTGCGCGTCGGCATGGCGGGCCGCACGCGTATCGGGCCAGAGCAGCGCCGGCCGCACGGGACGGCCGGCCGCGTCGATCAGCGCGACGCCGTGCATCTGTCCGGAGAAACCGATCGCCTGCACCTGCGCGCGCTCGTCCGCAGGCAGCCGCGCGGCGGCGCGCACGAGCGCCTGCCACCACACGTCCGGCGCGATTTCCGCCCAGCCGGGCTGCGGCGACGACAACGAATAGGGTTCGCTCGCGACCGAGCGTTCGACGCCGTCGGCGTCGAGCGTGACGAGTTTCACCGAGCCGGTGCCGAGATCGATTCCGAGCAAGCGCATGACGAAGCGACGATATGAAGTGAAGGAGTCTGATGATAGCGGGATCGGCAGTCGCGCCCCGTTAATTCCGTCCGATAGCGACATCGACGACGGCTGCCGCCAACAGGTTGCACGCACCGCCGAAAATCCGCGTTCACGGGTTAACCCGTGGCGATTTTTCGCGACCCGAAATGTCCATTATTCCCGAACCGCGATACACACCATAAAGCCACCTATATTTGACAGGGGGGCCGAGGCTATTTTGAAGGGCTATAAAACCGGGAAACCTCACTCCTGCGGCAGATCCCCGATGCTCGACACCCTGCTCCATGCCGAATTGGCATATCGAACCTGCAAAGAACGGAATAGAACCCAGTGCTCTTGTTGCGAGGTGGCATTGCGCATAACTTCGTACCACCCTGAAAACAAGATCATGGAGTGAGACAGATGCAATCGAACACGGTCCATCCGTGCGATGAAGTGTTGCCGACCGGCAAGCTCGTAACGCTTGGTCTTCAGCACGTCCTCGTCATGTACGCCGGCGCGGTCGCCGTGCCGCTCATCGTTGGTGGCGCGCTCAAGCTGCCGAAAGACCAGATCGCGTTCCTGATCAGCGCCGATCTGTTTTCGTGCGGCATCGCCACGCTGATCCAGACGCTCGGCCTGTGGATCTTCGGCATCCGCCTGCCCGTGATCATGGGCTGCACGTTCGCGGCGGTCGGCCCGATGGTCGCGATCGGCACGAACCCCGGCCTCGGCATTCTCGACATCTTCGGCTCGACGATCGCGGCCGGCATCATCGGCATCGTGCTCGCGCCGATGATCGGCAAGCTGCTGCGCTTCTTCCCGCCTGTCGTCGTCGGCACGGTGATCTCCGTGATCGGCCTGTCGTTGATGGAGGTCGGGATCAACTGGGCCGCGGGCGGCGTCGGCAATCCCGACTACGGCAGCCCCGTGTACCTCGGCCTGTCGCTGCTCGTGCTCACGCTGATCCTGCTGATCAACAAGTTCGGCCGCGGCTTCATCGCGAACATCTCGGTGCTGCTCGGCATCGTCGCGGGCTTCGCGATCGCGTTCGCCATCGGCCGCGTGAACACGGACGGCGTCGCCCTCGCGCCGTGGGTCGGGTTCGTGATGCCGTTCCACTTCGGCTGGCCGCATTTCGATCCGCTGTCGATCGCGACGATGGTCACGGTGATGTTCGTCACGTTCATCGAATCGACCGGGATGTTCCTCGCGGTCGGCGACATGGTCGAGCGTCCGGTCGACCAGCAGACGCTCGTGCGCGGCCTGCGCGTCGACGGCCTCGGCACGCTGATCGGCGGCATCTTCAACTCGTTCCCGCATACGTCGTTCTCGCAGAACGTCGGCCTGATCGGCGTGACGGGCGTGAAGAGCCGCTACGTCTGCGCGACGGGCGGCGTGATCCTGGTGCTGCTGGGCCTGTTCCCGAAGATGGCGCAGGTCGTCGCGTCGGTGCCGCCGTTCGTGCTCGGCGGCGCGGGGATCGTGATGTTCGGGATGGTCGCCGCGAACGGCGTGAAGGTGCTGTCGAAGGTCGACTTCGTGAACAACCATCACAACCTGTTCATCGTCGCCGTGAGCATCGGCATGGGTCTCGTGCCGGTCGTGTCGCCGCACTTCTTCTCGAAGCTGCCGGCCGCGCTCGCACCGATCCTGCACAGCGGCATCCTGCTCGCATCGGTGACGGCCGTGATCCTGAACATCGTGTTCAACGGCGTGAAGGGCGAGAAGGAAGCGAAGTGCGACATCCGCCGCGCGGGCCACGATTTCGACGGGCGACCGGTCGACCTGCACTGATCACTGACGCGCGGATCGCGCCGCTTGACGGCGCGCCGTTCGATCGACGAAAGCGCCACGGACAGCCCGTGGCGTTTTTCGCTGTGCGCCCCGCTTGCAGGTGACGGCGCGACATTCGGCATCGAACCGCCGGTCATGCGAACGACGGCATCACGTTGCGCGGGCAACGAATTCGCGTCGATGCGCCCGCGCAAAAGAAGAAACGCCACGGACTTGCGTCCGTGGCGTTGTCGCTTGCAGCTCATGGCATGCGTGCCGCGCGACATTCCGCGCACACGACACCTGCGGGATCAACGCCGACGGTCGGCGACCGTGGCGGTGATCCGTCGCGCTTACCCGTTCGTCGCGGCGGCCGACGCCGGCGCGGGCGCCGCCGCCTTGTCGTAGTCGACCGGCTGATCGGCCGGACGCGGCGTCTCGCCGGCCCGCTCGATCCAGCCGCCGCCCAGCGCGCGATACAGGTCGACGAGGTTGGTCCAGCGCGCGAGCCGCGCGTTGATCAGCGTCTGCTGCGCCACGTA
Source organism: Burkholderia sp. MR1-5-21 (assembly GCF_053427715.1). Classification (NCBI taxonomy): domain Bacteria; kingdom Pseudomonadati; phylum Pseudomonadota; class Betaproteobacteria; order Burkholderiales; family Burkholderiaceae; genus Burkholderia; species Burkholderia sp. MR1-5-21. The sequence continues at coordinate 78,148 of NZ_JBSAXD010000013.1, forward strand.
CAGGGAGGTCTGCGCGGTCAGCACCGACAGGTAGCTGTCGACGCCGTTCTTGTAACGCAGGTCCGACAGATCGAAGCGGCGCTGCTCTGCGTGCTCGTTGCGCTCGAGTGCGGCGATCTGCTGGTCGTACGTGCCGCGCGCAGCGAGACCGTCCGACACTTCGCGGAATGCCGACTGGATCGCCTTCTCGTAGTTCGCGATCTCGATTCGCTTCTGCACATGCGCGAGGTTCAGGTTCGCGATGTTCTGCCCGCCCTCGAAGATCGGCATCGTGATCTGCGGCGCGAACGACCACGCCGCGGTGCCGGCCTTGAACAGGCCGCCGAGCGTCGGGCTCGCGGTACCGAACGCACCCGTCAGCGAAATCTTCGGGAAGAACGCCGCGCGCGCCGCGCCGATGTTCGCGTTCGCGGCCAGCAGGGTCTGCTCCGCCTGCATGATGTCCGGACGGCGCGTCAGCAGATCCGACGGCAGGTCGGCCGGCACGTCCGTCAGCAGATTCTGCGCGTCGAGCGGCATGCCCGGCGGCAAGTCGTCCGGCAGCGGCTCGCCGATCAGCAGCACGAGCGCATTCACGGCCTGCGCACGGGCACGCGCCTGCGCCTGCTGGTTCGCGAGCGCCGTCTCGACGACCGTCTGCGCCTGGCGCAAATCGAGTTCCGTGCCGGTGCCGTTGTCGAACTGCAGCTTCGTCAGGTCGTACGACGCCTGTGCGGTCTTCAGCGTGTCTTCCGTGACCTTCAGCAGATCGTCGGTCGACAGCAGCGTCAGGTACTGGTCCGCGACTTGCGACACGAGCGAGATTTCCGTCGCCTGACGCGCATACGCGGTCGCGAGGTACTGCGCGAGCGCCTGGTCCTTCAGGCTCTGCACGCGGCCGAACAGGTCGAGCTCCCACGACGCCGACAGGCCGACGTTGTAGCTGCGCGAGATGTACGGCACCCCGATCGTCGAGAGGCCCTGCGGAATGCGCTGGATGCTGCCGCTGCCCGTGGCGTCGAGCGTCGGGAACAGGCCGGCGCGCGTGATCTGGTACTGCGCGCGCGACGCCTCGATGTTCAGCACCGCGACCCGCAGGTCGCGATTGTTCTTCAACGCGATCTCGATCAGCCGCTGCAGGCGCGGATCGACAAAGAACTCGCGCCAGCCGATGGCGGTCGCCGCCTGGCCGTTCGCGCTGCGCGCGCCGGCCGCAGCGGCCGGCTGCGTCGCATAGACGCCGCCCGACGGGAACGTCTGCGCGACGGGCGCGTCGGGCCGCTTGTAATGCGGCGCCATCGTGCAGCCCGTGGCAAAGAGCGCGACCGCGATTGCAGTCAAAGCATGTTTTTGCATCATCACTGCCCCTTCTTCTCGTCGTCGCCGTGGTCGCCCTTGTCCGCCTGGTGCAGGTGATCCTGCGCAAGACGCAACGCCTCGTCGACGTCTTCCTTCTCGCCGCTGAAGATCCCGCGGATCTTCACGAAGAACATCGGGATCATGAAGATCGCGAGGAACGTCGCCGTGATCATCCCGCCGATCACGCCCGTGCCGATCGCGTGCTGGCTCGCCGAACCCGCGCCGTTGCTGACCGCGAGCGGCATCACGCCGAGAATGAACGCGAGCGACGTCATCAGGATCGGACGCAGCCGCAGGCGCGCCGCTTCCAGCGCGGCCTCGATCGGCCCCATCTTCTCCGTCTGCTGCAGTTCGCGCGCGAACTCGACGATCAGGATCGCGTTCTTCGCGGACAGGCCCACCGTCGTCAGCAGGCCGACCTGGAAGTACACGTCGTTCTCGAGGCCGCGCATCGTTGCCGCGAGCAGCGCACCGATCACGCCGAGCGGCACGACCATGATCACCGAGAACGGGATCGACCAGCTTTCATACAGCGCCGCGAGACACAGGAACACGACGAGGATCGAGATCGCGTACAGGATCGGCGCCTGCGAACCCGACTGGATTTCCTGGAACGACAGGCCCGTCCACGAATAGCCGACGCCTTCCGGCAGCTTCTTCGCGAGCGATTCCATCGCCGCCATCGCCTGGCCGGTCGACTTGCCCGGTGCGGCCTGGCCCTGGATTTCCATCGCCGAGATACCGTTGTAGCGCTCGAGCTTCGGCGACCCGTAGGTCCAGTGGCCGGTCGCGAACGCGCCGAACGGCACCATCCCGCCCGTCCCGTTGCGCACGTACCAGATGTTCAGGTCGTCCGGCGTCATCCGGAACGGCGCGTCGGCCTGCACGTACACCTTCTTGATCCGGCCGTCGGTGTCGAGGAAGTTGTTCACGAAGCTCGACGCCCATGCGATCGAGAACGTCTGGTCGATCGCCGACGCGGTCACGCCGAGCGCGTTCGCCTTCTCGCGGTCGATCTCGACCTTGTACTGCGGCGTGTCGTTCAGGCCGTTCGGACGCACGCCCTGCAGCGTCGGATCCTTTGCCGCCATCCCGAGCAACTGGTTACGTGCCGCCATCAGCGCGTCGTGGCCGACACCCGCGTTGTCCGTCAGCTCGAAGTCGAAGCCGGCGGCGGTGCCGAGTTCCGGAATCGACGGCGGGTTGAACGGAATCACGAGCGCGTCCTTGTAGCCCGCATAGCGGCCGAACATCCGGCCGATCAGCGCCTGAACCTTCTGGTTCGCATGCTGACGCTGTGCGTAATCCTTCAGGCGGACGAACACGAGACCCGAGTTCTGGCCGCGGCCCGCGAAGCTGAAGCCGTTGACCGTGAACGCGGATTCGACGATTTCCTTCTCGTCGTTCAGCAGGTAGTTCGAGATGTTCTCGAGCGTCCTGCCGGTGGTTTCCTGCGTCGAGCCGGACGGCGTCTGCACGATCACGAACATCAGGCCCTGGTCTTCATCCGGCAGGAACGACTTCGGCAGGCGCACGAACAGCAGGCCGACCGCGACGATCACGACCAGGTAGATGATGAGCCAGCGGCCCGAGCGCTTGATCACGTGGTGCACGCCGACGTGATACTTGTCGCGGCTCTGGTTGAACGTGCGGTTGAACCAGCCGAAGAAGCCCTTCTTCTCTTCGTGATGCCCCTGCGGAATCGGCTTCAGGATCGTCGCGCACAGCGCCGGCGTCAGAATCAACGCGACGAGCACCGACAGCACCATCGCCGACACGATCGTCAGCGAGAACTGACGGTAGATCGCACCGACCGAGCCGCCCGAGAACGCCACCGGCACGAACACGGCCGACAGCACGAGCGCGACGCCGACCAGCGCGCCGGTGATCTGGCCCATCGCCTTCTTCGTCGCCTCCTTCGGCGACAAGCCTTCCTCGGCCATCACCCGCTCGACGTTCTCCACGACCACGATCGCATCGTCCACCAGCAGACCGATCGCGAGCACGAGACCGAACATCGACAGCGTGTTGATCGAGAAGCCGACGAGCGACATGATCGCGAACGTGCCGAGCAGCACGACCGGCACTGCGATCGTCGGGATGATCGTTGCCCGCAGGTTCTGCAGGAACAGATACATCACGAGGAACACGAGCACGATCCCTTCGAGCAGCGTCTTGACCACTTCCTCGATCGACAGGCGCACGAACGGCGTCGTGTCATACGGATACGAGACGACCAGGCCGTGCGGGTAGTACTTCGACAGTTCGTCGATCTTCGCGCGCACCGCCTTCGCGGTCGCGAGCGCGTTCGCGTTGGTCGCGAGCTGGATACCCAGCGCAGCGGACGGACGGCCGTTGTACTTCGTGTCGAAGTTGTAGTTCTCGCCGCCGAGGCCGATCTTCGCGACGTCCTTCAGGCGCACCTGCGAGCCGTCCTGGTTGACTTTCAGCAGGATGTTGCCGAACTGCTCGGGCGTCTGCAGCAGCGTCGACTCGGTGATCGTCGCCTGCAGCACGGTGCCCGGCACGGCCGGCGTGCCGCCGATCTGGCCGCCCGCGATCTGCACGTTCTGCGCGCTGATCGCGCTCGTGACGTCCACCGGCGTGAGGCCGTAGTTGTTCAGCCGGGTCGGGTCGAGCCAGATCCGCATCGCGTACTGCGAGCCGAACAGCGTGACGGTACCGACGCCGTTGAGCCGGCTGATCGGGTCCTTCACGTGCGACGCCACGTAGTTCGCGAGGTCGTACTTGTTCATGCTGCCGTCTTCGGACGTGAAGGCGAGCACCAGCAGGAAGCTGCTGCTCGATTTCGTCACCGACAGGCCGAGCTGCTGCACGACCTGCGGCAGGATCGGCGTCGCGAGCGACAGCTTGTTCTGCACCTGGACCTGCGCGATGTCGGCGTTGGTGCCGGGCGCGAACGTCAGCGTGATGGTTGCCGTGCCCGAGTCGTCACTCGTCGACGACATGTACAGGAAGTTGTCGAGACCGCTCATCTGCTGCTCGATCACCTGCGTCACCGTGTCTTCCACCGTCTTCGCGGAAGCGCCCGGGTAGTTCGCGGTGATCTGGATCGATGGCGGCGCGATCGTCGGATACTGCGCGATCGGCAGCGTGAAGATCGCTGCGACGCCGGCCAGCATCAGGATGATGGCGATCACCCATGCAAAAATCGGGCGATCGATAAAAAACTTTGCCATGAAACAGGCTCCCTATTATTGCGCGCCCGACGCTGCGGCGGGCGAAGCCGCGGCGGCGCTTGCAGGCGCGGCACCCGATGCGGCGGCATTCGATGCGGCAGCGGACGATGCCGCAGCCGGCGCAACCGGCGCAGCAGCGGCGCCCGATGCGGCGCCCGGCGCCGCCGCGAGCTTCGCCGGCACGGTCTTCACGGTCGCGCCCGGACGCACCTTGTCGATGCCCTGCACGATCACGCGGTCGCCCGCTTGCAGCCCGCCTTCGACAACCCAGTTCTGGCCCTGCATGCCGGTCGTCGTCAGCTGACGCGGCGCAACCTTGCTGTCCGCACCGACCACCATCGCGACCGCCTGACCCTTCTGGTCGTGCGTGACGCCGATCTGCGGCACCAGGAACGCGTTCTCATTCACGCCTTCCTCGATCCGTGCGCGCACGAACATCCCCGGCAGCAGCACGCGGCCCGGGTTCGGGAAGATCGCGCGGATCGTCACCGAGCCCGTCGCCTGATCGACCGTCACGTCCGAGAACTGCAGCTTGCCCGGCTCCGCATACGTCTTGCCGTCTTCCAGGATCAGCGATACCTTCGCCGCGCCCGGGCCGCTCGTCTTCAGCTTGCCGCTCTGCACGTCCTGACGCAGCTTCAGCCCGTCGAGGCTCGATTGCGTCAGGTCAACGTAGACCGGGTCGAGCTGCTGCACAGTCGACATCAGCGTCGCCTGGCTCGCCTGCACGTAGGCGCCCGGCGTGACCTGCGAGATGCCGACGCGGCCCGTGATCGGCGAGACGACGTCCGTGTAGCCGAGGTTGATCTGCGCGGTGTCGACCGCTGCCTTGCCGGCTGCGACGTCCGCCGCGGCCTGCCCTTGCGTGGCCACCGCGTTGTCGTAGTCCTGCTTGCTGACCGCGTTCGCGGCGACGAGCACCTTGTAGCGCGCCACGAGCGCGTTCTGCGTCGCGAGGTTCGCCTGCGCCTTCGCGAGCGTCGCCTTCGCGCTGTTCAGCGCCGCGATGTACGGGGCCGGGTCGATCTTGTAGAGGCGTTGGCCAGCCTTGACGTCGCTGCCTTCGGTGAATTCGCGGCGCAGCACGATGCCGTCGACCCGTGCGCGCACTTGCGCGACGAGGAACGCATTGGTGCGGCCCGGCAGTTCGGTGAAGACCGGCACGGTTTCCGGCTGGACGGTGACGACGCCGACTTCCGGCGTTTGCGGCGGCGGTGCCGAATCTTTTTTCCCGCACGCGGCCAGGAAAACGGCAGCCGTCGCGACAGTGATTAAGCGGTATGGAACCCGTTCGACGCGCATGGAGCGACCTCTGTGTGTAACCAATGGAATGAGTGCAGCGCCCGACAGGGGCGCAACACGGATGCGCCTCACGGCGCTGATCGAACACCTGAATTACTGGACTGCTAGATACAGCAAGCGGCACGAAACCACTGTGCCGACGAGACGCCGCGAACTGCGGACTGGTACTTTGGCGGGAATCAGCAGAGTGGGATATTAACTGATTGCCACTTTCGTCATTCGATCGTAGGGTGGCATTGTATATACATTCACGAATGTATGTAAAATGACCCTCTTCCTGCCGAGACCGCCAAGTCTTACGAATTGTTACCAGCCGCAAGGATAGCCCGTCTGCGCGGCTGCGGCGAGGGTGCAATCCCTATTACTGTTCAGTCCCACCGATCGATCCATTCAGGCCTGCACATGGTCAGACGCACCAAGGAGGAAGCGCTTGCGACGCGCAACAGCATCCTCGACGCCGCCGAACACGTCTTTTTCGAGAAGGGTGTGTCGCACACGTCGCTCGCCGACATCGCCCAGCACGCCGGCGTCACGCGCGGCGCGATCTACTGGCATTTCGCGAACAAGGCCGAACTGTTCGACGCCATGTTCGACCGCGTCTTCCTGCCGATCGACGAGCTGAAGACGATGCCCGCCGACGCGCCGGGCGGCAATCCGCTCGACAAGATCCGCAAGATCCTGATCTGGTGCCTGCTGGGGGTCCAACGCGACTCGCAGCTGCGCCGCGTGTTCAGTATCCTGTTCATGAAGTGCGAGTACGTCGCGGACATGGAGCCGCTGCTGCAGCGCAATCGCGCCGGGATGAGCGAGGCGCTGCACGCGATCGACGCCGATCTCGCGGTGGCCGTGCGGCAGAAGCTGCTGCCCGAGCGGCTCGACACCTGGCGCGCGACGCTGATGCTGCATACGCTCGTCAGTGGTTTTGTGCGCGACATGCTGATGCTGCCCGGCGAAATCGACGCGGAACGGCACGCGGAAAAGCTCGTCGACGGCTGTTTCGACATGCTGCGGTACAGCCCGGCGATGCTGAAGGACGAGGATTGATGCGCGCCGGCGGCCCAATTTCCATTCTTCGATAAAATCGGGCCATCCATCTTGCGGAGCCCGCCATGGCCACCGTCTCGCCGCCTACCGTCGTCGCCGCGATCGCGTTCGACGGCATCAGCCCGTTCCACCTGTCGGTACCGTCGGTCGTGTTCGGCAGGGAGCGCGATGCGGCCGCAACGCCCGTGTTCGACTTCCGCGTGTGCTCGCCGGACCCCGGCCCGCTCGCGACGACAGGCGGCTTCACGATCTCGGCGCCGTTCGGGCTCGACGCGCTCGACGACGCGCAGATCATCATCGTGCCGAGCTGGCGCGACCCGGACGAGACGCCGCCGGCGGTGCTGCTCGATGCCGTGCGTACGGCCGCCGACCGCGGCGCGCTGCTCGTCGGGCTATGCCTCGGCGCCTATGTGCTCGCCGCCGCCGGCCTGCTCGACGGCCGCCCGGCGACGACCCACTGGGCATGGGCCGACGACTTCGCGAAGCGCTTTCCGCGCGTGAAGCTCGATCCCGACGTGCTGTATGTCGACGACGGCAACCTGATGACGTCGGCCGGCACCGCCGCGGGGCTCGACTGCTGCCTGCACGTGGTGCGCCGGCGTTTCGGCACCGATGCGGCGAACCAGATCGCGCGGCGCCTCGTGATTCCGCCGCACCGCCAGGGCGGGCAGGCGCAGTACGTGCCGCAGCCGGTCGCCGCGCACCCGCGCGATGCGCGGCTCGCGGGCCTTCTCGACTGGGTACGCGCGCATCTCGACGCCGCGCACAGCGTCGATTCGCTCGCCGCACACGTGCTGATGAGCCGGCGCACGTTCACGCGCCACTTCCGCCAGGCGACCGGCACGACCGTCACCGCATGGTTGCAGGCCGAGCGGCTCGCGCGCGCGCAGCATCTGCTGGAAACCACCGGACAATCGATCGACGCGATCGCGCAGGCGGCCGGCTACGGGTCGAGCGTGTCGCTGCGCCAGCATTTCGCAAGCGCGCTCGGCACGTCGCCGTCGGCATATCGGCGGGAATTTCGCGGCGCGGCGTTCGACGCGCGCGGATGACGGCCGCCGGGCCGCTGCACCGGCAACGGCCCGGCGGCGGCCCGGCGGCGGGATGGACGTTCAGCCGCCGTTGAACCAGCGTGCCGCGTAGAGCAGCAACGCGATGAACACGATCATCGCCGCCCATGCCCACACGGGCAACGTGCCTGACGCGCGATGAGGGAGCGCGCTGGCCGAGCGCCCGGTCAGCGCGCCGCCGAGATGCTGCAACGGTGGACGCTTCAACGCCCCCGCCAGCGCCGCGGGCCGCAGGAACACGTACTGGCGCCGCGGCGGGCTCGTGCGCGCAAGGTTCGGCGCAAGACCGTGCTTGGCCTGCACGACCGCGCAGAATTCGCTGAAGAAATCGTCGGCCCATTCGTGCAGCGCGTTCTCGATCTGCCGCACCGGCAGTTCGGTGAGCGGCCCGGTTGCCGTCGCCCACACCACGTACTCGATGCGCGTGGCGTCCGCATCGTCCGACTCCGGAAACAGCACGATCTCGATCTGGCCACGCAGCGCGCCGATGCCGTCCGCGCGCGCCTTGAAGCTCAGGGTCCGGCGCGGCTGCCCTTCCGCATCGCCCTGCTCGCACGCGACATGCGCACGCACGTCGTAGCGCGCACGCAGCGGACCGAGCGGGACGGTCAGCGTCAGCGCGTACTCGCCGTGCGCGAGCGCCGCGAACGATTCGCAATGGTCGAAGCTCGCGCGCAACAGCGCGATGTCCTCCAGCGCCTCCGTGACGACCGACGGCGCAAGCGGGATGCGTAATGCGTCGTTCAGTTCCATGATGCCTCCCCGATGAACGCTCGCCGCGTCAGGACGTTTCGACCAGACTGTCGACCCGCGCGGCGTCGAAGGCGACATAGCGCGCAAGCGCCCTTGCCTCCTCCTCCGGTTCCTCGTAACTCCATGCGGCGTTTTCGATGACGCCGTCTTCGGTCTGCAAATCGAAGTAGCTCGCGTAACCCTTGATCCCGCCGACGGCCGTCGAAGCCGACCGCACGAGCCGATGCATGTTGACATCGGTGCGCGGGAGGTAGTGGACGTCCGGCACGCCGGCCTCGCGCACGGTCAGCGCGCCGACGGAATCGGCGTACGTAATCCCCTGGTGGATCACGCGCACGCGATGGCGGTTCGGCACGATTTCGAAGCGAGGATCGGCTGGGTCGGACATCGTTCTCCCCTGCGGACGGCCCGGCAGGCGAGCCAGGGCGGGCACCACAAACGAAAAAGCCACGGCGCGAACGCCGCGGCTTTCATTATGGGCGAAAGTCGCACGAATTGCGCGACCGCGGCTATCGCCGCATGACATCGATTATTTCGCGCTCCACGTGAATGCCTGCTTCGTGCCACCCTTCGCGCCGACGGTCACGTCGTGCGCCTCGTCCTTGCCCTGGTATGACGCTTTGACCGTATAGCGGCCCGGCGGCAATTTCACGAGCATGTATGGCCCGTGCGCGTCGGTGCTCAGCACTTCGGCGCCCTTCGCGTCGGTGATCCGCACATGGACGTCGGCGACGAATTCGCCGCCCGCGCCCGTGAAGCGCAACGCGAGCGGCCACGCCGGTTCGTTGCGCTGGAACGCGGTCGACTCGTCCTGCCCGACGCCACCCGACACGAAGGTCACGTCGCCCTGTTGATGCACGGCGGGCAAGCCGTCCGACTGCGCGTACGCGCCGGTCGTGCCGGCCGCGATGCCGGCGGCCAATGCCACGGCGATCGCGAATCGGGACAGTCTGCGTGGATGTTGCATGGCGCTCTCCTTTTGGGTCGCAAGCGCTGCCGGGCACCACGGTGCGCGAAGCGGACCGCGCCGCCGCGCCCGGCCTGAGGCCTGTTTCCGCCGGTAAGCGCCGGTCAGCTCAGGTCGACCGGCACGAAGATCTGCGCATTATCACGCTGGATCAGCAGCGCCAGGCTGTTGCCGGCGTTCTTCACCGCGTCGCGCAACTGCTCGGGGCTCGTGACCGGCCGGCCGTTCACCGCGAGGATCACGTCGCCCGGCTGGATGCCCGCGCTCGCCGCGGGGCCGCCGGCCTGCTGCACGATCAGCCCGTGCGACAGCTGCGTTGCACTGCGCTCCTGCGGCGTGAGCGGCCGCACCGCGACGCCGAGGCGCCCCTGCTCGACCGGACCGCCGTCGTTCGACGCGATCTTGGCGTCCGTCATCGAGCCGAGCGTCACGCTGACCGTCTTCTTCGACTTGTCGCGCCAGATCTCCAGCTCGGCCTTCGCGCCAGGCTTCAGGCTCGCGATCTGCGACGGCAGCGTCGTCGAATCGGCGACAGGCGAACCGTTCACCGACAGAATCACGTCGCCCGGCTGCAGCCCCGACTTCGCGGCCGGGCCGCTCGGATCGACCGAGCTGACAAGCGCGCCGTCAGGCTTCGGCAGCCCGAACGAGCTGGCCAGCGTCTGGTTCAGCCCCTGCACCGCGACACCGAGGCGACCGCGGCTCACGTGGCCGGTCTTCACGAGCTCGTCCTTGACCTTGATCGCCTCGTTGATCGGGATCGCGAACGACAGCCCCTGGAAGCCGCCCGTCTGCGAATAGATCATCGAGTTGATGCCGATCACCTCGCCGTTCAGGTTGAACAGCGGGCCGCCCGAGTTGCCGGGGTTGACCGGCACGTCGGTCTGGATGAACGGCGTGTAGTTCTCGTCGGGCAGCGCACGCGACTTCGCGCTGATGATGCCGGAGGTCACCGTGTTGTCGAAGCCGTACGGCGAGCCGATCGCGACCACCCACTGGCCGACCTTGCTCTGCGCCGGATCGCCGATCTTCACCGTCGGCAGCCCGCTCGCGTCGATCTTCAGCACCGCGACGTCGGACTGCTTGTCGGCGCCGACGACCTTCGCCTTGTATTCGCGCTTGTCGGTCAGCTTCACGGTGACGACGTTTGCGCCGTCGATCACGTGCGCGTTGGTGAGGATGTAGCCGTCCGGGCTGATGACGAACCCGGAGCCGAGGCTCGCGCTCGGCTGGTCGTCCGGCTGCGCGTCGCCGCCCATGCCGGGCACCTGGCCGTAGAAGTGCTTGAAGAACTGGTAGAACGGGTCGCTCGGGTCGATCGGCAGCTGCGGCTGCGGCACGCGCCGCGACACCTGCTTCACGACGTGCTTCGCGCTGATGTTCACGACCGCCGGGCCATAGGTCTCCACCAGCCCGGAGAAGTCCGGGATGCCGGTTTTCGCGGCCGCTTCGGCCGGCATCAGCGCGGCCGCCTGCGCGGGCGAGATGATCTGCGGATCGGCATGCCGGGTGCCCGCGACATAGCCGGCGGACAGCGCGGCCGCCACGGCGACCGCAACGGCACCACGCGCAAGGAATCGGGTGTTCATCGTAGGACCTCCTCTTTTGTTACATCGCAGCGTAACGGCGCTGACTTAAAGGAGGCTTAATCGGCATCGGTCGCCATTAATCGGCCTCGAGCGGGGATCAAGCGGGGCATGAACAGCATGATCGGCCCGTCTGCACGGCATCGGCGCGCCGGTCCGCCGCCGGCGCCCGCCACCCGGGGATCGATCCGGGATCCCCGGCCAGACGGCCTCAGACGGCCGCGGGCGCCTCCGCCGGCACCTCGGCGTCGCGAAACACGACGCTGACGAGCAGGCCGCCCGCCGCCGCGTCGCCGAGCGACACCGTCGCGCCCTGCTGCGTCGCGACACGCTTGACGATCGCGAGCCCGAGCCCGCTGCCCGACACGTCGGTGCGGGCGCGCGCGGCGCTGTCCCGGTAGAAGCGGTCGAACACGCGCTCGCGCTCGTCGGCCGGAATGCCCGGCCCGCTGTCGCCGATCTGCACGCATGCGCGGCCGGCCGCGTCGCGCGTCAGCGACACGTCGATGCGGCCGCCGTCCGGCGTGTACTTGACCGCGTTGTCGAGCAGGTTGCCGAACATCACGCGCAGCGCGGCGACATCGGCGACGACCTTTGCCGGCTGCGCGTCCTCGAAGCCGAGGTCGATGTGGCGCCGCTGCGCGAGCGGGGCGTGCGCGGCCACGCACTCGACGAGCAGCGTCTGCAGGTCGATCGCCTCGCGCACCGTGCCGCCGTCCGGCTCCGCGCGGGCCAGCGCGAGCAGCTGCTCGGCAAGGCGCGTCGCGCGCGTCACGCCGTCCTGCAGATCGACGAGCGCCTCGCGGCGCGATTCGTCGTCTCTTGCGCGGGCGACGAGTTGCGCCTGGATCTGCACGGCCGCGAGCGGCGTGCGCAGTTCGTGCGCGGCATCCGCGACGAACGCCTTCTGCGTGTCGAGCGCGGCCGACAGCCGCGCGAGCAGCCGGTTCAGCGCCTGCACGAGCGGCTGCACCTCGAGCGGCAGCGGCGAATCGGGCAGCGGATCGAGCGCCTCGGGCCGGCGCGCCTCGACCGCGCGGGTCACGCGGCGCAGCGGCGCGAGCCCGCGCCCGACGATCATCCACACGGCCGCGCCGAGGAACGGCAGCAGCACGATCAGCGGCCACAGCGTGCGCAGCGCGACGTTCGCCGCGAGCCGGTTGCGCACCGACACCGGCTGCGCGAGCTGCACGACGTTGTCGCCGACGATCGCCCCGTACACGCGCCATTCGCCGCGGTCGGTGCGCTCGGTCGAGAAGCCGAGCTCGGCGCGCGGCGCGATCGGCGCGCGCGGATGCGAGAAGTACATCAGCACGCCGTTGCGGTTCCAGATCTGGATCACGATGCCTTCGTCGCCGTTGGTGCGCGAGCCGAACACCTGCGAGAACGGCTCGGACGGCAGCGCCGCGGCGATTTCCTGCAGCTGGTAGTCGAACAGCTCGTTCGCCTCGGCGAGCGCCTGCCGGTAGATCAGCCAGCCGGCGAGACCGACGCCCGCGACGACGATCGCCAGCAGCCAGATCAGCAATTGATGACGGATCGACCTCACGCGTCAGCTTTCCTTGACGACCATGTAGCCGAGCCCGCGCACGTTGCGGATCAGGTCCGAGCCGAGCTTCTTGCGCAGCGCGTGGATATAGACCTCGACCGTGTTGCTGCCGATCTCCTCGCCCCAGCCGTACATCTTCTCCTCGAGCTGGCTCTTCGACAGCACCGCGCCCGGCCGCGCGAGCAGCGCCTCGAGCAGCGCGAACTCGCGCGCCGACAGCGCGACGGGTGCGCCGTCGAGCGTCACCTGGTGCGAAGCGGGATCGAGCGTCAGCGTGCCGTGGCGGATCAGCGACTCGCTGCGCCCCGCCTGGCGGCGGATCAGCGCGCGCATCCGCGCGCCCAGTTCGTCGAGATCGAACGGCTTGACGAGGTAGTCGTCGGCACCCGCGTCGAGGCCCTTCACGCGATCGGCGACCGCGTCGCGCGCAGTGACGATCAGCACCGGCAGCGCCAGCCCGCGCGCGCGCAGCGTGCGCAGCACGTCGATGCCGTCGCGCTTCGGCAACCCGAGGTCGAGCAGCAGCAGGTCGTACGTTTCGCCGCCGAGCGCGGTGAGCGCCGCGTCGCCATCCTGCACCCAGTCGACCGCGCAGCCGTCCGAGCGCAGCGCCTTGCGCACGCCCTCGGCGATCATCCGGTCGTCTTCGACAAGCAGTATCCGCATCTGGGTCGGCATCCATGGGACGAGTGAAACATGCCGACCATTGTAGCGCCGCGAATCGCGCACGCGGCACCACGGGTGACGCGGCGGGTCCGCGCGGGCTTGGCGCGGGACGGTCGGTCCGGGCGACTGCCTGTCCGGCCACGCTGATGACGATTTCATCAGGCATGTCCGCACTTGTCTCTACAATGTGCGCTTTGGCGCCGCGCGCGCCTCGTCCGTACCCCCGCTTTTCCGTATTCGTCCATGCCGATTTCCGCCCTTTCCGCCCGGCTCGCGCCGCGCGCCCGCCTCTGCCTGCGCGCCGCCGCCGTCCTAGCCACCTGTACCGCCCTCGCCTTCGCGCCGCCCGCGCAAGCCCGCAAGAAGCCGCACAAGGCACCGCACAAAACGGCCGTCCTGTCTCCTGCCGCGCGCGCCGCCGGACTTCCGCCGTCCGTGCTCGTCGCGCTGCAGCGCGCGAAGGTGCCCGCGTCGGCGATGAGCGTCGTCGTCGAGCGGGTCGGCGATCCGGAGCCGCTCGTCGCGTGGAACGCGAGCCGCCCGATGCTGCCCGCGTCGACGATGAAGCTCGTCACGACCTTCTCGGGACTGTCGATCCTCGGCCCCGATTTCCGCTGGCGCACGACCGCGTACGCGGACGGCCCGGTCGACCCGGACGGCACGCTGCAGGGCAACCTCTACGTGAAGGGCACCGGCGACCCGAAGCTCGTGCCCGAGGAGCTGATCGACCTCGTCGACAAGATCCGCAAGGCCGGCATCAAGCGCGTGAACGGCGGCCTCGTGCTCGACAAGAGCTACTTCGCGGCGTCGACGCGTGACCTGCCGGCATTCGACGACGATACGAGCGCACCTTACAACGTCGGCCCGGACCCGCTGCTGTACGCATTCAAGGCGGTGTCGTTCACGGTGACGCCCGGCGACGACGGCAAGGTCGCGGTCGACGTGCTGCCGCCGCTCGCGAACCTGTCGATCGACAACCAGCTGTACGAGGGCAACGGCTCGTGCGGCGCGGCGGCGTCGGCCGCACGCCCGACGCTGACGGCCGGCGACGGCATGCTGACCGCGTCGTTCGCGGGCGACGTCCCGCTGCGCTGCGGCGCACGCACGACGAACCTCGCGATCCTCGACCACACGACGTTCTTCGCGCGCGGCTTCCTCGCGCTGTGGCAGCAGGACGGCGGCACGATCACGGGCCCGGTCAGCGAAGGCAAGGTGCCGACGACCGCGCGGCCGGTCGCCGTGCACCAGAGCCCCGTGCTCGGCAGCATCGTCTACGACATCAACAAGTTCAGCAACAACGTGATGGCGCGCAACCTGTTCCTGACGATCGGCGCGGTGACCGGCAAGCCGCCCGCGACGCCCGAACAGTCGAGCCGCGCGATCCGCGCGTTCCTGCAGAAGAGCGGCATCGAGATGCCGGAGCTCGCGCTCGACAACGGCTCCGGCCTGTCGCGCGACGAGCACGTGAGCGCACAGTCGCTCGCCGCGCTGCTGCAGGCCGCGAACGCGAGCCCGGTCGCACAGGCGTTCATCGATTCGCTGCCGATCGCCGGCATCGACGGGACGATGAAGAACCGGCTCACCAGCGCGGGCGTGCTCGGCAACGCGCACATCAAGACCGGCACGCTGCGCGACGTACGCGCGATCGCCGGCTACGTCGCGGGCGCGGACGGCCAGAGCTACGTCGTCGTCAGCTTCATCAACGACGAACACGCGGAAGCCGCGCGCGCCGCGCACGACAGCCTGCTCGAATGGGTGTACGCGGGCACGCACTGACCCGAGGCGGTCGCGTGCGGCTCGCGCGCGGCCGGACCTCAATAAAACGGGGCCACACCGCCCGGCCCCGCACGGCGCGGCTTCGGTAGAAACCCTGTCCTCAGAGGGAACCCTCTACGCTCCCCCCTCGCCTAGCGCGACCCGATTGCGTAGGCTGTTGGCCTGACCAATATTGAAAATCGGGCCGAACGCCCGGCCTCAAGGCTTGCAGGGGAAAGGAGGAGACACGCCCATGCGATTCGACGTCGAATTGCTACTGCTCGCGCTGGCGCCCGTCTTCCTGCTCTGCATCGGCTGGGAAGCCTGGCACCTCGCCCGCACCCGTCCGCAGGACGCCGTCTACGGCTGGCGCGACACGCTGTGCAACGCGGCGCTCGCGCTGATGCACCAGGGCGCGGACAAGATCGCGTGGCTGTTCGTGATTCCCGTGTACGCGTACTGCTACCGGCATTTCCGCGTCTTCACGTGGCAGGACGGCTGGCTGTCGTTCGCCGTGCTGTTCGTCGGGCAGGACCTGCTCTACTACGTGTTCCATCGCGCGAGCCATCGCGTGCGCTGGCTGTGGGCCGCGCATGTCGTGCACCACTCGTCCGAGCGGATGAACTTCTCGACCGCGTTCCGCCAGAGCCTGATGTACCCGATCGCGGGCATGTGGCTGTTCTGGCTGCCGCTCGCGTTCCTCGGTTTCCCGCCGCAGCAGATCGTCGGCATCGTGCTGATCAACCTCGCGTTCCAGTTCTTCGTCCACACGCAGGCGATCGGCAAGCTCGGCTGGCTCGAGTACGTGTTCAACACGCCGTCGATCCACCGTGCGCATCATGCGCGCAACGCGCGCTACATCGACCGCAATTACGCGGGCGTGCTCGTGATCTGGGATCGCCTGTTCGGCAGTTTCGTCGAGGAGACCGCGGACGATCCGCCGAAGTATGGGATTGTCGAGCGGCTCGGCTCGAACAATCCGCTCGTCGCGACGTTCCATGAATGGGGGGCGATGGCCGCCGATGCGTGGCGCGTCGCGGGGTGGCGCAACAAGCTGCAGGCGGTTTTCGGTCCGCCCGAGTGGGCGAGCGCTTATCATGCGCAGATCGACGAGGCCGCCGTGGACGACCCGCGTGCCGTGTCCCCGATGGCCGCGAACCGACAGAGCTAGACCCATATCAATTTCAGCCAACGGCCGCCGCGCGACCCGAACCTGAGCGGGCACGGCAGATGACAGACATCAGGCCATATCTACGAGGAGATCGATCGATGCAACAACAACGACACGCACCGTCCCGCACCCGCCAGCGCCTGCTGCGCACCGCGCAACGCGCGATCGCCGGCGCCGCGTTCGCGCTGCTCGCCGCATGCGGCGGCGGCGACGACAACAGCAGCAGCGCGTCCAATACGCCGCCGTCCGGCGTGAAGATGCAGATCGTGTCGTTCGGCGACAGCCTGTCCGACGCCGGCACGTATTCGCAGATCCTGCTTGGCTTCGGCGGCGGCCGCTTCACGACCAACCCGGGCCAGGTCTGGCCGCAGCTCGTCGCGACCTATTACGGCGACACGCTGCAGCCGGCCAACCAGGGAGGCTTCGGCGTGCCGCTGCAGGCGACGGGCGGCCTCGGCTACGCTCAGGGCGGCGCGCGCGTCACGCAGCAGCCGGGCATCGGCCACGCGGACGCGAGCGTGCCGAACTCGGCCTATGCGCAAGCCACGACGATGCCGATCGCCGACCAGCTCAAGCAGTACCTGACGCAGCACGGCAGCTTCAACGCGGGCCAGATCGTGCTGCTCAACGGTGGCGCGAACGACATCTTCTATCAGGCGCAGGTCGCGCAGGCGCAAGGCAACACGCCAGCCGCGCAGCTCGCGGCAGCCCAGGCGATCGGGCTCGCCGCGCAGCAGTACGCAGGCATCGTCCAGCAGATCGTCGCGGCGGGCGGCACGCACGTGTTCGTGTCGAACATGCCGGACATCGGCGGCACGCCGCTGGCAGTGGCAGGCGGCACGCAGGCGGCGTTCACGCAGCTGTCGGGGCTGTTCAACCAGACGCTCGTCGCGACGCTGCAGGCGCTCAAGGTCGACACGACCAAGTACGTGCTGCTCGACATTTTCACGTGGCAGGACGGCATCACGGCCAATTACCAGGCGAACGGCTTCACCGTGTCGAATACGGGCACCGCGTGCAACCTGCAGGCGATGATCAACGCGGCGAAGGCGTTCGGCGAGCCGATGCCGTCGGCATTCGGTTCGTCGCTGTTCTGCTCGCCGCAGACCTACACGACCGCGAACGCGGACCAGACCTACATGTTCGCCGACACGGTCCACCCGTCGACGCACATGGGTCAGCTGACCGCACAGTTTGTCGAGAAGCAGATCGCGGCGACCGGCGTCGGCAAGTAAGCACCGCGTCCGGTCCGCGCAGCAGCTGCTGCGGACCGGACGGCGGACGCTTCGCGCCTGCGAACGCGACCACAAGCGAAAACGCCCGACCGGGTTCACCGGTCGGGCGTTTGTTTTTCCGATCCCGACGCGTCGCACAATGCGTGCTCGTCGGCGAGCGACCTACGGCGTCGGCACGTGTGTCGCTGCCGCGATCACCCCTGCGCTTCGAACGCCGCCGCCGCGCGGCCGAGACGATCGTTGACCGCGATCCATTCGACGGTATCCGGCAGCTTCTCGACGAGGATCCGCGCGACGTCCGCGCGGTCGAGCGTGCGCAGCATCCCGTACAGCTCGCGCGCATAGACCTGGGGATCTTCCGGTGCCGCGACGAAGTGCACGCCGGCGGCCTGCGCCCAGCGGCCCGCGCACGATGCGCGAGCGACGAGCGCGACCCGCTCGCCCGCCGCCTGCGCGGCCGCGAGCAGCGGCTCCAGAGCATCGAACGGCAGCAGTGCGAGCGGCGTGCGCGGCGCGTAGTGTGCCTTCAGCGTGCCGGACGCGCGCGGCGCGGTCGCGTCGCTGCCGTCCGGCAGCAGTGGCGCGCGGCCGAGCACGTCGGCGATCTGCTGCGGTGTCACGTGGCCGGGGCGCAGCAGCGCCGGGAAGCCGCGCGACAGGTCGAGGATCGTCGATTCGATGCCGACTTCCGACGGCCCGCCGTCGAGCACGTGCACCGTCTCGCCGAATTCGTCGCGCACGTGCTGCGCGGTCGTCGGGCTCACGTGCCCGAAGCGGTTCGCGGACGGCGCCGCGACCCCGCCGTGCCCGCCGCGCCGCGCGCTGAACGCGGCCAGCAGCGCCTGTGCGACCGGATGCGACGGGCAGCGCAGGCCGACCGAGTCCTGCCCGCCGCTCACCGCATCCGGAATGCGCGGATGGCGCTTCAGGATCAGCGTCAGCGGGCCGGGCCAGAACGCATCGATCAGCTTCTGCGCATCGTCGGGCAATTGCTCGACCCAGTAGCCGGGATCGCCGCCCGGCGGCAAGTGCACGATCACCGGATGATTCGCCGGCCGGCCTTTCGCCGCGTAGATGCGCGCGACGGCGTCGGGATTCGCCGCGTCGCCGCCGAGCCCGTAGACGGTTTCGGTCGGAAACGCGACGAGCTGCCCCGCATCGAGCAGCGCGGCGGCGGCGTCGATCTGCGCGCGCGTCACGGACTTCGGAAGATCGGTGGACATCGGCACGGCCCTCAGTCGAGCGGCACGCGCAGCAGCTGCGCGCACGCGGTGGCCGCGCCGAGCGCTTCGTCGCGCGTCGCGGCCGTGAAGTTCACGTGGCCCATCTTGCGGCCGACGCGCGCGTCCTCCTTGCCGTACAGGTGCAGATGCGCGGTCGGCATCGCCGCGACCTCGTCCCACGGCGGCGTGACTGCCGCATTCGCGCCGCCGTCCGGGAACCACACGTCGCCGAGGATGTTCAGCATCGCGGCCGGCGAATGCTGGCGCGGGTTGCCGAGCGGCATGCGCGTCATCGCGCGCACCTGCTGCTCGAACTGGCTCGTTGCGCACGCATCGACCGTGTAGTGGCCGGAATTGTGCGGGCGCGGCGCCATCTCGTTCGCGACGAACGAGCCATCTTCGAGCACGAAGAATTCGACGCACAGCACGCCGACGTAGCCGAGCGTGTCGGCGATCCGCACCGCGGCCTGCTGCGCCTTTTCGGCGAGCGTCGCGTCGGCGGCCGGCGCCGGCACGACCGTCAGCGACAGGATGCCGTTGTGGTGCGTGTTCTGCGCGAGCGGGAACGCGGCCGAACGGCCGTCGGCGCCGCGCGCGATCAGCGCCGACACCTCGTACTTCAGCGGCAGGCGCTTTTCGAGCACGCACGCCACGCCGCCGAGCGCCGCATGCGCATCGCGCGCCTCCTGCGCGGTGCGCACCCGCACCTGCCCCTTGCCGTCGTAGCCGAGGCGCGCAGTCTTCAGGATGCCCGGCAGCACCGCGTCGAGCGCGGCATCGTCGAGCGCGGCAAGCGCCGCCGCCGATTCGATCACGACGTGCGGCGCGACCGGCACGCCGGACGCCTCGATGAACCGCTTCTCCGCGATCCGGTCCTGCGCGACCGCGACGCAGCGGCCGGCCGGCGCGACGAACGTCGTGCGCGCGAGGAAATCGAGGCTCGCGGCCGGGACGTTCTCGAACTCGGTCGACACCGCATCGCACAGCGCCGCCAGTTCGGCGAGCGCCGCTTCGTCGTCGTACGCCGCGCGCAGGTGGCGGTCGGCGACCGCGCCGGCGGGGCTCGTCGGATCGGGATCGAGCACGGCGACGCGATAGCCCATCGATTGCGCGGCGAAGCAGAACATGCGGCCGAGCTGGCCGCCGCCGACCATGCCCAGCCAGGCGCCGGGCAGGATCGGGGAAGTGGATTGAGGAGTGGTCATGTCAGTGGTCGGTCACGGCGGGCGTCGCGCCCGCCGCAGTGAGGACAATGCGGATCGACGGTCCTTTGGCGGCCGTTTCCCGGGCCGCGCGTTCCGGGGTGGCGCCCCGGGGAGCCGCCCCCGGGAAGCCATGCCGCCGTCATTCCAGCGGCGGTAGCACCATCGCGTGCGCGGCTTCGTTCTGGCGCACGCGGAACGCGGCGAGCCGGTTCGCGTAATCGGCCGACGCGCCGGACAGGATCGATACCGCGAACAGCGCCGCGTTCGCCGCGCCGGCCTCGCCGATCGCGAAGGTCGCGACGGGCACGCCCTTCGGCATCTGCACGATCGAGTGCAGCGAATCGACGCCCTTCAGGTACTTGCTCGCGACCGGCACGCCGAGCACGGGCACCGTCGTCTTCGCGGCGAGCATGCCGGGCAGGTGCGCGGCACCGCCCGCGCCCGCGATGATCGCGCGCAGGCCGCGCTCGCGCGCCTTCTCCGCGTAGTCGAACATCTCGTCGGGCATCCGGTGCGCGGACACGACCTTCGCCTCGTACGGCACGCCGAACTCCTGCAGGATCGCCACGGCGTGTTTCATCACGTCCCAGTCGGAACTGGAGCCCATCAGCACGCCGACGAGCGGCGCGCTGTGCGTGTGGGCGGTCTGGACTTCACTCATTTCGTGTTCCCGTCGATGCTCAGGCGAGCGGCTGGCCGGTGATGCGCTCGAGCGCTTCCTGGTACTTCGCGGCCGTCTTCTCGACGACGTCGGCCGGCAGCGCCGGCGCCGGCGCCGTCTTGCCCCACGGCTGCGTCTCGAGCCAGTCGCGCACGAACTGCTTGTCGAACGACGGCGGGTTCGTACCGACCTGGTACTGGTCGGCCGGCCAGAAGCGCGACGAGTCGGCCGTCAGCACTTCGTCCATCAGGTACAGCTTGCCGTGGTTGTCGAGACCGAACTCGAACTTCGTGTCGGCGATGATGATGCCGCGCGTCGCCGCGTAGTCGGCCGCTTCCTTGTACAGGCGGATCGAGATGTCGCGAATCGTTGCGGCCAGCTCGGTGCCGATGCGGCGCTCGGTTTCCTCGAACGTGATGTTCTCGTCGTGTTCGCCCATCTCGGCCTTCGCGGCCGGCGTGAAGATCGGCTCGGGCAGCTTCTGCGCGTTCTGCAGGCCTTCCGGCAGCTGGACGCCGCACACGGCGCCCGTCGCCTGGTATTCCTTCCAGCCGCTGCCGGCCAGGTAGCCGCGCACGACAGCCTCGATCATGATCGGCTCGAGGCGCTTGACGACCACGCCGCGGCCCTTGACCTGCTCGACCTCGTCGGCCGCGACGACCGCTTCCGGCGTGTCGCCCGTCAGGTGGTTCGGGACGATGTGCGCGAGCTTGTCGAACCAGAAGTTCGCCATCTGGTTCAGCACGCGGCCCTTGTTCGGAATCGGCTCGCCCATGATCACGTCGAATGCCGACAGGCGGTCGGTCGTGACGATCAGGAGCTTGTCGTTGCCCACCGCGTAGTTGTCGCGGACCTTGCCGCGACCGAGGAGCGGCAGCGAGCGGAGCGTGGATTCGTAGAGGGTAGACATCGTCTTTTCGCAGATAAGGAGCCAAACAAAAAGGGAAACGCCGTTCCCCGTGGCTGGCGGGAACGGCGGCCTTGCGATACTTCGGCGAGCGGCCGGGCAACAAGGCCCGGGCGGCGCCGGCCGGCCCTTTTTCGGCCGGCGGGACGGTCACGGCCGGCGGACGTCCGCCGGCCAGCTGCCCCGGATCGTACTACAGTCTCAGCGCACGACCTGCGCGAGCGCGCCGGATTTGTACTGCTCGGCGATCTTGTCGAGCGAAACCGGCTTGATCTTGCCGGCCTGGCCTTCGCAGCCGAACGCGAGATAGCGGTCGACGCAGACCTTCTTCGCCGCTTCGCGCGCGGGCTTCAGGTAGTCGCGCGGATCGAACTTGCCCGGGTTCTCGAACAGGTAGCGGCGGATCGCGCCGGTGATCGCGAGGCGCAGGTCGGTGTCGATGTTGATCTTGCGCACGCCGTGCTTGATGCCTTCCTGGATTTCCTCGACCGGCACGCCGTAGGTTTCCTTCATGTCGCCGCCGAATTCGCGAATCTCGGCCAGCAGTTCCTGCGGCACCGACGACGAGCCGTGCATCACGAGGTGCGTGTTCGGGATGCGCGCGTGGATTTCCTTGATGCGCTGGATCGACAGGATGTCGCCCGTCGGCTTCTTCGAGAACTTGTACGCGCCGTGCGACGTGCCGATCGCGATCGCGAGCGCATCGCACTGCGTGAGCTTCACGAAGTCGGCGGCCTGCTCCGGATCGGTCAGCAGCTGCTCGCGGGTCATCGTGCCCTCGGCGCCGTGGCCGTCTTCCTTGTCGCCCTTCATCGTCTCGAGCGAGCCGAGCACGCCGAGTTCCGCCTCGACCGTCACGCCGATCGAGTGCGCC
Organism: Burkholderia sp. MR1-5-21; assembly: GCF_053427715.1. Lineage (NCBI taxonomy): Bacteria > Pseudomonadati > Pseudomonadota > Betaproteobacteria > Burkholderiales > Burkholderiaceae > Burkholderia > Burkholderia sp. MR1-5-21. Next base: position 100,654 of record NZ_JBSAXD010000013.1, read on the forward strand.
ATCTCGACGACCTTGCGCGACACGTCGACGTTGTATTCGTACGACGCGACCGTCTTGCCGTCCGCCTCGAGCGAGCCGTCCATCATCACGCTGGTGAAGCCGCTGCGGATCGCCGCCATGCAGACCGCCGGCGACTGGCCGTGATCCTGGTGCATCACGACCGGGATGTGCGGGTACGACTCGACCGCCGCTTCGATCAGGTGGCGCAGGAACGGCTCGCCCGCGTACTTACGCGCGCCGGCCGACGCCTGCATGATCACGGGTGCGCCGACCTGGTCCGCCGCCGCCATGATCGCCTGGACCTGCTCCAGGTTGTTCACGTTGAAGGCCGGCAGGCCGTAGCCGTGCTCTGCCGCGTGGTCCAGCAATTGACGCATTGATACGAGAGGCATTGTGGAACTCCTTGGAATGAAAAGCGGTGCGCCCTGTGCGCCGGCGCGGCCTGGCCCCATGGAACCCTGCGGTGGACCGGCGCGGCTGGGCGTCGAATAGCGGCATTTTATCGCGAAGCGCCTCCGATTCCGACCGCCCGGCGGCGCTCACTCGCATTTTGTTACGTTCGCACGGCACAATACGGACAAAATAAAGAAAAAAACCGCGCGGGGAATCGACCCCGCGCGGTTTTCGGCAAAACCAGTGCCCGATCGAATCGGGCCGCCAGCCGGCTCAGTAATGCTCGCCGACCCGCACGATCTTCAGCGTGTTGGTGCCGCCCGCCTGCCCCATCGGCTCGCCGACGGTCAGCACGACCATGTCGCCGCGCGCGACGTAGCCGCGCTGGACGATCAGCTCGAGCGCCTGTTGCAGCGCGCCGTCGCGGTCGCTGTTGAAGTCGACGTGCAACGGCGTGACGTTGCGGTACAGCGCCATCGTGCGCTCGCTGCCGACGCGCGGCGTCAGCGCGAAGATCGGCACGTGCGTGTAGTGGCGCGACATCCACAGCGCGGTCGCGCCCGATTCGGTCAGCGCGACGATCGCCTTCGCGCCGAGGTGGTACGCGGTGAAGAGCGCGCCCATCGCGATCGACTGGTCGATCCGCGTGAACGTGCGGTCGAGGAAATCCTTGTCGAGCTCCACATGCTCGGACTTCTCGGCCTCGACGCAGATGGCCGCCATCGCCTCGATCGTCACGACCGGGAACTTGCCGGCGGCCGTCTCGGCCGACAGCATCACCGCGTCGGTGCCGTCAAGCACCGCGTTCGCGACGTCCGACACCTCGGCGCGGGTCGGCACCGGCGCGTGGATCATCGATTCCATCATCTGCGTCGCGGTGATCACGAGCTTGTTCGACTCGCGCGCCATCCGGATCATGCGCTTCTGCAGCGCCGGCACGGCCGCGTTGCCGACCTCCACCGCAAGGTCGCCGCGCGCGACCATGATGCCGTCGGACGCATCGAGGATGCTCTGCAGGGCGGGAATCGCCTCGGCGCGCTCGATCTTCGCGATCATCTTCGGCTTGATGCCGTACGGCGCGCCCGCGATGTTCGCGAGCTGGCGCGCCATTTCCATGTCGGTCGCGTTCTTCGGGAACGACACCGCGACGAGGTCCGCGCCGAGCGACATCGCGGTGCGGATGTCCTCCATGTCCTTCGCGGTCAGCGCCGGCGCCGACAGCCCGCCGCCCTGCCGGTTGATCCCCTTGTTGTTCGACAGCTCGCCGCCCACCTTGACGACCGTATGAATCTCCTCGCCGAGCACGCGCTCAACGGTCAGCACGATCAGGCCGTCGTTCAGCAGCAGCACGTCGCCCGGCTTCAGGTCGCGCGGCAGCTCCTTGTAGTCGAGGCCGACGCGGTCGTCGTTGCCGAGCTCGCAGCCCGCGTCGAGAATGAACGGCTGGCCCGGCACGAGCATCGTCTTGCCGTTCTCGAACTTGCCGACGCGGATCTTCGGCCCCTGGAGGTCCGCCATGATCGCGATCTCGCGGCCGACCTTGCGGGCGGCCTCGCGCACCATCTCGGCGCGCTGGCGGTGATCATCGGCGGTGCCGTGCGAAAAATTGAGCCGCACGACGTCGAGGCCCGCCTGCATCATCTGCAGCAGAATCTCCGGCGAACTGGAGGCCGGGCCGATCGTGGCGACTATCTTGGTGGCGCGCTGCATGAAACTCCTCATCTGGATCAAGGTGGATGCGCTGGGTGAAACGCTGCGAGAGCCGGATGCGGCGGGCCCAGCGGCGGCCGCTCCGGGGGGCGTGCCGGTGCTGGCGCCCGGCATCGCTTTGTTCTGAATCTCGTGGTGCTGCGTGGCCGCGTCGCCGGCGGCCGCCGACGCGCGCGGGGCTGTGTTCGCCCGCGCGGGCGCGCGTTTGCGCTTGCCCGCGCCGGCCGCCGGCTCCGCCTTCGCGGAGCGTGCGGCCGTCGTCACCCCTGCGCGCGCCGCCACGCTCAGGCCGCCCGCGTTTCGAGCACTTCCACCGCCGGCAGCTTCTTCCCTTCGAGGAATTCGAGGAAGGCGCCGCCGCCCGTCGAGATGTAGCTGACCTGGTCGTGGATGCCGTACTTCGCGATGGCCGCGAGCGTGTCGCCGCCGCCCGCGATCGAGAACGCGGACGATTTGGCGATCGCGTCGGCGAGCGTCTTGGTGCCGTTGCCGAACTGGTCGAACTCGAACACGCCGACCGGGCCGTTCCAGACGACCGTGCCGGCCTTCTCGAGCTGGCTCGCGAGCGCCTTGGCCGTTTCCGGCCCGATGTCGAGGATCATGTCGTCCGCCTCGATGTCGGCGACCTTCTTCACGGTCGCGGCGGCCGTCGGCGAGAATTCCTTCGCGGTGACGACGTCGGTCGGGATCGGCACCGACGCGCCGCGCTTGCGCGCTTCGTCGATGATCGCCTTCGCCTCGCCGACGAGGTCGGCTTCCGCGAGCGACTTGCCGATCGGCAGGCCGGCCGCGAGCATGAACGTGTTCGCGATGCCGCCGCCGACGATCAGCTGGTCGACCTTCTCCGCGAGCGACTTGAGGATCGTCAGCTTGGTCGACACCTTCGAGCCGGCGACGATCGCCACCAGCGGGCGCGCCGGGTTGCCGAGCGCCTTGCCGAGCGCGTCGAGTTCAGCGGCGAGCAGCGGGCCCGCGCACGCGACCGGCGCGTACTTCGCGATGCCGTGGGTCGTCGCTTCCGCGCGGTGCGCGGTGCCGAACGCATCGTTCACGTAGACGTCGCAGAGCTTCGCCATCTTCTGCGCGAGCTCGTCCGAGTTCTTCTTCTCGCCCTTGTTCACGCGGCAGTTCTCGAGCAGCACGACCTGGCCGGGCGCGACGTTCACGCCGTTCTCGACCCAGTTCGCGATGAGCGGCACGTCCCGGCCGAGCAGCTCGGCGAGGCGCTTCGCGACCGGCGCGAGCGAATCTTCCGGCTTGAACTCGCCTTCGGTCGGACGGCCGAGGTGCGACGTGACCATCACCGCCGCGCCGGCGTCGAGCGCGGCCTGGATGGCCGGCACCGACGCGCGCACGCGGGTGTCTTCGGTGATGTTGCCGTGGTCGTCCTGTGGGACGTTCAGGTCAGCGCGAATGAAAACGCGTTTGCCGGCGAGCTGGCCGGCGGCGATCAGGTCGGTAAGACGCTTGACTTGGCTCATGTTGGACAGATTGAAGTAGTGGATGGGGAAAGGGGGATGACGCAACACGTGCGCGGGCTGCCGCGAGAGGGCGCCGGATGCGGGCCGTGGCTAGCGGTTCCGCATGACGCGCACGGGTAAAAAATCTGGAACGGGCATTCTAGCCGATCCGTCCGGCCGACTGCCCGCGCGACGGCGAATTCCGCCTATTTGGGATGACGCGGAGTATTGCGACGCAACAATTGCCTGCTTTCATGTCAGACGATCAGCCGCAACACGGTAAATACGACCATTCCGACGACGATCGTGCCGAGCATGCTGCGCCGCCACATGAACCACCCGAAGCCGGCGAGCGCCGCATAGAACTGATGATTGGCGAGCGAGAACGACAGCCCGGCCGGCGTTTCGAGCACGTCGGGCAGCACGACGGCGGCGAGCGCCGCCGCGGGCGCGTAGCGCAGCGCGCGCTGCACGCGCTCGGGCAGCACGCTGCGCTCGCCGCCGATCAGGAACAGCGCGCGCGTGACGGCCGTGACGAGCGTCATCCCGACGATGACGATCCAGATCCCGGCGGTGCTCATTCGACCTCCTTCTGCTGCACCGTCTCGGTGCGGATGCGCCGCCAGTCGGCCCGCTCGACGAAGAAGTCGGCGGTGCAGCCGGCCGCGAGCGCGGCCAGCACGGCAAGCGGCAGCGCGAGCCGGTACGGCAGGTCGAACGCGACGAGCGACACGACGCCGGCGACCGCGACGGCGGCGAGCGTCGAGCGGTTCGCGACCGCCGACACCATGATCGGGATCAGCGCGAGCGTGCCGGCGAGTTCGAGCCCCCAGCTCGCGGGGAAGAAGCTCGCGAGCAGGATCCCGGCGAGCGACGACACCTGCCACGACAGCCAGCTCGACAGCGCCATCCCCCAGAAATACGCCTCCTTGCCCGGCACGTGGCCGTTCGCGAAGCCCTGTTTCTGGAACAGCAGGTAGATCACGTCGCCGTTGAAGTAGCCGATCGCGAGGCGCCGCCACAGCGGCAGGTAGGAGAAATGGGGGGCGAGCCCGGCGCTGAAGATCACGAAGCGCGTGTTGACCATCGCGGCCGTGAGCAGCACGGTCCAGATTGGCAGCTTCGCGGCGAGGAGCGGCAGCACCGCGAGCTGCGACGAGCCCGCGTAGACGAGGAGCGACATCGCGCTCGCCTGCCCGATCGTCATCACCGACTTGCTCATCGCGATGCCGGTGACGAGCCCCCAGGACAGGATGGCCATCAGCGTGGGCGAATAATCGCGCGCGCCCTGGATCAGCGCGAAGCGGTCGGTGGCGGACAATCGAGCGAGCATGGGAAAGCGCCGCGGCGGGCGGATTGCCGGGGCGCCGGCGCCTCCTGCCGGCCTGCCCCGTCGTTATTGGAATCGGTGCCGGACGATTATAGCCCCGCCCCCTCGCCGACCGACCGGGTTGTCGCCAAAAGACGCTAAAATATGCGTCTTTCCGGCTCAACGCTGCACACAACCGCACCCGACAGGAGAATCCTATGTCAATGGCCGACCGCGACGGCAAGATCTGGATGGACGGCAAGCTGATCGACTGGCGCGATGCCAAGATCCACGTGCTGACCCATACGCTGCACTACGGCATGGGCGTCTTCGAAGGCGTGCGCGCATACAAGACGGCCGACGGCAGCACCGCGATCTTCCGCCTGCACGAACACACGAAGCGCCTGCTGAACTCCGCGAAGATCTTCCAGATGGACGTGCCGTTCGACCAGGAAACGCTCGAAGCCGCGCAGCGCGACGTCGTACGCGAGAACAAGCTCGAGTCGTGCTACCTGCGCCCGATCATCTGGGTCGGCTCGGAAAAGCTCGGCGTGTCCGCGAAGGGCAACACGATCCACGTCGCGATCGCCGCGTGGCCGTGGGGCGCGTACCTCGGCGAGGAAGGCCTCGCGAAGGGCATCCGCGTGAAGACGTCGTCGTTCACGCGTCACCACGTGAACGTGTCGATGGTGCGCGCGAAGGCGTCGGGCTGGTACGTGAACTCGATCCTCGCGAACCAGGAAGCGACGGCCGACGGCTACGACGAGGCGCTGCTGCTCGACGTCGACGGCTACGTGTCGGAAGGCTCGGGCGAGAACTTCTTCCTCGTGAACCGCGGCAAGCTGTTCACGCCGGACCTGTCGTCGTGCCTCGACGGCATCACGCGCGACACGATCATCACGCTCGCGAAGGATGCCGGCATCGAGGTGATCGAGAAGCGCATCACGCGCGACGAGGTCTACACGGCCGACGAGGCGTTCTTCACCGGCACCGCCGCTGAAGTCACGCCGATCCGCGAGCTCGACAACCGGACGATCGGCAGCGGCGCGCGCGGCCCGGTCACGGAAAAGCTGCAATCGGCGTTTTTCGATATCGTGTCGGGCAAGAACGCGAAGTACGCGCACTGGCTGACGAAGATCTGAGCGCGCGCCGCACGCGAATGCCCCACAAAAGAGTGACCAAGAGAAAGACTCATGAGTGAAATCAAGGAAATGCCGCTGGTCGAGCTGACGGCCAAGGATCTTCCCGCCTACTGCCCGAACCCGGCGATGGCACGCTGGAGCGCGCACCCGCGCGTCTTCATCGACGTGTCGCACGGCGAGGCGCGCTGCCCGTACTGCGGCACGCGCTACAAGCTGCGCGACGGCGAAGTCGTCAAGGGCCACTGAGCCCGCGCGGCCCGGCCTGCGCGGACTGTCGTCCTGCATGGCGGCGTGGCCGGCTGACCGGCACGCCGCCCTTTCCCATTCTGGCAACCCGAACGCGGCGCCCGTGCGCCGTGTTTCATTACGACATCGGAAATCGACCTGATGCGTCGAGCGCTGGTTATCGCACCGAACTGGATCGGTGACGCATTGATGGCGCAGCCGCTCTTTGCGCTGCTGAAGAAACTCCATCCCCGCATCGCGATCGATGCCGTCGCACCCTCATGGGTCGCGCCGGTGCTGGAGCGCATGCCGGAGATCCACGATGTCTACGCGACCGATCTCGCGCACGGCAAGCTGCAGCTGCTGCGCCGCTGGCAGCTCGCGAGCGACCTGCGCGACAACGGCTACGACGCGGCGTACGTGCTGCCGAATTCGCTGAAGTCCGCGGTGATCCCGTGGCTCGCGAGCATCCCGCTGCGGATCGGCTACACGGGCGAGCACCGCTACGGGCTGTTGAACGTGCGGCATGCGAATCCGGACAAGGCGCACGGCGAGCGGCCGCCGATGACGGGCCACTACGCGGCACTGGCGTACGCGCCGGGCGCGAAGCTGCCCGAGTCGATGAAAACCCTGCCCCCGCCGCGCCTCGACGCCGACCTGAATGAAACGGCGCGCGTGTCCGCACGTTTCAATCTCGATACGCGGATGCCGCTCGTCGTGTTCTGCCCGGGCGCCGAATACGGCCCGGCGAAGCGCTGGCCGCCCGAGCACTTCGCGTCGCTCGCGAAGATCGTCCATCAGTCTTTCCCGTATACGCAGATCGTCGCGCTCGGCTCGCAGAAGGACGCCGCGGCCGCGCAGGCGATCGCCGAGCACGCGCCGCACGTGCGCAACCTGTGCGGGCAGACGTCGCTGTCCGAGGCGTGCGCGCTGATCGCGCGCGCGAACGCGGTCGTCACCAACGATTCGGGGCTGATGCACGTCGCCGCCGCGCTGCGCCGGCCGCTCGTCGCGCTGTACGGATCGACCGATCCGCGTCATACCCCTCCGCTGTCGGAGCTGGCGAAGGTACAATGGTTGCATCTCGAATGCAGTCCCTGCTTCGAGCGCGAGTGCCCGCTCGGCCACCTGAAGTGCCTGCGCGAACTCGGCCCGGAGCAGGTATTCGGCGATTTGCGCGGCATGCTCGTCGGGCAGCGCTGACCCTTTCCGGCAGCGTCGCACGACGTGCGCCGGGCAATCCGATTCACCGGTGTGCGGCGGCCTCAGGGCCGCCGTGCTGAATACGGCGCGCGACGCGCGCGAGAGACAAACCCGATGCCACGTTTTGCCCGCCTCTTCGAAGCCGCTGCCGATACGCTCAACGCCTACTACCAGGCCGTCGCGGATGCCAATCTCGACGCGCTGATGGCGCTGTGGATCGACGAGGATTTCGCCAGCTGCATCTGGGCGGACGGCGCGCATCTGCATGGCCTCGACCAGATCCGCAGCGGGCTCGGCGCACGGCTGTCCACGCAGCCCGTGACGATCGAGCCGCTCGACATCCGTGTTTACGACAGTCTCGGCACCGTCGTCTACACGATTGCCGAAGCGCATCAGCAGGCCGACCTCACTGCCGAGCCCGACATGGTGTTCGCGACGTACGTGATGATTCACGAACGCGGCGAATGGCGCATCGCGCACATCCATGCGAGCCCGATCCCCGAACAGGCGGCCGGGCAGTTCGCCGCCAAGATCCGCCACGGGCAGGGCCCGCTGCATTGAATGACTTGACGAAGACGCGGGGCGATCATGAGTACGGCTTCTCCGCCCACATCGCTTGCCGGGGCACACGCCCCTGACGACGACGCATTGCGCTATCGGGCACCCTACTGGCTGCCGAACAGCCACGTGCAAACCATCGTGCCGGCGCTGTTCGCGCGACGACCGGTTGTCGCCTACCGGCGAGAGCGATGGGAAACGCCCGACCACGACTTCATCGATCTCGACTGGGTCGCGCATCTCGACAGCGCGGCGCCGCCGCCCGACGCGCCGCTGTTCGTGCTGTTCCACGGCCTCGAAGGCAGTTCCGGTTCGCACTACGCGCTCGCGCTGATGGCCGCTGCGCGCGCGAAGGGCTGGCACGGTGTCGTCCCGCACTTCCGCAGCTGCAGCGGCGAGATGAATCGCAAGCCGCGCTTCTATCACCTCGCGGACAGCGCCGAGGTCGACTGGATCCTCAGGCGCCTCGCCGCGCAGCATCGCGGGCCGCTCGTCGTGGCCGGCGTGTCGCTCGGCGGCAACGTGCTGTTGCGCTGGCTCGGCGAGCACCGCAGCGACACGTCGATCGTGCGCGCCGCCGCCGCGATCTCGACGCCGCTCGACGTGCACGCGGGTGGTCGCGCGCTGTCGCAGGGTTTCGCGATGATCTACACGCGCAGCTTCCTGAAGTCGCTCAAGCGCAAGGCGCTCGTGAAACTCGACCAGTTTCCGGGCCTGTTCGACCGCGAGGCGATGTTGAAGGCCGTGACGATGCACGACTTCGACGACATCGTCACCGCGCCGCTGCACGGCTTCGCCGACGCGAACGACTACTGGACGAAGGCGACGACCCGCCCGCTGCTGCCCGCGATCGACGTGCCCACGTTGATCCTCAACGCCCGCAACGACCCGTTCCTGCCCGCGTCGGCGCTGCCCGGCCCGGCAGACGTGTCGCCCGCCGTCGAGCTCGACCAGCCCGCGGACGGCGGCCATGCGGGATTCATGACCGGGCCGTTCCCCGGCCGGCTCGACTGGTTGTCGGTGCGGGTGTTCGGCTACTGCTCCAAATTCGTCGACCATGGATGACATCGTCAAGCAGGCGCTCGCCAAATGGCCGGACGTGCCGCATTGCACCGGCTGGCTGCTGCTCGACCGGCGCGGCGACTGGCGCCTGCGCGACGACGCCGCGCAGGCGGCCGGCGAGCTCGGCTCGCCGATCCGCCACACCGCGCTGATCGCGTTCATCAACCGCAACTACGAAGCCGACGAGCATGGCCAGTGGTTCTTCCAGAACGGGCCGCAGCGCGTGTACGTCGAACTCGCGTATACGCCGTGGGTCGTGCGGCTCGCCGAACGCGACGGGCAGCTCGCGCTCGCCGACCACGCAGGCCGGCCGTTCGAGCCGCACGAAGCGTGGCTCGACGATGCGGGCGGCGTGCTGTTTCGCGACGCCGGCACGACACCGCGTGTCGCCGCGCTGCACGATCACGACCTCGGGCTGTTCGCCGACCATGCGGATCTCGACGCGTCGCCGCCCGTGCTGCGCTGGCGCGACGGCCGTGCGCTGCCGCTGCTCGCCATCGCGCGTGCCGACGTGCCCGCGCGCTTCGGCTTCGTCGCGAGCCCGGCCGCGCGCGCGGCCGCGCGCGATGCGCGCTGACTCGGCCGCCAGCCCCGCCCGCAATCGGTATTCGAGACGTGTGCCCGATGGGAGCCCCGATCGCCGACCTTCCTGCAGCCGGCGCACGCCGCGCCCGCGCGCGACCGTTCGTCAGCTCCGGCCGTTCTTGTCGTCTTCGCGCTCTTCCTTGTAGCGCGCCTCGAATTCGAGCAGGCGCGCGCTGATCATCGACTGGTCGTAGAACGTCACGTCCTTCGCGTCGCGCGCTTCCTTCAGCTGACGGATCGCCGACGGCCACGCGCCGTCGAGCGCGAACTTCTCCGCCAGCGCGCGGCGCCGCGCGGACACGTCGCCCTTGCCGTCGCTCGCCTTCGCGAGATAGTCCCACCAGTCCGGCTGCTCCGGATCGGCCTTCGTCTGCGTACGGGCGAGCGTCTGCGCGTCCGCGAAGCGGCGCGCGGCCAGCAGCGCCTGAAGGTGCGCGACGATCGCCGCGTGCGACGCGGGCCAGCGCCGCTGCGCGAGCGCCGCGAGCCGCACCGCGTCGTCGGTCCGGCCCGCGCGGCGCGCGAGGTCCGCGGCCAGCACGTCGAGGCTCGGCGAGCTCGTCGCGGGATCGTCGTCGCGGCGCGCCCGCGCGTCGAACGCGGCGCGCGACGCCGCGAGCGCCTGGCCTGCCGCGTCGTACTGGCCGACCAGCGTATCCGCGAGCGCGATCCCGTACCAGTTCGCGGCGACGTTCGGCGCGGTGCGGTCGTCGATCTCGAGCTGCATCCGCCGCGCCTCGGCCGCGATGTCGGTCGGCGCGCGATTCTGCAGGATCTGCAGCCGTGCGCGCACGAATCCGTATTCCGGCGACTGGCGCGGCTGGCGGTACGGCGCGCGCCGCGCGCGGTCCTCCATGTCGGCGATCCGCTCGCCCGTCAGCGGGTGGGTGCGCGCATAGGCCGGCACGCCCGCGTCGCCCATCGACGCCCGCTCGAGCCGCTCGAAGAAGCCCGGCATCCCGTACGGGTCGTAGCCCGCGCCCGCGAGCAGCTGGAAGCCGACGCGATCGGCCTCGTGTTCCGCCGTGCGCGAGAAGCGCAGCTGGTGGTCAACCGCATACGCCTGCCCGCCCAACGCGATCGCGCTGCCGAGGTCGCCGCTTCGCGCGAGCACGCCGGCCAGCACGCCGAGCAGCATCGTCGCGAGCGCCGTGTAGCCGGTCTTCTCGCTCGCGCCGATCATGCGCGCGATATGTCGCTGCAGCACGTGGCCCATCTCGTGGCCGACGACCGACGCGAGCTCGGATTCCGTCTGCGTCGTGACGACGAGCCCGCTGTTGATGCCGATGAAACCGCCCGGCATCGAGAACGCGTTGATCTGCGGGTCGCGCACCGGGAACAGGTCGAAGTCCGGCATGTAGCCGCCGATGAAGCGCGCGGCCGCTGCGGCCGCAAGCCGCGCGGCCATCCCGTTCAGGTAGTCGCGCACGAGCCAGTCGTCGAGATAGTCGGGATCGCGCCGCACCTCGCGCATCACGCGCTCGCCGAGCTTGCGCTCGGCCTGCGGCGTCAGCGCGCCGCCGGAGCCGTCGCCCAGATCGGGCAGCTGCAGCGCCTTCAGCGGCGCACGCAGGCTCGGTGCCGCGCCCGACGCGCCGTCGTTGCCGGAGAACCGGCTCTCGGCGCCGCCGTACGTGCCGAACACGCCGGGCGCGATGCCGGACGGCACGGTGGAGATCGACGGCGAACCGGCAGGCGCCGCCTCGAGCGGCGCAGCAGCCGTGCGTTGCGCGAAACCGCCGGACGGCAGCGCGAGCGCAACCGACAGCAACGCGGCAAGCAACTGTTTGACACGCATGGCAGGATTGTCGCGACGCCGTTCCGCGCGCTGCGCACGCATCGCGGCGATTGGTATGAATATCGTGGGCATTGTACCGGCGGCGCACCCGCTGTCCCGCGCGGATCGGTCATGATCTGCGCTCCGCCGCGGCGAACGCCACTGCTATGATAGGCGCCCGTTAAAGCCATGGATGGGACCGAACCGGGCGCCGAAGCGCCGGGGTCGATCGACAGGAGCACGACATGTCAGGACTTACCCACTTCGATGCCGCCGGCCACGCGCACATGGTCGACGTCGGCGGCAAGCAGGAAACGCAGCGCATCGCGGTTGCGCGCGGCACGATCCGCATGCTGCCGGCGACGTTCGAGCTGATTCGCGACGGCAAGGCGAAAAAAGGCGACGTGCTCGGCGTCGCGCGGATCGCGGCGATCCAGGGCGCCAAGCGCACCGCCGACCTGATCCCGCTGTGCCATCCGCTCGCGCTGACCCGCGTCGCCGTCGATTTCGAGCTCGACGACACGCTGCCGGGCGTGCGGTGCGTCGCGCAGGTCGAGACGTTCGGGCGCACGGGCGTCGAGATGGAAGCGCTCACCGCGGTGCAGGTCGGGCTGCTGACCGTGTACGACATGTGCAAGGCGGTGGATCGCGGGATGGTGATCACCGACGTGAGCGTCCGGGAAAAGCGCGGCGGCAAGTCGGGGGACTGGAAGGCCGAGGACACCGACCGCTGATCGGCCGCCGTGCGCCGCCCCGCACGATGTTGCGCAGGCGGCGCACCGGCGCGCAACCGCAGTAACGGCGGCAACCCGCAAGAACCACAACAACAACCGATGAGAGATCCGATGCAAGGGCCGAAACCGGCACGCGCGATGCGCGGCGCGCTGTCCCTGCTGCTGTCCGCGTCCGTCTGGTACGCGCCGCCGTCCGCGCATGCGCAACGCGCCGACGATGCCGCGTCGCGCCTCCAGGCGCTGCTGACCTGCGCGCCAGGCGCCCATTGGCCGTCACCGAAAGAACGCGTCGCGCTGCGCAAGGCCGGCGCGTCGATCCTCGGCTTCGCGGGCGACGGCCGCGTGTACCTCGACGACCGGCACGACGACGGCGACGACGAGTGGACCGACATGCGGTTCCGGTTTGCGCGACCGCTGACGCTCAACGGCATCCCGTTCAACGTCGTCTATCTGGAACGGATACGCACCGGCGATACGCGCGATGACGACGACGTGATCGCCTACGCGCCCGCCAACGGCGACGACGTCCGCACGTTCGCGAGCGCCCACCGCATGTCGACGGTACCGAAACCGCTACCCGGAGAAATGGATATCGTCGGCGACGTCGGCTATATCGGCGACGGCCCGCGCGCGGGATTCGACGCTGCGTACTTCGCGTGGACGAAGCCGCTGTCCGCGCGGCAAGCCCGCACGTTGCACGGCACCGCCAATAACGATCTTCCGAAGCCTCACCGCTTTCCCGGCCTGCACTTTGCCGGCGTCATCGACAACGCGCCCGGAAGCTTTGCGTTCGGCTGCAAGACGTTCGGTCCCGGCCCGTCGGACATTGACGGGCTGTAGTCCGCCGGGTTGGCTGCCGGAACGAAACGTCCGTCACGATCGAGTTGCCAGCTGCCCTCAAGAGGTTTCCTTCAGTGCGAGGGACGGTTGGCGAAAACCGGATGCCGGAATCGCCCGGACCGCCACGTCGCGCGACCGATGCGCGCGCATCAGGGAACGCCTGACTGCGCGACGAGCAACCGGCGCTTGCCGCCAGACCGACACGCGGGCCCTGACGCCCCACACCACCCTGCTACGAATGGAGAAAGTGTTCAATGAAGAAGACACTGAAACGCGCCGCACTCATGCTGTCTCTCGCCTGCGCCGCGCCGGCCATCGCGCTTGCCGCCGGCGCCTGCCCCACCGCGGACACTGCCGCGCGTGCGGCGCTCGACGCGCAGCATCGGCTGCAGCAGATCCCGAGCCCGCAAAGCGACGACGGCGGCGAAGACGTCACGCCCGCGCAGCGTGACGCGATCCGCGCATACAAGCAGGCGCTCGTCGCCGCGATCGACGCGCGGCTCGCGTGCAGCGACGAACACGTCGAGCCGGCAGCGCTGCAACGCACGCTTGTCGCCGCGCTTGGCCCCGCCGCGAAACCGGCACCGCCGAACGACAGCGCATCGCCGTTCGGGAGCGATCCGACGGTCTACGTCGAACGCGCGGCCACGCCACGGCCGCTCATCCTCGTACGCGCCGGCTTCAGCGTCGCCTGCGGCGACGACAACCTGCTCGCCGGCTATGCGTGGGACAACGGCGGCTGGCGACGGGTGCTGCGCTGGCAGAGCGGCGACCTCAAGGACGTCTCCGACGCATACGGCAGGGGCTTCGAGTTTGCGGCACTGCCGGGAGGTCAGGTCGTCGCGGTGCACGGCACGCCCTGGTGCACGTCGACATGGACCCACTTCGTGGCCGACGTGATCGTACCGGCAAACGGCGCGGCCCCTCAGCGCACGATATTCCGGATAAGCGAAGACTATTGGCTCTCGGAGGACAACTTCCGGCTGAAGGCGCGCCCCGACGGATTCGATTTGCGCGCGATGGTTCACTCGAACGACTTCGACGTGATGTGGCGGCCGGGCATCTTCCGCTATCGCGTAGACGGCGATACTGTCCACCGCATCCAGCCCGCCGCCGCGAACGGCCGGGATTTCGTCGACGAATGGCTGAAAGTCGATGACGCGCTCGCGCGCGAATGGAGCGACCCGGCTGCCGCAGCCGCCGCACTGAAAGCGCGGCAGGCCCTCAACGAGCAGATCAAGGGGCCGCACATGTCGCTCGATTACGGGCCGGTGCGCGGCTGCACGGCCGCGAAAGATCGTTATCAGGTCGAGATCGGGTTGACCGGCAAGTCAGGGCAAAGCGTCGGAAAACGTTACGCTTTGATTCGCCAGGAGCCGAACGGCTTCACGATGCTCGCGTTGCGCGACACGCCGGAGCCGACCTGTCGCGGCGCCAACCTGATGGCGAAGCATTGAACGCCGGGGCGGCCCGACGGCCGCCCCGGCATTTTTGCGGCCGGTGGCCGCGCGTCCCCGCGGCCCACACTGTGTCGTCGTTTCCCCGTGCAGTGACGCCGCGACGGTCACTCGCCGCGGCCCGGCTCGAACACGAACGGCTGCGTCAGCAGGAACGGATTCGCGGCGGCCCCCGTCTGCGTGCAGGTCGCCCGCGACATCGCGTCGATCGCGGCGCGATCCGCCGCGGCATTGCGGCTGCTCGTCGTCACCGTGACGTTCTGCGCCTCGCCGGACGTCGTCATCATCGCCCGTACGAGCACCGTCGCGCGGCGCGTGAGCGGCTTTGCGGTATCCGGATAGGTGGCGCGCGGAATGTGGCACGTCAGGCTGCTCTCCTGCGACGACGACAGCATTGCGCAGCCGGAGAACAGCGCGGCGACGACGGGCAGGATCAGGTAGGTCGGGCGAATAGCCATGGTCGAATGTCGTTATTCAGCGTTCTGTCAGGACGCACCGCGCGCCGGCTGCCAATTGCCGATCGCCGGACTGCGCATGCGCGCCGTGCGCCGCGGCCCTCCGATCGGCGCCCCCGTGACGGCCGCGCGGCCGGCCTCTGCGCCGCCGCGATCCTGCTCTCAGGTTCTCGAGTTCGAAACCCGCACCCGCGCCTTGCCGAACGGACGCGCGCGGAATGCTGACGCTTGCGCGCATTGTGCACGTCCTTCCCCGGCGGCGGCGTCGATTTGACAATGCTTGACGGTGAATGCGCGGCCGGCCGCCCGGAATCAGTCCGATACGCGACGTAATCGCCGCCGCGGGCTCGTCGTCGGGCAACGGCCGCCGCGCGCGCCTCGTTCGTCGACGGCGTGGACCATGACGGCCCACGCGGATCATGCCCGGTCGTCGTGATCCGGCTCGGCGATCATTGCGAGCCGCGATGGTCCGGGCGATTCACGCGTCGTCGTCATCCGGCTCGCATGTCGTCTGCCGACGACGACGGCCCGGGTGCGTCACTCCGAGTCGTCGTCGTCATCCGATTCGTCGAGCGCGTCCGCCGACACTTCTCCGTACTTCGCGACCAGCGACGCCTTGAACGCCTTCAGCGATGGATGCTCGTCGCACAGCTTGTACAGCGCCGCGAGCTGCGGCGGCCAGTCCTTCAGCTCCTTCGCGAACACGTTGAGGCGTGCGACCGTGTCGAGCGCGTCGGCTTCGCGGCCGTCCAGCGCCTGCAGCACCGCATAGCGGCGCAGCACCGTTTCACCGGGCAACAGCGCGATCGCGCGCTCGTGTGCGGCGAGCTTCGCCGGCAGCCCGTCGTGCGAGATCGTGAGCAGCGTCGCCGCGCCGTAGTCGCCCCACGCGCCGAACAGCAGCGACGGCGCGTCGCGATACTGCGCGGCCGGATTGCTGCCGTAATACAGCACTTCCGCGCGCTGGTAATCGCGCAGCACCGGCAGCGTCGCGGCGAGGCCGCCGAGCGACAGCACCGCGAACAGCCCGAACGCCGCGCCGCCCGCCGGCACGATGCGCAGCGGCTTCACTTCGAGCAGGCCGATCACGAACATCGCCGGCAGCAGGAAGAACATGTACTGCTGCGGATACTCGACGAGCGCATGCATCAGCAGGATGCCGATCAGCGCGAAGCCGAACACGCGCACGCTCGTCTGCGGCGCGCGCACTGCGCGCACGAACCAGAGCACGAGCGTGACGGCCAGCACGCCGAGGCCGATCGCGCCGGACTTCGCGAGCAGGTCGATGAAGATGTCGTGCGAATTGTTCGCGATCTCGACGCCGCCGAGCGTGCGGGCCAGTGCGAACTGATGCGACGGGAATTCGCCCCAGCCGACACCGAGCACCGGATGCCCGCGGAACATCGCGATCCCGTATTTCCACAGCGCGAGACGCGGTGCGATCTGCCCGGCGTCGCGCATCCGGTCGGCCGCCGACTCCGCGAGATTCAGGTGGAAATGCACGTTCGCCCAGCGCACGCCGCCGTTCACCGCAACGAACACGGCGACGAGCAAGACCGGCATCAGCCACGCACGCGCATTGCCCGGCGCACCCGGCTCGCGGCGCGCTTCGACCCGCGCCATCCAGAAGCCGGCGACCACCATCACCGCAACCTGCAGCCACGGCCCGCGCGACACGGTCAGCGCAAGCCCCGTGGACAGCGCGACGGACAACGCGAGCCATGCCCAGACCGCGAGGCGGCGGGTCTGCACCAGATACAGCGCGCCGGCGAGCGCGAACGCGATATAGGTCGCCAGATGGTTCGCCTGCGCCATGTTGCCGTATGGCCGGCGGTCCACCGCGATGTTGTAGATCACGACGAACGGCGACAGCGCCGATTCGAGCCGGAACAGCTGAACGATCTGGCAGAACACCGCGAACACGCCGCCGATCAGCAGCGCGCCCGCCATCATCCGCGCGACCGATTCCGCGAGCCCCTCGCGCGCGAGCACATAGCCCGCCTGCATCGCGACCAGCGCCGCGCCGAGATAGCCGATGGCCAGCCAGTTCATCGACGGCACCCGCAGCGGCATCAGCGCGATCTGCGCGAACAGCACCGCGGCGAAACCGAGCGGCGCGACGAACGCGGCCGGCGCGGCGAACGGCGCCGCCTGACGGTTCGTCCGCGCGAGCAGGATCACCGTCGCGCCGAGCAGCAGATACAGCACCAGCGCGGAAAACTCTGAATAAAAGGTCGGGATCGGGTACGTGTGATTCGTGATCGCGTAGGGCACGATCAACGCGACAGCCAGCGCGACGAGCGGCAACGAGCGGGTAAAAGAAGAAGGCATGAGCAAACCGGATGTCAGCAACCGGCGCACTATACAAAACTTTCCCCGCTCTGTGCGGCGCATGCGCGCCGGACGTGCCGCCGCGGCGCGGCGCGACCGGCGCGGCAAGCCCGGCGGCGACGGGAACATCCGCTTGCCGCCCGCCCCCGCCCGCCCGGCTTTTCGCCCGCAATGACCGCTTTCGCCTGCTTTTCCGCCGCTATCGCTCGCTATGCCCGCTATGCACGGCACTCCGCCGGCGCGTACTTCGCCGGCAGCGTCGCACCGTCGGCCGGCACGGGCCCCGCCCCGGGCGCCGGCAGCGACGATGCCGACTTGCCCGCGGCGAAACACTCCCACGTGATCGCGCCGGCCTGCGTCGCCCCCTTCTTGAGCGCCACGCGCGCGGTCGGCGCGTCGGCCTTGTCGGGCGCCGACGGCACCAGCACGAGCGTGTTCGAGCCGGCGGCTGCGACGCGCGCGCTGAAGGCGACCGAAATCTGGCCCGTGTCGTCGTCGATCCGCACCGACTCGACGTTGCGGGTCGCGGCCGGCGCGCTGTAGCCGCCGCCGAGCCCCGCACCGCTCGCCGCGTTGTCCGCGACCGCAAGCCGCGCGGACGACGCGAGCGCGAGCCCCTCGCCGACCCGCGAACGCGCGAGGTAATCCTGGTACGCGGGAATCGCATACGCTGCAATGACGCCGACGATCGCCAGCACGATCATCAGCTCGATCAGCGTGAATCCGCACGGACGCCAGCGCGGCGGGCGGCGCGTTCGCTGCAGGTCGGCGGTGAGACGGCGGAACAGGGATACGGAAAAGGCTTCGAACATGACAGGCTCCGGAAACGAAAAACGCCTGCCGGAAAGGCAGGCGCTTCGATCGTAGCCAGCGGGCCGCGCGGCCGGCAGTCGGCCGGACGGCCAACGCGTCGATGCATCAGTGCGAGCCGGACGCCCCCGACGCATGGCGGCGCTTTTTCAGCGCAGTCCCGGCCGCCACGACGAACAGCGCGCCGGCGACGCTCGCGCCGTAGATCGCGGCCGGCGTGTCGAGCAGCGGCCAGCGGTCGCCGGCCGGGTCGTTCACCATCAGCCCGCCCGCGATCCAGCCGAGCAGGGCCGCACCGAGCGTGACGACTATGGGGAAGCGGTCGAGCATCTTGAGCACCAGCGTGCTGCCCCACACGATGATCGGCACGCTGACGACCAGCCCGAAGATCACGAGTGCGAGCCGGTGGGCAGGATCGGCCTGCTCCGCGGCGCCGGCGATCGCGATCACGTTGTCGAGGCTCATCACCGCGTCGGCGATCACGATCGTCTTCACGGCCGCCCACAGCCTGTCGGTCGGCTTGATGTCGTCGTGCGCGTCGGCGGCGGGCGCCATCAGCTTGATGCCGATCCACAGCAGCAGCACGCCGCCCGCGAACTTCAGGAACGGCACGTCGAGCAGCACGACCGCGAACGCGATCAGCGCGACCCGCAGCAGGATCGCGCCGGCGGTGCCCCAGATCACGCCGCGCAGGCGCTGGCTCGCAGGCAGGTTGCGGCATGCGAGCGCGATCACGACCGCGTTGTCGCCGCCAAGCAGGATGTCGATGACGACGATCTGGAACACGGCTCCCCAGTGGAGCGACGTCAGGTATTCGAGCATGCGCGGGAGCAGGGAGGGGAATCGGCCCGCCGGATGCGGGTACGGATACGGGCGCGGGTTCGCGACCCCACGCATGATGCGCGCCGAATCTTACGAAAACATTGCGCGAGCATAACAAAAAACGCCGGCTGGGCCGGCGTTTTCTGCAGGACGTTGCGTCGCGGAAATTACAGCGCTGCCTTCAGCAGGCGGCCCATTTCCGACGGGTTGCGCGTGACCGTAATGCCGCACGCTTCCATGATTTCCAGCTTCGCTTCGGCCGTATCCGCACCGCCCGAGATCAGCGCGCCGGCGTGGCCCATGCGCTTGCCCGGAGGCGCCGTGACGCCCGCGATGAAGCCGACGACCGGCTTCTTCATGTTGTCCTTGATCCACTGCGCGGCGTTGGCTTCGTCCGGACCGCCGATTTCGCCGATCATCACGACCGCATCCGTGTCCGGATCGTCGTTGAACATCTTCATCACGTCGATGTGCTTCAGACCGTTGATCGGGTCGCCGCCGATGCCGACTGCCGACGACTGGCCGAGGCCCAGTGCCGACAGCTGCGCGACCGCTTCATACGTCAGCGTGCCCGAACGCGACACGACGCCGATGCGGCCCTTGCGGTGGATGTGGCCCGGCATGATGCCGATCTTCAGTTCGTCCGGCGTGATCGTGCCCGGGCAGTTCGGCCCGAGCAGCAGCGTCTTGCGGCCTTCGCGGCGCATGCGGTCCTTCACTTCGATCATGTCGCGCACGGGGATGCCTTCCGTGATGCAGATCGCGAGATCCAGATCGGCTTCGACCGCTTCCCAGATCGCAGCAGCAGCGCCTGCCGGCGGAACGTAGATGACCGACACGGTCGCGCCGGTTTCTTCCTTCGCTTCCTTGACGCTTGCGTAGATCGGAATGCCTTCGAAATCTTCGCCGGCTTTCTTCGGGTTCACGCCCGCGACGAATGCTTCGCGGCCGTTTGCATATTCACGGCAGGCGCGCGTGTGGAACTGACCGGTCTTGCCGGTGATGCCCTGCGTGATGACCTTCGTGTCCTTGTTGATCAGAATCGACATGTATTTTGACCTCTGTTCGATTGGCGTCGCGTGCGAACCGCGCCGCCATGCGTGTTCAATGAAGCGCCAAGAAAACGCCGGGCCGCCCCAAGTTTTCTTGACCCCCTCGGGGGGCCTGGCGCGCAGCGCCAGGTCTGGGGGCGCTTCTTATTTACTTGCCTTCGGCAGCCGCGACGACCTTCTGCGCAGCTTCTTCCATGCTGTCCGCCGAGATGATCGGCAGGCCCGAATCGGCCAGCATCTTCTTGCCGAGGTCCTCGTTCGTGCCCTTCATGCGCACGACGAGCGGCACGTTCAGGTTCACGGCCTTCGAACCGGCGATCACGCCTTCCGCGATCACGTCGCAGCGCATGATGCCGCCGAAGATGTTCACGAGGATCGCCTTCAGGTCCGGGTTCTTCAGCATCAGCTTGAACGCTTCCGTGACCTTCTCGGTCGTCGCGCCACCGCCGACGTCCAGGAAGTTCGCCGGTTCGCCGCCGAACAGCTTGATCGTGTCCATCGTCGCCATCGCGAGGCCTGCGCCGTTCACGAGACAGCCGATGTTGCCGTCGAGCGAGATGTACGCGAGGTCGAACTTCGACGCTTCGATTTCGGCCGGATCTTCTTCGTCCAGATCGCGGTACGCGACGATTTCCGGATGACGGAACAGCGCGTTCGAGTCGAAGTTGAACTTCGCGTCGAGTGCGATGACCTTGCCGTCGCCGGAGACGTTCAGCGGGTTGATTTCAGCCAGCGACGCGTCGGTTTCCCAGAATGCCTTGTACAGGCCTTGCAGGATGGCACGCGCTTGCGGAATCGAAGCAGCCGGCACGCCGATCTTCGCGGCGAGGTCGTCGGCCTGGGCGTCGAGCAGGCCGGTCGACGGCTCGACGATGACCTTGTGGATCAGTTCCGGGTGCTTTTCGGCAACTTCTTCGATGTCCATGCCGCCTTCGCTCGAACCCATCAGAACGATCTTTTGCGACACGCGATCAACGACGAGGCTGACATACAGTTCCTGCTTGATGTCGGCGCCTTCTTCGATCATCAGACGGTTGACTTTCTGGCCTTCCGGACCGGTCTGGTGCGTGACGAGCTGCATGCCGAGGATCTGGTTCGCGTATTCGCGAACCTGCTCGATCGACTTCGCCACCTTCACGCCGCCGCCCTTGCCACGGCCACCCGCGTGAATCTGAGCCTTCACGACCCAAACCGGGCCGCCGAGCTCTTCCGCCACCTTGACGGCTTCGTCAACCGAGAACGCCGGCTTGCCGCGCGGTACCGCGACTCCGAATTTCCGCAGGATTTCCTTACCCTGGTACTCGTGAATCTTCATGCGTGATTCCCTTCAGTCTGAGAGTTGGATGAAAAGTCGCTTAAGACGCTTCTTCGAATGATTTCCGTTCATTCCTTCGTGCCGTCCCGGACGGGCATGTCCGGCTCCGGCCGGCTCGCGCCATACCAGCGCGGGTAAAACTGCTGCACCACCTCGCCGTCGAACCGCAGCGCCTGGCAGCGGCCGAGCTGGAACGGCGGCTCCGCCTGTGCGGCGTCATGATCCGGCCCTTCGCCGCCCTCCTCCCGCACGTTCCACACGTCGCCGGCGAACGCCTGGATGGCCGCCGTCGGCAGCACGGCGCACAGCTCGGTGAGATGGGAACAGCCCGCGACACCGGACAGAAGCCGGGTCGCATCGCGGCGGAAATTGCGGAAGAGATTGAGCCCGACGAGGGCCCGGTAGGCGGGATTGGCGGATTGGCAATGACCGGGATATGGCACCCATTCCGACGACGACTCGGCGTCGACGACATTGAGGTCACGATCGATGGTCACGCGCAGCCAGAGTTCGTGGATCGGCAGGCCGTTGGGCCGGATGCCCGACGCAAGCGCGACATCGCGCGGCTTGTGGTCGGTCAGGCAGGCTTCGATGTCCCACAAGCCGTCGCCGCGCTCGTAGGCTTCCGCTCGGATTGCGCGTCGATGTCGCAACTGACGGGGCACGGGCTCGGATAGCGGCATGCTGGAGGTTGAGGCCGAAGAGGAAAACCCGTGGATTTTAGCATATTGAGTATTTGAGGCAGCCTGACGCGACGGCGGGTATTCCCGCCTGCCGGGAAGCGGTTGCATTGCAGCAAAATCGCGCGTTGCGCGCGCGCCCGCTGCGCTCAGTCGTCACCGAAGAATTCGTCGCCGCACTTGAGCAACTTCACGATGGTCGCGCTCGAGAAGCCGCGCGCCGCCAGGAAGCGTGCCTGCTTCGCGCGCTCGGCGGGCGTTTGCGGCAGCGCACCGAATTTCTTGCGCCAGACTGCCTGCGCACGCGCCCATTCGGTCTCGCGCAGCTGCGCGCCGACCGCTTCGACAAGCGTGTCGCCGACCGCGTGGCGCTTCAGCTCGTTGACGATCCGCGCGGCCCCGACCCGCGACGCGCGGCGATGCACGAGGCTCTCGGCGAAGCGCGCGTCGGACAGCCAGCCGTCCTGTTCCAGCGCGTCCAGCACCGGCTCGACGGATTCGTCCTCGCCCACAAAAGGCGCGAGCTTCCGCGCGAGCTCGGCGCGGCTGTACTCGCGCCGGGACAGATAGCCGAGCGCGCGGCCCTTCAGCGAACGGGCGGGTCTCGACGATGACGATGACGATGACGATGACGACGCACGCGCCGACGCGCCGGTCTCCGCCTCGGCGACGGCGCCGGACGATCGGCGTGTGCGACGCGGACTCTGGCTCGTGCGGGTATAGACGTCTTCCGGGGCCGCGGCAGACGCCGCAGACGCGCGATCGCGCGGGAAGCCGATGCCGGACACGCGGCGGCGCGCCCGGTCGTGCGAATCGAACGATTCGTCGTCGTCGAACGGGTCGTCCGGTGCAGTCACCTGAAACGAAACGAGGGCATCGTCGGATGCCCTCGTCGCGGTGCGGCTCACGGGATGCGCTGCGGACCGCCGGCTGGCGCCGGGGGACGCGGCACGCCGCCCGGAGCCGCCCGGCGCATCGCGCGCGTCGTGCTCCGCCGGCTTGCCCGTGTCATCCCGGCGCCTGACCATCACTCTTCTTCGCCCATCGCCTCGGCTTCGTTATCCGCGCCTTGCGGCATCGCGGCGACGCCGAGCGATTCGCGAATGCGGTTCTCGATCTCGAGCGCGATTTCCGGATTCTCGCGCAGGAATTCACGCGCGTTGTCCTTGCCCTGACCGATCTTCTCGCCGTTATAGCTGTACCAGGCGCCCGCCTTGTCGACGATCTTCGCCTGCACGCCGAGATCGATGATCTCGCCCTGACGCGAGATGCCTTCGCCATACAGGATGTCGAAGATCGCTTCGCGGAACGGCGGCGACACCTTGTTCTTCACGACCTTCACGCGGGTTTCGTTGCCGATCACCTCGTCGTTCTTCTTGATCGAGCCGATCCGGCGGATGTCGAGACGCACCGACGCATAGAACTTCAGCGCGTTGCCGCCCGTCGTGGTTTCCGGGTTGCCGAACATCACGCCGATCTTCATCCGGATCTGGTTGATGAAGATCACCAGGCAGTTCGTGCGCTTGATCGTGCCCGTCAGCTTGCGCAGCGCCTGCGACATCAGGCGGGCCTGCAGGCCCGGCAGCGAATCGCCCATCTCGCCTTCGATTTCGGCCTTCGGCACGAGCGCCGCGACCGAGTCGATGACGATCATGTCGATCGAGCCCGAGCGCACCAGCGCGTCGGTGATTTCCAGCGCCTGCTCGCCGGTGTCCGGCTGCGAGATCAGCAGTTCGGGCACGTTGACGCCGAGCTTCGACGCGTACTGGACGTCGAGCGCGTGCTCGGCGTCGATGAACGCCGCGGTGCCGCCGAGCTTCTGCAGCTCGGCAATGACCTGCAGCGTGAGCGTGGTCTTGCCTGACGATTCCGGACCGTAGATCTCGACCACCCGGCCGCGCGGCAGGCCGCCGACGCCGAGTGCGATATCGAGGCCCAGCGAGCCCGTGGACACGACCTGGATGTCCTCGGCCGCCTCACCGTCGCCCATGCGCATGATCGACCCTTTGCCGAACTGCTTCTCGATCTGCGCGAGCGCGGCGGCCAGCGCCTTGCTCTTCTCGGCAGTCAGCCCGGAGCCTTTCTTGCTATCTTCCATGAATCGTCCTTTGCTATGATGAGCAGCGTCTGATATAGGCGCGCCGGTTTTCAAGCCGCTGCGCACGAATGCAGACACTGTATAAAAAAACAGTGTTTTATGCAAGCCCGCGATGTGGGCCGCACGATACACGAACCACTTCGGAGACAGCCGCGCCGGCGCAAGCCCCCTGCCGGCCCCGGTTACGCAACATGCGAATTCTCATCGCCGAAGATGACAGCATACTCGCGGACGGCCTCACCCGGTCACTCCGCCAATCGGGCTATGCCGTCGACCACGTGAAGAACGGCGTCGAGGCCGACACGGCCCTGTCGATGCAGGCGTTCGACCTGCTGATCCTCGATCTCGGCCTGCCGAAGCTGTCGGGCCTCGAGGTCCTGAAGCGCCTGCGCGCGCGCAACTCCAACCTGCCCGTGCTGATCCTGACCGCCGCCGACAGCGTCGACGAGCGCGTGAAGGGCCTCGACCTCGGCGCCGACGACTACATGGCGAAGCCGTTCGCGCTCAACGAGCTCGAAGCGCGCGTGCGCGCGCTGACCCGGCGCGGCGCGGGCGGCGGCCCGACCGTCGTGCGCCACGGCTCGCTCGCGTTCGACCAGGTCGGCCGCATCGCGTATGCGAACGATCGCGTGCTCGACCTGTCCGCGCGCGAGCTCGGCCTGCTCGAGGTGCTGCTGCAGCGGATCGGCCGGCTCGTGTCGAAGGAACAGCTCGTCGACCACCTGTGCGAATGGGGCGAGGAAGTCAGCAACAACGCGATCGAAGTCTACGTGCACCGGCTGCGCAAGAAGATCGAACCGAGCGGCGTGCGGATCGCGACCGTGCGCGGCCTCGGCTACTGCCTCGAGAAAGCCGCCCCCGCGCCGGAAGCGGCGGCGTCCCAGCCCGCGGCCGCCGGCACGCCGCGCTGACGGCCGGCCGTCGCCGCCATGGCCACGCCGGCCCACCCCCACCATCCGGTCGGCGAACCCGCGTCCGCCGCCGACGCCGCGCGCGACGCGCGCTACGAGAACCCGTTCGCGCCGCCCGACGAAACCGAGGCCCCCGAAACCGCGCGCCCGCGTTCGCTGTTCGGCGAGATCCTCGACTGGATGCTCGCGCCGCTGCTGCTGCTGTGGCCGATGAGCATCGCCGTCACGTATCTGGTCGCGAAGACGATCGCGAACGGCCCGTTCGACCGCGCGCTCGAGACCAACGCCTACGTGCTCGCGCGACAGATCCATCCGGTCAACGGCGTCGCCGAGCTGACGCTGCCGCAGGCGACGCGCGACTTCCTGCGCGCGGACAACGTGGACAGCGTCTATTTCCAGGTGCTCGGCACGCGCGGCGAGCTGGTCGCAGGCGAGGCCGACCTGCCGCTGCCGCGTGACGAGGATCGGCCGCCGCCGGGCGTCGTCGTGTTCCGCGACGACCTGCTGCGCGGCAACGACGTGCGCGTCGCGTATACGACCGTCGCGCTGCCGCAGGCGAGCGGCGCGCAGCCGGTGCTCGTGCAGGTCGGCGAAACGCTCGACAAGCGCAACGCGCTCGCGAACGACATCATCAAGGGCGTGATCCTGCCGCAGTTCGTGATCCTGCCGCTCGCGATCCTGCTCGTGTGGTTCGGGCTGTCGCGCGGGCTTGCGCCGCTCAACGCGCTGCAGGCGCACATCCGCGCGCGGCGGCCCGACGACCTGTCGCCGGTCGAGGCGCAGCGCGCGCCGCCGGAGATCGAGCCGCTCGTCACGTCGTTCAACGACCTGCTCGCGCGCCTGGAACAGAACATGGCGCTGCAGAAGCGCTTCATCGCCGACGCCGCGCACCAGATGAAGACGCCGCTCGCCGGGCTGCGCACGCAGGCAGAGTTCGCGCTGCGCCATGAAGTGCCCGCGGACGTGCAGCGCTCGCTCGAACAGATCGCGACGAGCTCCGAGCAGGCCGCGCGGCTCGTCACGCAGTTGCTCGCGCTCGCGCGCGCCGAGAACCGCGCGAGCGGGCTGATGTTCGAGCCCGTCGAGATCGCGACGCTCGCGCGGCGCGCGGTGCGCGACTGGGTGCAGGCCGCGCTCGCGAAGCGGATGGACCTCGGCTACGAAGGCCCGGCCGATGACGACGACAACGCGCCGCTCGACGTCGACGGCAATCCGCTGATGCTGCGCGAGATGCTCGGCAACCTGATCGACAACGCGATCCGCTACACGCCCCGCGGCGGGCGCATCACAGTGCGTGTGCGCGCGGATCGGCCGGCGCGGCTTGCGTACCTCGAGGTGGAGGACACCGGCCCCGGCATCCCGGCCGCCGAGCGCGAGCGCGTGCTCGAGCGCTTCTACCGGATCCTCGGCCGCGAAGGCGACGGCAGCGGCCTCGGGCTCTCGATCGTGCGCGAGATCGTCGCACAGCACGGCGGCACGCTGGCGCTCGACGATCACGTGTACCAGGCAATGCCGCGTCTTGCGGGCACGCTCGTGCGCATCACGCTTCCGTTGCACGAACCGGCTCCGGAGTAACCCTGACGTGCGCCGCAGCATCGCGTCGCGACGACGCGGATTGCGCGCATTTGCGCACCGTTCGGACAGCGATCGAGCCGCGAAGCCCGCCATTCACCGCGGGTTAACATGGAACCGTTTTGTCCGTGCGAGTCAGTGCGCCGTAAGTTTGCCCGCCAATAATCGTCGACAGGTTCGCCCCCAAGGCGGCCGCATATCTATATCAAGAGACTTGGAGACGATTCATGGCAACGTTAGGCGGGCAAATTTCGCACGCGCCGATGACGGGCGAAGAGAAGAAGGTGATCTTCGCGTCGTCGCTCGGGACCGTGTTCGAGTGGTATGACTTCTATCTGGCCGGATCCCTCGCGGCTTACATCAGCAAGAGCTTCTTCTCCGGCGTCAACCCGACGGCCGCGTTCATCTTCACGCTGCTCGGCTTCGCCGCCGGCTTCGCGGTGCGTCCGTTCGGCGCGATCGTGTTCGGCCGGCTCGGCGACCTCGTCGGACGCAAGCACACGTTCCTCGTGACGATCGTGATCATGGGCATCTCGACGTTCGTGGTCGGCTTCCTGCCCGGCTATGCGTCGATCGGCATCGCCGCACCGGTGATCTTCATCGCGATGCGGCTGTTGCAGGGCCTCGCGCTCGGCGGCGAATACGGCGGCGCGGCAACCTACGTCGCCGAACACGCGCCCGCGAACCGGCGCGGCTTCTACACCGCGTGGATCCAGACGACCGCGACGCTCGGCCTGTTCCTGTCGCTGCTCGTGATCCTCGGCGTGCGCACCTTGATCGGCGAGGAAGCGTTCGGCACCTGGGGCTGGCGCGTGCCGTTCGTCGCGTCGATCCTGCTGCTCGCGGTGTCGGTGTGGATCCGGCTGCAGCTGAACGAATCGCCGGTGTTCCTGCGCATCAAGGCGGAAGGCAAGACGTCGAAGGCGCCGCTGACCGAAGCGTTCGGCCAGTGGAAGAACCTGAAGGTCGTGATCCTCGCGCTCGTCGGCCTGACGGCCGGCCAGGCGGTCGTGTGGTACACGGGCCAGTTCTATGCGCTGTTCTTCCTCACGCAGACGCTGAAGGTCGACGGCGCCAGCGCGAACATCCTGATCGCGATCGCGCTGCTGATCGGCACGCCGTTCTTCGTGTTCTTCGGTTCGCTGTCGGACAAGATCGGCCGCAAGCCGATCATCCTCGCGGGCTGCCTGATCGCCGCGCTGACCTACTTCCCGCTGTTCAAGGCGCTCACCCACTACGCGAACCCGCAGCTCGAGCTCGCGACGCAGAAGGCGCCGATCACCGTCGTCGCCGATCCGGGCACCTGCTCGTTCCAGTTCAACCCGGTGGGCACGTCGAAGTTCACGAGCTCGTGCGACATCGCGAAGAGCGCGCTCGCGAAGGCCGGCCTGAACTACGAGAACGTGGCGGCGCCGGCGGGCACGGCCGCGCAGATCAAGGTCGGCGACACCGTGATCGACACGTATGACGGCAAGGCGGCCGACGCGAAGGCGAAGGGCGCCGCGTTCGACAAGACGCTCGCGACCACGCTGAAGGCGGCAGGCTACCCGGCGAAGGCCGATCCGGCGCAGCTCAACTGGCCGATGACGATCGTGATCCTGACGATCCTCGTGATCTACGTGACGATGGTCTACGGCCCGATCGCCGCGATGCTGGTCGAGATGTTCCCGACGCGGATCCGCTATACGTCGATGTCGCTGCCGTATCACATCGGCAACGGCTGGTTCGGCGGCTTCCTGCCGGCGACCGCGTTCGCGATCGTCGCAGCGAGGGGCGATATCTATTCTGGGCTGTGGTATCCGATCGTGATCGCGCTGGTCACGTTCGTGATCGGGCTGCTGTTCGTCAAGGAGACGAAGGACTCGAATATCTACGCGCAGGATTGAGGTGGCGGGCGGCGGTCGACGCCGCTCTTCGGGAGCCGGGCCGGGTAGCGGACAGCGGATGCGGACAACCTGTGCCGCGGCCCCTCCCGGCAGACCCGGAACGGAGTGCCAGCAACTTTTTTCGAGAAATATGAAAAAAGGTGTTGACACCCCAATGGGACATCGACATAATTCAGGTCTTCGGCGAATTAGCTCAGTCGGTTAGAGCGACGGAATCATAATCCGCAGGTCCGGGGTTCGAATCCCTGATTCGCCACCATATTTTTCAAGGGCTTAGCGCATGCTAAGCCCTTTTTCTTTGCTACGCCGCCGGAGCGTTGCTACCATTTTGCTACCATCTGGATCGATTTCCATAAGGAACCGCTCTCGATGGCAACCCACTCCGTCCCCGCTGAACACCGCCTCTTTATCGCCCGCGCCGACTGGCGCGACGAGAGTCAGTATCCTCCGCCCAATCTTCTAGACCCATCTATCTGGTCTTGGGAACTCTTGCGACGCAACTACGAATACGCGCAAGAGTTTGCTCGGTTGCAGCCGCTCTATGCGGACGTTCCGGCGACACCATTCCCAATGGACTCGCTTCTCCACTACGTCAGCGATCCGCCTCCCGAGCGGGAGGATGTGGATTACAAAACCTACAGGGAGCGACATTCGAGGCACATCATCTACCCGATTAGGGACCATGTCCGGAAGAGTTGGGGAATAAACGTCTTGGTAGACCCGAACAGCGACTTCACGACGGTCATCGACCGCTCGCGAATTTATGACAAGAACAACAAGATAGCCTGGCTATTCGCATGCAACACGGCAGACGCCATCAATTCTCCTACTACGGTGCTGGTGAACAAGCATGGGCTTACAAGGACCTCAGCATTCACAACGGCACACGAAGTTCTGTTCAGGATAACGCTCACCGGTAATCTGGACGAGCAGATTGAATCGTTGCGACGCCAAATTGCTACGTTCTTCGACGGTGGCAATCGCAATGGTGATTTCACGTTCACGGAGTACATCGACGTTTCAGATAGCCCGACGGCGAGGTACTCCCAAGAACATCATCGCCCAATAGACGACCAAGATGAATTATCGTCGTACACGCCAGGCATTGCAGCATCAAGCTCGATGTGGAACTGGAAGCCCGTCCGGCTGAAGTCCCTTCACTACGTGGTACGTATGGCCGACGTCTTTGCGTCTCTGGAGCAAGGTGCATTTCTACCGCAACTCGAACAAGCGGGCATCCGTTCCAACGACGTACGCC
This sequence comes from Burkholderia sp. MR1-5-21, assembly GCF_053427715.1. Lineage (NCBI taxonomy): Bacteria > Pseudomonadati > Pseudomonadota > Betaproteobacteria > Burkholderiales > Burkholderiaceae > Burkholderia > Burkholderia sp. MR1-5-21. The sequence continues at coordinate 130,299 of NZ_JBSAXD010000013.1, forward strand.
TCATCGCCGAACTCTGCCGCGACTTCGAGAGACTTCCATACGACGGTCTGTACGAGCCAATGAGTCGCGTGCTTGCGCAATTCTTCGACCTCCATCCGCTCGGCAAAGACGCTCGTGACGCCGACGCGAAGACAATCTTACGTTGGCTTGAGATGGCTGTCGCACTCGTCGCGGAACGTGACTACCTGCACGTGGCTCGAACGAATGCGCACACTTCTTGAGAAGGCAGAACGCCACAATCATCGCTCTCGCGGAATTTTGGTCCCCTCCCCAAACGCCTGGAACAGGTAAAGACCTCCCGATACATTGGCCACGTTCACTCAACTTCAACAGGAGCCGAACGTGACCACGAAGACCCTTCAAACCTCCCCGCTGCTCAGCAGCCTTCTGCATGAGTTTCTAGACGACCGCGCACTCGCCGAACTGCTCAACATCTCCGAGAAAACGCCTGCGCAGTGGCGATTCACTGGCAAGTTCACCGACGAACTCCCGTTCTACAAATTCGGTCGCTGCGTGCGCTATCGCCGCGAAGACGTTGAGGCGTTCATCGAGAAGAGCCGCATCGGCGGCATCAACATGGCGGAGGGTGCGTAATGCCGTTCAAGAAACCCTCCACGCCTGCCGCAGTGGAAAGCCAGTCGCCCCAAACAGCACACGCCCGCACTTCGAACACCAAGAAGGCCCGCGTAACCGTGATTGATGCGCTCCGCAAATTCCTCAAACCGACGTTGACCGGGCTAACGGTACTGGTGGTCCCCGACAAGCATCTGGTCCGCGACGCTCGCGCTGCCATCGAAGCGCAATACATGAACTTCGGCGAGGTTGCCGACATCCCCGCTCCCGACGCCGAGTTCATGTGGTCCTTACACTCCGGCACGCTGCAGGCAATGGACGAACTCGAGGCGCTTGCGGAACTCGAGAAACTGTCCGATACCGCGATCGAGCGTTCCTTCTACCCCTACGGCTCGCGCCCGAATTTCAACTTCTGCAGCGACGAAGGGTTGAATACGCTACTGCCCATCATCGAGGACGCTGAAAACGGCTGGGTGACACTCGCCCAGTCCTGCGATTCGTTGTCGCCCGAACACCTGATTGCTGGGATGTGCCAGATTCGGGCTACGGCAGAGAAAGCCGAGGCTTATGTGTTGCTGATTATCGTGTGTCCAGGTAAAGAGCGGGTGCCCGGCATTCGAGATTTCTGCGACGAGTATCTCGAAGTTGACGCATGCGAGCCGGACCCCGGCGCGCATCTCGCCTTCTCTATCGAAGCGTTGCGACTCGCAGACATGCATGGGCTCGGCTACGGCAAGGTGATCTGCAACGTCACGCTGACCGATGACGGTTACTTGCGGACGTTCGAGCCGTTCATCTCCACGTCGCTGCGTGATCGCTTCATTTGGAAGTTGCGCGCCTCGGGCAAATCACTCGCTGAAATCGGCGAATTGGTCGATCTGCACAAGTCGAGCGTGAAGCGTTGTCTCGACGGAATGCGTCCGGTTCGTCGCCAGAAACTGTCCGATGAGGAGATCGCCCAGCACCTCGACGCGCTCGATGTCGACGGAGGTTCTGTCGACAAGTCGACCAAGTTGCCGGACGAGGACACGGAGGACTTCGCATAAGCGTTGTGCAGCCTGCACGCAACTTATGCAACCGACGCAACGCTGGAGAGGAAAGTCGCTCACTTACCCTCTCCGGCCCGGATCGGCGCCTGCATCGTCGATCTTGCATGAGGCATCGGCATTAGCCGGGAGGGACTAATAAGAGAGTAACTCCCTACTATCTATCTATATATATAGCAGCCGACTCGCAGCTCCGCCGCGAAAGCGCTGCAACTTACCCTCTCCGAGAAAACTGTAAAGCATTGGGCATCGTCGCCGTGCCTGCTCGCGCACTTCAGGATGTCTGCCCTTGAAAATCGAATAGGCATCCTTAACGAACGGTCAGTGAACGCGCATCATCGCACGGTCAAGATGCACTTGATCCGTTCAAAAGAAAGCTTGCTCAACAGATTATCGAAGGAACCTTCATGAAGTTACGTATCAAGACACCGATTCCGAAGCGACCTTTCGTCGACGGCCTTCGCTTCGTGTTGCCGTGGGCTGCTAATCCCGGTGACAATCACCAACTCATGTTCGAGCGCGCCCGCCGTCGCATTCAGGCCGAGATCGAGAATGGTACATGCAAGGGCACATTCGCCAACCGCGGTCGTTATCGCTTCGTCTTTTCTATCCCTCTGTCGGGCGAATTTGCTGCGACTGTCTGGATCGGAGCGCGTGATCCTGTTCGTCAGAAAGGCGGCATCTCCGTATCGCTGAACCCGGCAAAGCTCGAACCCGGTGACGTGGAGCATTTCCACGAAGTAATGGCACGCATCGTCGGCCGCGCCTACAAGGGTCTGCTGCGTCAAGCTCTGATCAACCGCATAGATTTCGCCGTCGATATCGTGCATGCGCACCTCGATCGCATGCTGGTCTCGTATCTGTATGCGCAGCAGTTCACCGTCTTCGGCAAGACCGTCAAGAAAGGGGTTGTCGAGACCTACAACTTCGGGAGCGAAAAGAGCCCTTATATGACGGCCGTCTACGACAAGAACCTTGAGCGCCGTCACCGAGCAATTGAGGCCATCGCAAAGCACGGTCTGAACAGCGAACCGCTGAAAGCATATTTCATCAAGCAGTTGGATCAACTGCATGGTGCTCCGCCCGTCGTTCGCGTCGAAGTCCGCGGCATGCAGTTAAAGGGACTGCCTCTGCGCGATCTGCACAAGATGGGGAACAGGTTCGATCGCTTCGCGTTTGCCGATCTGAACGCAACGGGCAAACCGCTTCCGAAAAGGCTGGGAGATGCCTTCGTGTCGCTGTGCCGCGATCGCGGCGTGAAGGCGGCGCTCGCACACTACAAGGGCACGCCGAATGCGCGCAAGGTGAACACGTTCTGGCGTTCGCGCCGCGCAAGCTGGTGGACGCCGAAGCCGATGATGGAGCAGGCCCTTGAGGCATTGCGTCGCAGCGGAATCTTCCCCCTCGAAGCGTTCGCGCCGAGCAGCGACGAGCGCGATGCGCCGCCGCTCAAGGTGACCCGTTCACGCACTGATCCAACTGCCTCCGCGAATGATGACGTGAAGTTCAAGCGTACCGGTCGCGATCTTGAGAAGCGTCGCAAAGTGGAGCGGATCGGCCTGGAAAGTACCGAGCGTCGCCGTGATCGCTACGGGCGGATCGCCTGACGGCGACATGCTCGTTTGCGATGCTGCCCATTGACGGGCGAGCAGGACGCGGCCGCGTCCTGCTCGCCCGCCTTCACCGACAGAAGTTCAGAACTTCGGCGTGGATGCCGTTGCTGAGCGCGTCTGGATTTGCTCCTTTGCGAACGCAGCTACCGGTTCTGCCCACTGCGCGACCAGGAACTGTGACTCCTTCGGCAACGCTGGATTTGCCGTCAGCGCAAGGTCGAATGATGGGCTGGAACCACACTCCCCATCGGCAAGATTCGCGACGAGTAGCGTTCCGTCTGGATTCGTCCAACGCAGTCCGTACACGGTGTCGGCGGGATGGCATGCAACCCATTGCTTCACCTCCTGATCCTTAACGGCAACGCTCTTACTAACCGCTTCGCTGTTATTGATACCAAACATCTTCGCGCGGCTTTCGATGCCCGCTACCGCACTCTTGTGATCCGCTGCGAGTTTTTCGCGTGCGCCAATCACACTGGAGGGATTTCCGTACCTTTGTTCGAGCGCAACGCGAAACGCATTGCCGGGTTGCAGCGAGTTGGTGACATCGGCTGCGCCTATGTGTTCTTCGACACTGACCACCACGGATTTCGGTAGCCCTGCAGGCCGCGCACTCGCCCTCAATGTCGCCAAAGTTACCGTGGAGCCGCGCGCTGAGAGTCGGGTGATTACCACATTCTGCGTCGGGGCCAACTGGCGCATGTCATTTTCGACGGCGTTAGTCATGCCGACGGGCGATCCCGTCGTTAATTCCGGTTGGGCGCAAACATCACCGAGCTTGATGTTTCGGAGCGCAAATGCCGACAGGAGCTGACTGGTTGCTGGCCGGTCGCAGCCGAACAACGGACCAAAGAGAGGATTTCCGGCGGAGGCCACCGTTCGCGGAAGGCCGGTACCCGGATGAGGGGCGGTGGGTTCCGCAAGCGGTGCTGGGGCCGATTGCTGTTGCGACTGGACCTGCTGTTGGGCGGCGGGCGGGACCGAATGGATCACGCCAAGAATCTGGTTCATCTGCGCGTGAGCAACGACGGGTGCAACGGCCACCAGAACGGCAGCTGAGATTCGCGAGAGGTTCATGGTCTATGGTTTTCTCGATTGTGTTCGTAACGGACGGCGGTCCGGTCGCGCCGGACATGCTCCATACCTGGCTTCCTTGGGACTCCCCGGCTCTCCCGGAGCGCGAAAAGTCTATCGTTAACGATGTTTATAAGCATCAGTTAATAGATGCTTTAAGAGCGTGGTTTCATATGCATCATGTCCGCATGCTTTGCGGCATGAGCGAGAAATCGAAAATCCGTGACCGGCGTAGTCCCGTGGCAACCGCAGTGGGCGAGCGGGTCAAGGCGTGCCGGATAGAAGCGGACAAATCGCAGGAAGAACTGGCGTATGAGGCGTGTCTGGATCGCACTCGCGTCAGTGCCATCGAGCGCGGGGTCGCCAACCCTACGGTCGAGACGCTGGCGACCATCTGTCATGTGCTCGGCATAACGCTGTCGGACCTGTTCGAGCCGCTGAGACTTGCACTCAAGCCATCCGGCGAGCACCGGACTGGTGAAGCGCCGCGACCGAGACGCAGGCCGTTGCGGTAGCTACGGCGGCGTTCCGCCTCGGATCGACATCGCGCCCGCGAGTACTACCTTGCGGCGCTCGAACGCCGTCACATATTGGGCGTATTCGTCCTTCGTGCCGCGTCCTGTTGCCCACGTTAACCGCGCGTTGTAAACGGCGAGGACTGGCTCGGCCTCCGCAGAATCGATCAGCAGCAGCGTGTGTCCTTTGAAGGCCCGACCGATCAGTTGCGCCTCGACACCGACGACAAGCACGGCATGCAAGGTCGCCCGATGCAATTCGCGCCACGTTACGATCACCGGTCGTCCATGTAGCACTTCGCGCTCACTGAATCGGAGAACGTGCGCATGCGCTCCTTCGAAGACGGCAGGTCGCAATCCCCAGTTGAGCTCCCGGATTAGCGTTTGCAGTTCGTCCAGCGAAATTCCGGTGTGCCAGAACGGTGTCGCTTTTCTGACATATTCGGCTTCGCGACTACTTCGCCGCGACAACGCACGTAGCGGGTTTGTCACGCACCCATGCATCGCGAGCGCCATTGCTGCCGCATGCAAGGCGCACGTCGAATCGAAACTGCCCTGGAAACTGAAGGTCGAAACGTTCGAACCAACAATCGTGAGTCGTCGTCCGGGCATCAACGCGGGATGAAGTTTCTGCACGGTGAACTCCATCAATATTCCTCCGGCAAGATCAGGGTCGTCACGCGCCGATCAGCCTCGGTGATGATCCATACTCGCTCACGCCTATCGCCCAGTTCATAGGCCGAAAGAAGGCGCGTTCCGTTCGTAACGGCCAGATCGTTTGAGCGAGCATCGGCGAGGCAGACGGCTCCCCAGTCCCCGCGCCGATGCCTACGCAATAGCTCGGCCGCGTTGGTGCCGGTTCGGTCGAGAAGGTCGAGCGCGCCGGGCGTCGCCATCGTTCGGCCGAGAGAGAAAAGCGGTGTAGGATTTTTCCTGTTCATGATCAGGCATCCAAAATGATTCAGGCGAAGTCCATCCCCGGATGGATATCCGGTGAAAAGCGCAGCAGGTGAGGAAAGCTGAAACGCGAGGCTACTGCAGAGCGTTTCAAGAACGTGACGATGCTGCGGGTGGGATTTGCAAGGCGCGTCGGTGCGTAGCGCTCAGGCGGTGGAGAAAATCACGCAGGCAACGGGAGGTCGGCACGTCGGGAGCCGAGTTTGGCCAGAACATGGGCAGAAATCACCCAAAAACACTGGTCTGGCAGAAGAAATGTAGCACAGACCGGCCAGACAAGCCAAAGGGGCAGATCAAGATTGCGCAAGTCGGTAATTTCTACCCATTTTGCCCATTTTGGTGACTTTCGCTCGCTCTTCCGACATCGGGAATCCCCCTCCGGCCCGCTTTCCGGCCCGCTGGCGGCTTCGTGCGACCCGGGCAAGGGTTACCCGATGGCCCCGGCCCGTCGGGCGCTATCAGAGCCGCACTTCTCAAGTAGAAAGCTTTGTAATGTGCGGTGCGCCGCAACAATCGACATCTCCAGGACGTTTCGGGGGCCGGATCAGTGCATTTTGCTCATTTTTTAAGCAAATTGGCCCGTTTCAGGCGCTTGGCACTCCGAAACGCGTGGCGAAATGCCGCCACAAGCCGCTTCACAGTCAAGACTTGGCGTCGGCGGGGTCAATGAGTGGATATTTTGAGCCTGCCCGACCGCGCGGCGATCTGATGCGGTGCCGCTCACGCCCATTACCAACTCGACCACCTGTCCCCAGATTGCCGACTTGGATAACCCGGTCATTGAGCAGCACGGACAGGTGGTCGAGGCGCGCCCTCAGACGGACAAACACTTCGCTTCGCTCGACGGTAAGTGGCTGCGAGACGCTGGTATCATCAGGCCGCTGTTGACAGTTGGTCCCAATATGGGAACAATATGAAATGTTCCCAGGAAGGGATCAAAAGGGAGGTGACGATGTCAACGGAGAAGCTGCATCATGAGAGTCATTGGGCTCGGCGTGCTAAGCGCCTTTTGTGACGAGCACGCCGACTGCCGAAAATGGGTCTCGAATTGGATTCAGGACGTCAAGCAGAGCACGTGGACGACAACACACGACATCAAGTTGCGCTACCCATCAGCCAGCTTTCTCGCGGAGAACATCGTGATCTTCAATGTTCGAGGAAACAGCTACCGGCTTGAGACGCAGGTTGCATTCGGTACTGGGGTAGTTGCGGTGAAATGGATCGGCACTCACGCCGAATACGACAAACGGAAGTTTTAGAAATGAAGTACAAAGTTCTCAGGACAGAAGACCAGCACCGAGAGGCACTCGAGGAGGCTGAACGTCTCGTCGCGTTCGATCCAACGCCTGGATCGCCCGACGCTGAACGTCTGGAACTGTTGACGCTTCTCATCGAGGACTACGAAAAGCGTGCATTTTCTTTCGAAGCTCTCGATCCTCTCGATGTCATTGAATTCCGAATGGCAGAGCAGGGATTGCGCCAAAGGGACCTAGTCCCTATGATCGGCAGCCGCAGTCGGGTATCGGAGGTTCTTGCAGGCAAACGCCCGCTCACCGTTCAAATGATCCGCTCTCTGTCGGTCGGCCTCGGAATCCCTGCCGATGCGTTGATTGGGGCTGAGCCGAGCCGAGCCCCTAGGATCGCTGATCAAACCTCACTGGCGATCGACTGGAAGCAGTTTCCCTATGGCGAAATGGAACGCCGCGGCTGGTTCAAGGGGATTCGAGTAGCCGGTGCGACGAATGAAGATCGATTGCAATCGTTCCTGAAGCAAGTGGTACCGAAAGAGCCAGCGGAGGTGCTTTTCCGCCGACGCTTCCAAGGAATCGAGATAGACGAAAACTCGTATTACTCCACGCTGGCGTGGTCGGCGCGAATTCTCATGCGGGCTAGAGAGGCCGGTGAATCGCTGCCGCAATTTGATCCGGCAAAAATCACTACCGATACGCTGCGCGACCTTGCCCGCCTTAGCTGGCTGGACAACGGTCCGAGGCTTGCCGTCGAGTTCTTAGCAAAGCTTGGCATTGTCGTCATCGTCGAACAACGGCTACGTAATGCTGTTTTGGACGGCGTGGCTCTCATGTCCGAGACAAGGCGGCCAATTATCGGCTTGACGCTACGGATAGACCGGATCGACTATTTTTGGTTTACATTAATGCATGAGGTCGCGCACGTTTGGCGACACTTAAATGATTCAAGCGAAGCGTTTATCGATAGGATCGAGCGTATCGCGAGTGCTGAACGCACGACAGAATCGAAAGAGAACGAGGCAAACAGAATCGCGCGCGACGCGTTTATCAAGCGCGCGGTTTGGGAGCGGAGCCCGGCTCGGCTCGCTCCATCGCGGGAAAGCATCCAGACGCTCGCGGACCAATTGCATATCCATCCGGCCATCGTCGCCGGTCGAGTGCAGTTCGAGACGGGGCAATACAACCAGTTTCGCGAGTTTTTGGGCCAAGGCGAGGTGCAGAAGCACTTCGAGGACGCTTTTCCTGATGCGGGGAACGAAACATGAAGTCGCCGGTATACGTGCCCATTGTGAAGGGCAAGCTGTACGACGTGATGGCTGTCGGTGCGCTCTCAAGTCAAGAGCGTAACATCACGAAGCCGCTCATTGAGACGATGCCCATCAATCCCAAGAAGCCTGCTGTCGATGAGCACGTCCACAAGTTTTGCCAGTACATTAGGAAGCACGTACCGCTCGGTGAGCTTTTTGTCGACTTTTATGGCCTGATGCCGGACGCATGTGCGCCCGATGGCACCAACGCAACGATCTTCGGGTATCAACTCCTCAAGGGCCTGGGACGGTACGCAACCCCCGTTTACGGGCTTGAACGAAACGATGAACTGTGGATTCCGCTGAAAGACGTGGTTGCGAGTTTCAACAAAGGGTTCGCGTTTCGGCTTCGCCGGGATGATCTCGCCGAGGACTTAGTCGACGAAACATGGAGTTCCATCGTCGAGCGATCGGCCCAAATGGGCCTCAAGGAAGATGCGGTCGATTTGATTCTTGACTTCGCGAGTCTGCCGGACGCTGACACGGCTGGAATCGAAGAAGCTGTGATTTCTTTCCTCTTTCACAATCCACGCGTGAGGCGCTATCGCAGTATCGTCGTCGCTGCATCGTCTGCTCTTCGGACCGTGGGTGATGTCGAGAAGGATGGCGTGAGCGAAGTGTTGCGTAGCGAACTTCACTTGTGGTCTCGCCTGTGGAACGACATGCCCGATGATGTCAAACCCGTTTACGGCGACTACGGTGTAATTCATCCCGACTTCAGCGACATCGGGCCAAATAAATACATGAATGCCAAGATTCGCTATACCGTTGGCGACAAAATTGTGTACTTCCGAGGTCATGGTCTCTTACACCCTGTGAAGGATTACAACCAGTACTACGACCTGGCCAAAAAGGTGGTAACTGACATCCGGTATCGCACGCGGAAGTATAGCTTCGGCGACAGCTACATCGATGACTGCGCTCGCAAACTTGGCAAGCCCGGTGCGCCAGGTACTTGGGTAAGAGCTGACATGAATCACCACGTGACGTATGTCGCAGAGCAAGTGGATCGGCTGGTCAAAGTGTTCGCTTCATTGCCGAACCCGGCGGATGCCGCTGCGCTGCTGACTGCGGTCTGACTGCGAACTCCATTGTCCAGAGAAGAATGGCGGGGGCGGTTATACGGGGGACAGCGTGTACTTCTATATTGACGAATCCGGGCATACAGGACCCAACCTGTTTGATCCGGCACAACCAATGCTGTACTACGGAGTACTTTCAAGTCGCGTAAATCTGGATGTGGTTGCGGTAGAGAAAGTTCACGCAATACGGCGGCGCCTAGGAGTGCCTCGGTTGCATGCAGCCGAACTTGGCATCGGGCGCTTGATGGACGTAGTTCCTCACGTGCTCCCTCTTGTAAAACAATTTGACATCCGTTTCGACGTCTATCGAATAGCCAAGCCTGATCACGCGATCATTTGCTTTTTTGACCAAGTCTTCGATCAGGGAGTGAACCCGGCGGTCACCTGGACCGGTTACTGGACACCTTTGCGATACGTCATCCTCATAAAGCTCGCCGCGCTCTTCGACGAGGACTTAGCTAGATCGGCGTGGGAGGCGCGCATTACCCCCAAGGACGATATCGCCTTTCCCATCTTGCAACGAGTCTGCCGCGAGCTCAGGAGTCGCATTGATCGCCTGCCTGACGCGCGATCGAGACAGTTGATCGGCGACGCGTTAGCGTGGGTGGACGCAAATCCGGGCGAGATTTCCTACAACGTGTCGAGCAAGAAGGACATTCTTCAGGTGACGCCCAACGTGGTCGGATTCCAGTCTGTGGTGCACGGGATTGCAAGTCGACTTCGGAACATTAAGACGCGGGCTTCGCGCATCATCGTCGACCAGCAATCACAGTTTAATAGCGCACAGCGCACGCTGGCCGATTTCTATCGCAGTTCGCGTGGCTTCAAAGCACCTATGGGTCCCGGGCTGCCTACGGTGGACCACACGCACGTTCCAGATGTGCCACTCGAATTTTTGGCCTCCACGAATAGTTGCGGCCTCGAGCTTGTTGACGTGCACTTGTGGGTATTCAAGCGCGCGATGGAGGGCGCAGACCTACCGCCCAAAGTCGGTGCCCTGGTACGTGCACACATGCACCGATCCAAAACCGATGAGATTTCGATAAGCGCGATTGCGCACCGCTGGTCAAAGTGGTTTAACGAAATCCCAGAGATTGAAGAGATGTCACCGGAAAAAATCGAACGAGCGAAACAAATCATCAAGATCGACGAAGAGCGAAGACTCAAGGCAATGGCAGGAAACCAGTCGCCGCGCTGACAAGGCTTGAAGTTCGTCAGCTGCACATATGATCTACTGGGAAGCGGACCGCGTGATTGTTGTCAGCCGTGCGGAGGCTGACCACGGTGACACGGACGAGCTTTTCATTTCATTGGACTGCCGGGGTACCGTTTGCCTCAAGCGCAAGCTCCGCCGCACTCAGGGACGAAAAGCCCCCGACTCTATATGACTGCGGAAGCTGCTTTTTTGTGTAACGACGGATGCCGTCTTGATGAGGTTTCTTTCTTAACACAACCTCACTCGGTATGTTGTAGATGATCCATCTACCCGACACGTCGGTAGGCCTCAAAGCGCTGTCTGGACCGAGGACCACGATCAGCCTATCGTATGCCTCAGGATTTCCCAAATCGACAGTCGTGCTTGTGCCTCCGCTGAATTTCACTTGGCATCGGAGGCCTTGGATAATGCCGTCGTGACCCTCTTGCTTTTTACTTTCAGCAAGCTCCATCTTCAGGAAATTGCAGCAAAGAAATTCGGCAATATCTCCAAGGTACTTGCCGGACCTGACCACACCCAACTGTTTCAAGTCATCTACTGCCGAAAAGAAGGCATCGATAGCCTTCTCTTGCTGATCGGCAACCGGCAGCTCATGTTGAATCCGTCCCCGCTCTGTCATGGCTCTATCCCTCGTACCCTCTTCATCATGCGAGTCCTGCGACAACCGTATACACCAGGTCCACTCGGTTATCTCGGAAGTCTCCCACTGCACTTAAACCACCGCCAGCACATCGCTTTCATAGTCGAGCGACTCGGTTAGAACGGCCTGCTGAACCAAAGCTGTCGCGAAACGCGATTGACATATTTGTTGGTCAAGCAGACGCTTACGCAGCCCATCACATAAAGCGCGCAAGCCTTCGACGCATGCAACTATGCGCGCTTGCTCTTCCACTGGAGGAATAGGAATCGGCATACTAACAACTGCACCCTGATTAATTTTTGGCATGGTCCCTTGGGTACCCGTGGCCTTTCCCTTGAAATACTCTCGTCCGAAACAGGAATTCAAGTATGCGTGCACATAGTGAACGTTGATGTCGCCGGATAGCCGCAAGCGCATCATCAAATCTGGGAACATGAAAAGATCGTCTTCCAGGTTGTAGACGGCAGCTATGCCAACGTAGTCCAAAGAGTTCGCTCGCTGTATCAGCAAATCACCCCTCTTTAGGAAATATTGCCTCGCTGTCGCGACAGGGAGGTCGACGAATTTAAAGCAGTTCTCTTTGAAGTAGCCTTTTGTAGTTGCGCTGAGGGTCAAGCAACGTACACCTGCCTGGGTGGGCGACGGTTTCGGCGAATGTCCATTGTTCGGGCCATTGAGCGTCAGCTCTCCGAGGGATTGCCATGCCCAGTGCGCAGGCACCTCAAACGGTCGAGCATCTTCCTGGATTTCTATGCTAACGCCACTCGGCTTGCGTTTTCCAGCCGGAATCAAAGTGTCTTTTTGCAGACGAACGCGACTTAGTAATGCGCCAACTGGCTTGTCATTTGAGCTAGCCGTCGACAGCAACCCACGCACTGCGAGCCGCAAAATGGTTTGCTCAAGTGCGTCCACCGCCTCCGGTCGGTCGAGCAGCAGATCGAAATGCGCCGAGACGCGATTCCAGTTTTCGGCGAGCGCGTGGGGTGATTCGCTCGCGGCCAACGCATCAAACACCGTGGAGACGAGCCGTGCGTGCTGATCCGCATCTAGGCGCCCTCGTGCTTCCAATTCATCGCACAGGCGCGTCAGCTCCTCGACTTTGGCTACGATGCGTGCCTGTTCGGGAAGTGGGGGCAAAGGAAACGGGACGCTCTCGAAATATTGTCGTGGAAGACGCTTTTGACCTGCCGAGCCCGTCATGACTTTTTCGCCATTGCGTAGAAATTCGGGCGTTTTGAGGAAAATCAGAACATATTCGGGCCTTACCCCGCCGAGGGGACGCACAACGTGAAGCTCGGTCGTGCCAGCACCAATGCCGTTGGTAAGATTCCTAAAGACTGTAGATTTGCCGTTTTCGAAGCACGGCGTGATCTTGGCAACGCCAACATCGCCTTCTGCAAAGTGCGTAAACCCCGACTTCACATCCGACCATGGCCGCACCTCAACGGTATGCGGGACAGCCAGCGCCGCCGGGATGGAACTCATCTGCACGAACGAAACACGCACGTTTTCATCGGCGTTGTTCCGTGGGCTGATTACACCAATCTCGGATAACGACGTCCACGCCCAGCTATCAGGAAGGTCACTAGCCTCTGCTGGCCGATCTGAAGGGGAACCAAGAGTTCTTCGCCGACCCTTGTCGTTCAAGACAAGCTTCTGCTTCTCCACGGCGATTCGATCGAGCAGTACAGTGGCAGGCTCATCTAATGCGTTTTGCGGCACGAGTCTGCCCTGCACGGCTAACGAAAGAATCAGCTCACGCATGCGTTTCACCCCTTCGGGGGCGGTGGCTAACTGCTGAAATCCGTCGACCAGATTCACACTCGCCCCTCCAACGCATCGACCAGAATACCCTTGAGTTGATCGCGCAGTGCCTGAACTTCAGCAGTGAGTCGCTGATACTGCGTCAGCAGTTCATCTGGGTCGTGACTCACTTCCTCTGGCCTATGGGGATTCTTCTGGTCGAGGTTGTATCCGTTCCCCCTCAGCGTATCGATGCTGACTTTCCATGCGAACTCGTTCTCGACGCGTCCCGCGAAGCCATCCTGCTCGTTGCCCCACCATTCCTTTTCCGGCTCAAATTCTTCGATGCGGATCGGCTTTGTCTTCGAGTAGTTTTTGTACCCGGCAGGATAGGGATGCTCGTAGTACCAGACCTCGCGCGTCGGTATCCCTTTCGTGAAGAACAGCAGGTTCGTCTTGATGCCGGTGTACGGTGCGAACACACCGTTTGGCAAACGCACGATCGTGTGCAGGTTGCATTCGGTGAGCAGCTTTTCCTTGATCCGGCTCTTCACGCCTTCGCCGAACAGGGTACCGTCCGGCAACACGACCGCCGCCCGCCCGTTATGCTTCAGTAGCTCGATGAGTAGCACAAGGAACAGGTCGGCCGTTTCACGCGTACGCACGTCTGCCGGAAAATTGGTTTCAATGCCGGGCTCTTCTGTGCCGCCGAACGGAGGATTGGTCAGGATCACGTCAACTAGATCGCGATTGCCGTAGTCGGCCAGCGGACGCGACAGCGTGTTGTCGTGACGAATCTGTGACGGCACCTCGATGCCGTGCAGCAGCATATTGGTCACGCAGAGCAAATGCGGTAACTGCTTTTTCTCGACGCCGCGGATTGAATTCTGTAGCACCACATCGTCATCGACGTGCTTGCGCTGGGCTTTCAGGTGCTCAATCGCGCATGCAAGAAAGCCGCCGGTGCCGCACGCAGGGTCGAGCAAGCGTTCACCGAGCCGGGGATTCAACTGATCGACCATGAATTGCGTCACGGCACGCGGCGTGTAGAACTCGCCAGCATTCCCCGCACTCTGCAAATCCTTGAGGATTTTTTCGTACAGGTCATTGAACTGATGCCGGTCCGCACGGTTGTTGAAGTCAACGTCATTGATCTTGTTGATTACCTGACGCAGCAACTGGCCCGACTTCATGTAGTTGTACGCGTCGCCAAATACTTCGCGCACGACAAAGCCGCGCGCATTGCGCTGCTGATCGGCGTCCAGCTCCTTTAGCGTCGGAAACAGATCGTCATTGATGAACGTCAACAGCTCGTCGCCAGTGATGCCCTCGGGGTCCGCCGCCCAGTTTCGCCAGCGCAGCCGGTCCGGTAGCGGCGAGCGGAATCCGTCGCGCATCAATTCAAGCTCCGTTTCCTGATCGTCGAAAATCTTCAGGAAGAACAGCCACGTCAGCTGCGAAATGCGCTGCGCGTCGCCATCGACACCCGCGTCCTGACGCATGATGTCCTGTATGGACTTAATGAAGGTGGAGCTGATAGTCATGAATACGTTGTTAATGCGTTACTGATAGAGAGCGCGTTCAAGTTCGCGCAGTGCGGCCTGATACTGGGCACGACCGCCGAATGCACTGATGATCTCGACCGGCGATCCAAGCTGGTCAAGTGGGGTCAACTTCAAGACCTCGGGCTGTTCGATGTTCTCGATCCCGTCGTCGGCGTATTTGTCCAGCAGCGCCTGAAGGACCTTGCGGGCCGTGTCGCTATATTTTCCAAATGCGTCGCGTTTTTTCACGCGCTCGGCACGTTCACGGCGCGTGAGCGGCTTCTGTCCAAATGCAATGTGGCAGATCAGATCAAACGGGTCCAGCTCCTTGCCAACCTCGCGTGCCAGCTCATCAAACAGGATGCCGTGTTCCTCCAGCTCTGAGATTATCGCCTGTTTCCGGTCGGCCTCACTCCACGCCTGCAGAAATGCATCGAGTGAGACGAAGCGCTTGCCAATCTGGATGCGCGTGAAGTCGCGCAGCGACTCGGTGATCAGCTTGCCGTCCGAACCCAGGTATTGGACACGCTCGTTGACAACATAGACAGGTACCTCGTCGACCACATACCGGACACGTTCATCGCCACCCGGAGGTAATGGGTCTCCTGCGTGTCCGTCGATACCCGGGGTCTCGTTTTCATCCTCGGGGGGCGTGACCGGCGCATCGGGCTCCGGCTCAAAAACCACTACTGGGTCACCATCAAACGCGGGATCGGCAAACAGTTCTGTCGCTTTTTTGAAGTCAAGAATCGTGAACCAAAGCTTCCCATGCTCTTCATCGATTCTTGTTCCGCGCCCGATGATCTGCTTGAACTCGGTCATCGAGTTGATCGTTCGGTCGAGCACTACCAACCGGCAGGTTTTCGCGTCCACACCGGTCGTCATCAAACGCGATGTAGTCGCGATAACCGGGTAGACCTTACGCGGATTAATAAAGTTGTCGAGCTCGAGCTTGCCTTCCGCGTTGTCGCCCGTGATCTGCATGACGTACTTCGGGTTGCTGGCGGCGAGATCAGCATTGGCGTTAGCGAGCGCCTGGCGCATTCGCGCAGCGTGATCGATGTCTTCGCAGAACACGATGGTCTTCGCCATTCGGTCCGTCGCCTTCAGAAATTCCGTGATGCGCCGGGCTACCGCTTCATCGCGTCGCGTCAAAACCAACGACTTGTTCATGTCTGACTGGTTGTAGATGCGGTCCTCAATGATTTGCCCAGATTTGTCGATCATGCCCTGCGTAGGTCGCCAGCCGAGGTCCTTGTCGAGATCGACCCGGATCACCTTGTACGGGGCGAGGAAGCCATCCTCGATGCCCTGTCGCAGCGAGTACGTGTAGACGGGTTCACCGAAATAGGTGATGTTCGATATCTCGGCCGTTTCCTTGGGCGTCGCCGTCAGGCCAAGATGGGTTGCGGAGGTAAAGTAGTCAAGAATTTCGCGCCATGCAGAATCCTCGGCGGCACTTCCTCGGTGACACTCATCGATCACAATTAGGTCAAAGAAATCCGGGCTGAACTCCCGGTAGACGTTCTGCTCTTCCTCGGTTCCCGTGACGGCCTGATAAAGCGACAGATATATCTCGTACGACTTGTCGATCGTGCGATTTTCGATCTTGGTCATCGCGCCGCCGAATGGCTTGAAGTCGTTGACCTTGGTTTGATCTACGAGGATGTTGCGGTCAGCAAGGAACAGGATGCGCTTTACTGCACGGGCTTTCCACAGACGCCAAATGATCTGGAAAGCCGTGAAGGTCTTGCCGGTACCGGTCGCCATGACAAGGAGGATGCGCTGCTGCCCCTTGGTCACAGCCTCGATCGCGCGATTCACCGCGTTCAATTGGTAGTAGCGGGCGGTCTTGCCGGGGTGGTAATCCTGCGAGTAGACGGGGGCGGCTTCCGGCGCAATGCCTTTCCATGCGAGATAACGCTGCCAGAGCACGTCCGGTGACGGGAATTCGTTGATGCCAATCTCGCGTTCGAGGACGCCATCATGCATGGTCCGGTCGTGCCAGAGGAATCCGTCGCCGTTGCTCGAAAACGCAAATGGAACGTCCAGCATGTCGGCATATGCGAGCGCCTGCTGGATACCGTCACGCACTGAATGCTTGTTGTCCTTCGCTTCGACTACTGCGAGCGGGATACCTGGCTTGAGATACAGAACATAGTCAGCACGACGGATAGTCTTTTCGTCACGACGGGCTTTATTGCCACGCACTATGACACGGCCATCGGTCAGCGCGACCTCTTCCCGAATCTGCAGCTGAAGGTCCCACCCGGCCTCGATGAGGGCGGGAGAAATGAACTTGCTGCGGATGTCCTGCTCAGATAGCGATTTTTTGTCCATGTTCTTCCGGCTTTCTGGCTACCCGGGACCGTCCGAATTCGCCTACAGGTGACTGTAACTCAAAGTGTGTCGACAGCGTTATGAAGCAAGCGGCGTAATCTTAGTACTGAACCCAGGGCAGTCGCGCAGCGTCGGGTATGCTGACTAAGCGAAATCTGCCGGTGCCCCTGCATAATTCGGTGAATGTGAATATCCTGCTCGGCAATGCGATCGCCGGTCTCGGCGATCGTGAAGACCGAACTGGCGGTTCGGTTTTCGCCCAGGTACATGCTTATGACCGGCTCAGTTGTCCGGAATCAGTATCCCGTTTTGGTATTTGTAACCCGCTATCTCGAGCCTCATCGCGTCCTGTATATTATTGTCAGGAACTGCTCGCGCATTGTACCAATCTCCGATGTAATCATAGTAATCGTCAATTTCATATTGATCGAGTCCAATCATATCGGGAGATATGATCGAATTTTCGAGTCGAAGTTTTTCCGTGAGGTTGATTTGATGATTAGCCGCCATATCGGACAGCGTGCGCATGCAAACTTGGTAGCTGTGTCTCCCGCTATCGTGCTTGAGCATCGTGAGGACATGTGTATACCGACCGGTGCGCAATGGCGTGATGATTTCGTTCAACTCGTTGCCTCGTATTGCCTTAACCTGGATGCCACCCGGTCTCGTGGAGTCGATATATGTTGCTGGCTCGTGTTCTCCTGTATCGGGATTCGGCCGTATGAACTGAATATCAAATTTGTCTTGCGGCGCGTAAAAGTGCGGAAATGCATTTTTTGTGGAAATGAATCCAGTGCCGATCGCTACAAATTGCTCTATAAACTCCATTCTGGTGCGACTCCTACCAGTGCACCATGCAAAGGCATTCCTGCCAACACCGTTCTTGTCGTCGTTGAAGCGCCGGACGCAAAAAGCCTCAAAAATATGGCCGACAAGGCTGTGCACTGGGAGGCGTGACTGAAACATTAGTTGCCCTTGCCCATCGAGGACTAGGTGCCCCGTCTCCAGGCCGTCGGCGACTAGCTTGTCGCCATAGCGGTCTTTGAGAATCACTCGCTTGACATCCGGTGAGATTGCGGGATGCCGAGGATCAAGTAGTCCGACTGGTACGCCGGTACGAATTGACGATGCCGAAGAACTATTTGAGACTTCGTCAGCGAGAATGATTAGCTCTGTCATGCCTATCGGTCCTCTTCCCGAATCTGCATCTGAAGGTCCCACCCGGCCTCGACGAGGGCGGGAGAAATGAACTTGCTGCGGATGTCCTGCTCAGATAGCGATTTTTTGTCCATGTTCTTCCGGCTTTCTGGTTTCGCTTTCGGGTGGCGACGGCGTAAGGCGTAAGCGACTGAATTTCGAGACGTGTGGTCAGTATTATGAAGTAAGCGGCGCACAGTCAGTATCGAACCGGGGGCAGTCGCTACGCTTGGGATGCTGACCAATGCTCCCCGGCTCATTTGGGTACACCGCAACGAGCCAAGCGCCGGAGCGTATGAGCTTGGATCAACAGGATCAACCAGTTATTTGATCCATGCTATAATTGATCCATCAATTTATATGATCCACGTAAAATCATGCGCAAGCTCTATTACGGGCGGATTTCGACCACGGACGGCCAGTCCTCCGCGAGCCAGTACGAAGACGCTAGAGTCCACGACGTGCAGGACAAGGATGTTTTCATTGACGAGGGTGTGAGCGGCTACCACGTCGCTCCTGACGAGCGGGAGCAGTGGAGAAAAGCTGAGCACGACCTGCGGCACGGCGGCATTCTCATCGTGCGCTGGCTCGACCGCATCAGTCGCCGCTACGACGAGCTACATCGGACCATGCGTCGGTTGATGGACCTGGGAGTTCGGGTTGAGTGCACGCTCAATGGGATGGTATTCGACGGAAAAGCCAAAGACCCCATCGAGAAAGCGACGCGTGATGCGATTCTGGCGTTCATGGCCGCGCAGGGCGAAGCCGACTATCGGAACCGGGCAGAGATGCAACGTCGTGGTGTGGCGATCGCGAAGGCGGATGGGAAATACAAGGGGCGAGCACGATCCCACGACTATGCTGCCATCAGGTCATGGCGCGCCGAAACCGGCGCGAGTATTCGGGAGACTGCGGAGAAGTTCGGTGTCGGAACGGCAACGGTAAAGCGGGCGTGTGCGGAGCGCATGTCGTCTTAGTTGGTCGACAACCGCGAAAAACGATGTGGCCGACAGTCTTGCGATTCGGTATATAGTCATTCGCAACGAACACATTCAACACCAATGCTGACCGCGTCATGGACGCGCAATGCACATTAACTCCGGGGGCAGCGATGGATCGGATAGTCAAGCCAGGACTGGATGTACAGGGAGGTAAAGCCGTCAGCAAAGCCGGGAGTCAATCAACTGATAGCCGTAGTGACCGGTTACTAAAGTATATCCAGCCCGACGTTGCCGGATTTTACGCGGTAGCGCAAGGAGCGATACACAGCTATGACAAGGCTCCGCTTTCGGCTCTTCCCACATACGACCTCGCACTCATCGTTTTCGTCCTTTGCCTGACCGCATGCTATTGGCTTCTTCGACGTCAGTTCGTGCAAAAAGGCATAAACGGCTCGACCCGTCACAAGATGCTGTTGCCCCAGCTCGCCGTCACTTGCATTGCATTTGCAATCTGGTCTTACGCGATAAACTCATTCCTTTGGGATAAATATTACAATTCAGCAGTGGCATTGATATTAAGCGGAGCCTTCATTTTGTTTGCAGGCGACTATCGGCCGAAAATTAGCCTTGATGAAGCCCGGAAGCATGGGTTTACTGCAAAAGACCCTAACGCGAAAAATCCACAATAGACAAGGAGCACCGAATGCTGGCGCAACTGGAATTTTCCCGCAGCAGCGAGTTTCAGGATTTTCTGCGTGCCTTGTTTGGTTATGAGCGTATCAATCTAGAGCTGGTACAGGGCGTAACCATTGATTTTCACCCTCTCTGGCTTTTGATGTGGGACGCGCACCAGAGAACCGGCTCCGACATAGAACACTATGACTTTTACTGGCCTCTGAACGAACTCGCACGTCAAAGGCCGAGATTCGCTACACGCCCTAATCCAAACTGGCGACCGGGCGCATGGAAGAATTTCAGTCAACGACAAGGGAAAGGACTAGATGAGCCTTTCATTGTCAAAATATGCATCACACCGGGAGGGGACAGCGTTAGTCGCAATGAGCTTTACGCTTTTGCGGATCAGCAGAAGGCCTTTTTTTGCACCGTCGAAGAGCGACCTGTTGCACGTGCAGCGGCCAGCGTACAAGGGAGCACCAGTATGATGGCAAATGAGGATGGTACCCTGGGTGGCTTCCTCAAGGATCAAAACACCGGCAAGATTTTCGGTGTAACCTGTGCGCATGTTGCGACCACTCCAAACACGCAAGTGAACCTAACGGATGTTGGCGGGACCACCTACAACAATGCTGGAACGGTTACTCATACCACTTATAACAATTTAGTCATTACCGGAGCACGAGGCTGCAATAATACAATCACCTGGCAAAGCGATCACGTCGACATTGCCTTGTTCGAACCAGACGCTCATCATGCGCCGCAAAACACAGTCTCAGCAATCGGTTTAATTGACGCCATTTTCGACTGCTCACAGTTTGACTCCGGAACGGATGTTGTAATGAGGGGGGCTGCATCCGGAAAACACACTTATCAGGTAGGCGCCTTTTGTGCGATTTATAGAGTCCTTTTTAACGACGGTAATTTTCGTTGTTTCAACAATATTTTCCAGATCACAAGTTCGAGTGGACGCTCCCCCTGGCTTCCGCAGAAAATTGCAATCAGGCCAGCAGCAGGTGACTCGGGCGCTTGGGTTTGTGCCGACAGCGTTTCGGGTAACTACGCGTACTGCGGAACGCTTATCGCGGTCGACGACTTCAGTGGATATGCATGCTTTGCGCAGGCAGTACGGGAGTGGGCAATTGATAAACACAATATCGACCTCGTTCCGTTCTGACGCCTGTCTTCTCGACGAGGTGATCTGCTTTAGTTGCCGTGCAGATTTGCAGATCAGGGGCCGCGCACGAAGAGTGGCACAAAGCCGAACACGCTCTGCGGCACGGTGGCACTCTCATCGTGCGCTGGCTCCACCGGATCAGGCGCCGCTATGACGAACTGCACCGGACCATGCAGCGGCTGATGGCGCTGGGCGTGCGCGTCGAATGCACGCTCAACGGCATGACGTTCGATGGGCGGGAGACAGACCCGATCCAGAAGGCGACGTGCGATGCCGTACTCGCGTTCATGGCGGCGCAGGGTGAGGCCGACTACAAGAATCGCGCCGAGATGCAGCGCCGGGGGTGTCGGGATCGCGAAGGCCGAAGGAAAATATAAAGGGCGAGCTCGATCACACGACTTTGCCGCAAGAGACGCATGGCGGGCCGAGAGCGGTGCCAGCATCCGAGAAACGGCCGAGAAGTTCGGAATTGGCACAGCAACCGTTAAACGGGCGTGGGCGGAGCGCGACGCCTGAACCGCTGCAGTACCGTAGGTGTCCGATTTCCCCACAGCATGCCCGTTGCTATCGTCGGCGCTGGTCCAGCGTGGATTTGACACAAAAGTATATTTCAAACGAGCATCAACTTCGCCGCGCATATGCCGAACACCAGTTCTCGTAGCTGCATCTACTGCAATCAGGACCGTCAGTTCACAGACGAACATATGTTTCCTGCTGGTCTCGGCGGTGACGATCGGCGATATCTGTTGAAAGGCCTCGTCTGCGGACACTGCAACACCAACGTCTTTTCGAAGTTGGAAGCACGGTTCATGAGGTCATCTCCCGCTGCAATTGGCAGAATTTTCTTGCAGCATCATGGCCGTGGAAAGGGGAAAAAAGCCAGCATCCCTACAATTGACACGCGCACCGCTACGATCATCCTACCTGAGCACGGT
The DNA here is from genome assembly GCF_053427715.1 of Burkholderia sp. MR1-5-21. Classification (NCBI taxonomy): domain Bacteria; kingdom Pseudomonadati; phylum Pseudomonadota; class Betaproteobacteria; order Burkholderiales; family Burkholderiaceae; genus Burkholderia; species Burkholderia sp. MR1-5-21. The sequence goes on from NZ_JBSAXD010000013.1 coordinate 152,124, forward strand.
CCGATAGAGGCTGAAGTAGCCGCCCGCGGCAAACCCGTCGCCCTATTGCAACTCGTCTTTCTTGGCGACGGACAAGTCAAGCTCGCTGGCGGAGATCACACTCCAGTCGCAGATTTTTTAGAATCGTTACGTCTGGCGATCAACGAAAAAGTCACGCTCGTTGCGAAGCGAGCAGACTCCGAAAGTGCCACATATCACGCAGAACACTATATTTGGGACGGCGATGGCTACAGGTTCGTAGGAAACGAAATACTCTCCAAACCACCGACTACCTGCGTGTGGCGAGAGCCACTCACGGTTCCACCTCAAACCGATGATGCGGGTCGAAAGCCCACGCTTTATCAACGCACCGCGGGCCAAGTGGTACTGCGTCTATCCGATCACCAAGAGGCGGCCTCCCTACTTACTCAAACGCGAAAGGCAACAAGTCAACTGCCGCAATCGGTGCAACCGGACTTCGAACCACTAGCCAACCCCGTAGTGCAGTTGTCGCTCTCAATGCAAATGAACGACTACGGGCGCGTCTTAGCGAAGATCGGAGTAAACCTCGTTGCGCACGTATTCGGGGAACGTTACGTTCGTCATCATGCGTTCAACCGCATCAAGCGCGCGGTCCTGACGGATTCTGTACCGATCGCAGTCCAATCTACAGAGGCTGGAAAAGCGTTTAACGGAGTACCGCATGATCGTCACGTTATGACGTTGGTACATCAAAAGAGCCGCGCAGGACGCTTTCACATGGCATTGTTAATCCGGCTTTATGGTGCCTCGACCTTCGTCCATCTTTCGTCCAATGCGCTGCGGCCGCCTATTGAAGACCCAGTTGTTTTCGTCATTGACTATAACGCACATCGTATCGAACAGCTGACAACTCGCCAGTGCGTTATCGCCTATCCACCAACGATTCCGGAACAGGAAAGAAAGTCATACACATGGGCATCAATCTTCGGCGCACCGCTAAAGCTCGATTTCGCATCTCTTCGGGAGTTATGATCTGAATGATATTGGCTAAATTCCCAGGCAGATCGCTTACTCTTCAGGAGTGACAGCACTGCCATATTGCGCTGGTGTTCTAGTTGCCGCTTTCGTGATTACCGCGGCCGCCATAGTAAGTAGGAAGGCCGCGTCCGATCGACTGTACCGTTCCGTGCACCCTTCATTGTCAACGTGATGCGCGGGATGCGCGTAATGCCGCACTGCCTCCCGGATCATCTGCTCACGCTGAAGCGTCGACATGCTCGCCTTCTGCTTCTGGTACAGCGACGTTGCTACCCGCGTGGCATCGTCATCGCCAAGAATTTTCTGCGCGCTTTCGATGGCTAAACGGCTCCGCGCGACGACTGCGTCGTACTCGCCACTAGCCAGATACCTATTCGCTTGATGCAGGAACTCGATGGCTGGGCGTAACGGGGCCGCTTCGTTGCCAACGGGAAGGTGGACCCCAAGCACAATCACATCGCCATGACCAAGCTCATTGAGAATTCGCGCCCAATCGCTGAGGTTCGCCCTATAAGAGATATCATCGGTGATGGCTTGCTGACCGTATTGCGAAGAATATCCCGATGCCACAATGGTCAGCTTCAGATCGACGTTTCCACCCTTTCGCGCATCTTCGATAGCGAGCAATTGCGTGTCACTCAGAGCAATGGAAAAGGTGTGATGGACAACGCCGCCGTTGGGGCTAGGAGCCAGATAAATCGGAAGATCGGGATGGACACGCCCCAACTCGCTGGCAATTCCGGAGAAGAATCGCAGGCTCAAAACTCCCCATAGCACGTTCGCACCAATCTGCGTTTCGTCGGTCGCCCATGGCGTTTTATGGAACTCTACATTTAGGCGAAGGGCACTTACGCCCAAACCGCGCGTGCCGTTGATGTTGGTGATTCGAGCATCCGCAATAACTCGCGAATTATAGTTCAGGCTCATGCCGTTGCCCCGTGTGGTATTAATTGGTCGCCGGTTCGTCTTCAAGCGGCACCAGTCTTGCCTCAAAGTTTGCGGCAAGGGGCGCCTTCGTCTATCGATGTCTGGAGACACCCTGGAAAAATGCGCACGGCATGTCAGGACTGAGAAAGGACAGCGGGTTCAGCGGGCCAAGCACATACTCTGGCTGCGCATCGGCAAACACCTGTACTGCTCCCTCTGATGCATCGTGCGCCCATACAACCAGGCTGTTTCGAGCCGCGTCGTCAAAGCCCTCGACAATGGATATGATCGCTGCCGTCCCGAGACAAGCTGGCACTGTGAAGCGGACCTGCGTCGCACCTCGGTCAAGGGATATGTAGACAACGTGATCATGCAGTTTAGTCGTCGATCGCAGGAGGCGGCTGTAATCCAGGTACTGCTGCCCTCTCCCGAAGATCGTCACGTTGTAGAGAAACCCTTCCCGCCCAGAGATTGGCACTTTCCATTCGCCCCAGGGCATCGCCAACACCTCTACGGTGACTGTGAAACGCTCACGCGAATCAGCCGAACCGATCCGAGCCCATGCGCCATCAGTTGTTTGCCTCCACGGAATAAGATCAAGAGGCAGAAAGTGTGCGACAACTGGATCGTCGCTTTGTGGCAGCACGGGATGTGGATTGTTGTACGACGTAACAAAGCGCCAAAAACCCTGATCGATGTCGCGCAAAAACTGCACGACGCGAGGGAGATCATCACGATGGAGCGACCTAAAGTGAGCGACCCGGTGACGAATGGCGAGAACCTCTTCGAGCTTTGCATCCCAGATAGTCTTTGGAGGCATGTACGCTTCGAACAGCCGCCAGTGATCCGAAATCACGCGCTTCAACTCTGAAAGTTGGACAAAGCTTAAGACGTCATCCTCCGGCGTGGGCATATGGGTCATGCGCTTGTCGTTGTCTTTAGGCATCTTAGCTTTGGCGGCATTGATTTTTGATTCCCATGAGTCGCCATCGAGCGCGCGAAGCTGAACATAGACAAGTCGACGCAACCATGTCTCGAATTGCCACAGATGGGCGTAGGTTTCAAGAACCTGCGGCGAGAGTTCAGAAACACCGAACAACGGTTCCGCGCTGTCATTGTCGTCTTGCATGGTGCCCTCCACTCGGTATCCGAAACTTGGCCTCAGCTCAACGCGATGAGCCTACTCGTCGTCGGAAATTTCCTCATCGATCCGCTTTTCGCTATTCAAACCGGCCGCCGCGAACATCGCACTCGCCGCCGTTTCCATCGAGTTCCGAACAGGCTCGAGCCAGAGACGCGCATAGATTGCCGTCGTCTGCGTCGACTTGTGGTTCAGCGACCGGCCAATCACCGACAGGTTCGCGCCGGTCCCGGCTTGCCACGACCCCATCGTGCGGCGAAGATCGTGCAGCCGAAGATCGGCAATGCCAGCCTTGTCGAGAATGATCTTCCACGCCTTCTTCGGCTCAACCAGATGTCCCGACTCGCCCGCTCCCGGAAATACGAACTCCGAGTCGGAGCACGCCGTCGAATTCTTCCGAGCCTCGAGGATCACAATCGCGTCTGGTACAAGCGGCACCGATTGCGGCGTTCCGTTCTTCGTTTCCCGGATGCGCCACTCACCCCGCTCCAGGTTCACATCATTCCAGTTCATTGCGAGCACGTTGCTGCGACGCGCGGCGGTCAGCAGGCTGATCAGTATATAGTCGCGCACCGTCGTATTCGGATACGCCAACACCTGCTCAAAGAACTTCGGCAATTCGTCCGGCTGAAGGAATCGGTCGCGGCTCACCTCACTATGCTTGCGGATGCCTTGACACGGATTGATCTGGTTCCAGATGCCCCATTCAATTGCCTTGCCGAAGATGCTGCTGACGAGCGCGAGCACCCGGTTGGCTGTCACCCTATGGCTCTTGCTGATCTTTGCGAAGAGCTGCGCGACTTCCGCCTTCGTGATTTCCGACAACCTGCGCGACGCGAGGTTGATCCCGTCCTTATTGTTCGAAAGATACTTGTCGAACTTCTGCTTGTCCTCGTCCGCCGTCTTCTTGTGCGGGACGCTGTGGTTCTTGTGGTACTGGTCGAACAGATCGCCGAAGGTCATCTCCGCGCGGCGGGCGCGCTTCAGTTCCGCCGGGTTCGCGCCGCCCGCAATGTCCGAGATCAGCGTCACGGCCATTGCTCGCGCCTTATCCACCGTCAGATCGGGATAGCGCCCGATTTTAATCCGCTCCGGCTTACGATTTACTTTCCGATACAGGATGAACGTCTTGATGCCGCTCGGGCCGACGCCGATTGCCAGACCGCTCACCTTCGTATCGTAGTAGTACTTCCATGGCGCTCCCTTCGCGGGCACCGGCAACGCTTCGATCGCCGCTTTCGTGAAGTTCAGGGGCTCCTTGTCCGCCCGTTCCTTTTTGCCGTCTTCGCTTATCATTGCTACCCCTTTGCTACCATGCACGTCGTTTTTGCTCGACGCGAAAATTTCAAAGAGCAGCAATTTTACATGAAATCAATAGCTTATAATCTTCATCGAACTCCACAAACCCCGAAAACTAAAAGACCCCGAGAATCATAATCCGCAGGTCCGGGGTTCGAGTCCCTGATTCGCCACCAAATGCGAAAGCCCGGTAGATCTTTGATCTACCGGGCTTTTTCATTTTGGCTTTGCGGATCGTCCGCGAGCCTCCCTCTTTTCCCTATCGCGACACTGGCGATGACTCGCGTGCTCTGCTCGGCACCGAAGAGATTTCGTACTCGCGCTTCGTAGCGGACACGTGCAGCGGTCGACCCGCTACCCGATCAACAGGAATATCCCGGCATGCCGTAGTCCGTATCGTGACGGCGCCCCCACCACGACAGATACGCATTGTTCTCGCCGCGCGCTACGCGCATGCCCCATCCACATGGACCGGGAATTCGAGTCACTGAAGAAAAGCGACGTCGCACTGCTTCCCAGCCGCACGCTGAAGGATCAGCCGCACGGCTATCGCCTCCCTCTTATCGCCCTCGGTCCGGCGCCCCGGACCAGAGCAGCGCCGGCAACTGCCGCGACGACAGGATCGGCTCGCCAGGCGCACGCAACGCAGGCAGGCGATGCCACGGCACGTTGGGTTCGCGATGATGCTGCTGGTGGTAGTTGATGTTGTATGGCCAGATGAAGAAGCGCCCGCATAGCCCGACACGCCACGAATAAGTCCAGTCGTACCAGCCAGGCGTAACACCTGGCCCACCGCTGTGTTCTGCAATGCTTCGGACTTTCTGCAACAGCGCGCCGATCGTGACGAGCGGAACGAACCAGAGCGCCGCGATCGTCAGCAGTTCGCGTACCGTGCATGCATACCCGAGCGGCGCAAGCAGGACGCCCCACGTCACGACTGCCGCGAGTAACGGCAGCGTCATGGACGCGCCGCGCCCGTTCGCGCGGCGGTACGCGCGCATGTTCTTCACCATGTTGACCACGAGCAGGTCGCCAAGCAATTGCCGAGCAAGCGGCAACGCATCGAGCGGCTCAAACTTCCATGGCTGCGCGTGATACAGAAAATTCCGTTCGGGATCCTGCGAAGTTCCGACGTGCCGGTGATGCGCGAGATGCAGCGGCCGGTAGAACTCGATGGGCACGAGTCCCGGCACGCCGATCGCGACGTTGATCAGGTAGTCGTTCGTGAAGCGGCGGCGGCTCACGTGGAAGTGCGTCGCGTCGTGATACAGGATGAACAGCGCATGCTGCCGGGTGGCGACAACGACGGCCGCAAGCAGGTAGACCGCCCAATGGCCTGCAGCCAGCGCGATCCGCACGGTGACGACGATGCAGAGCCATTCGAGGAGCAACGCGCCAACCGTGCGCAGGTCGACGTCGAGACGTACGAGCGCTGCCGTCACACCGCCCACCCCCATACCGAGTACGACGCCCGCGAGCATGTCCGCGAGCAGATGTTGTCCGGTTGTCAGGACCGTGAGCGCCAGCACGGCACTCCACGCGGCGTAGTAGCGCGCGGCCCGTGCACGCAAGGCAAACAGCAGCACGGTGACTGCGACGGGCAACGCGACATGCCCGCACGGGCTTGCGGCGAGCGGCGTGTCGATCCGGTACAGCCACGCGAGCCATCCGCTCGGGACTGGCGGCCGGATCACAGCGGTTGGCCAGAACACGTGGCAGACGAGGCAGAGGCCGGCGGCAAACGCACCCGCAAAAAATGCCGGTGGCAGCCAGTCCCGGCGCCGGCCGAACCAGACGATCGACGGCATGACGAGCGCGTAACTCAGATACAGCGGCACGCTGGCAGGCACGAGCGCGACGAACGCGTCGTACGGCCCCGGACGCAACAGGCGCACGGGGGCCAGCGGCATATGCGTGACCCAGAAGTACAATGCGCCCGATACGACGACGTAGATTGCGAGCCAGCGCCATGCATCGGGTGCGGGTTGTGAGGCCGAGACGGAGGCATGAGGCGTGGCGCGCATGAGAAAAAGGGGGCGGCTCGATCGAGTATGATGATAAATCGTTTCGGCCTGCATGAATAACGACGCCATGCCGCTTCAAGCCAGTTCCATGACGCGTGCGCAGCTGCGCGACGTCGACGTTGCACAGATGTATGCGCTCTATTCGACCTGCTATCGGGACACGCAACTCGAGCGCTTCGAACGCGATCTCGACGACAAGACGCATTGCATCGTCATGCGTGACGACACGGGGCAACTGCGCGGCTTTTCCACGCTGAAGCTGTACGACCAGCCGTGGCGCGACAAGACGCTGCGCGTCCTGTTTTCCGGTGACACGATCGTGGACCCGGCATGCTGGGGCAGCCAGCAGCTCGCGTTCAGCTGGATCCGGCTTGCGGGCGAGCTCAAGCGACTCACGCCCGGCGTGGCGCTCTACTGGTTTCTGATCTGCAAGGGACATCGCACGTACCGATACCTGCGCGCGTTCGCGCGTGACTTCGCACCGCGCTTCGACCGTCCGACCGCGCCTTCGACCCAAGCGCTGCTCGATCATCTCGCGGTCGAGCGCTTCGGCCGCGCATACGATTCCGTGTCCGGCGTACTCAGCTTCCCGGTGCCGCAAGGCCGCCTCGCACCAACTCTCGCAGACGTGCCACATGCGCATCAGCGACTGCCGGATGTCGCCTACTTCCTCGAGCGCAACCCGCATTACGCGCGCGGTGACGAGCTTGTCTGCCTGTGCGAACTAACGCCGGAAAACCTGAGGCCGATGGCAAGACGGATCTTCACCGGTGAATGAGCAGGTGACGCGCATCCGGCCGGCAACGGCGGCCGACAACGAGCAGCTCCTCGCGTTTCAAACGCGATATGCGATGCGCGGCGGGATGCCACTGCGCTTCGACCGCGCGCCGGACTATTTCGCACTGCACCGCTGTCATTCGGACGACTATCGCACGTGGCTCGCAGAAGGCGACGCCGGACAAGTCAAGGGAATGGCGAGTCTGGTCGTCCGCGACGGTTATCTGGCCGGAAACGCGCAGCGTATCGCTTATCTCGGCGACCTGCGCATCGCCCCCGATCGCCATCTGTCACGCACATGGACCGGCTATGTACGTGATCGCCTCGCCGAACTGGCCGCGCATGACGGCGTCCACCATACGTATTGCTGCGTGATTCGCGATAACCGGTTGGCAACCCAATCGCTGTTCGGTACCGGCAAACCGGACCGGCTCGGATTCCGGCATTGGCGCGGCTACAGCAACGTGTCGATCTATGCACGTCGCCCCGCTGCCCGGCGTATCGACCCAGTCACGGTGACGAATGCGTCGGCAGCGGATGCCGACGCGCTACGCGCGTTCCTGGACCGTGAATCGCGCGCGCAACCCTTCGGTTGCATCTTTACCCGGGCTGAATTCGAGCGTCGCCTGTGTACCTGGCCGGACTTCGGGATCGAGTCATTCCTGGTGGCACGCGACGCGGAGCGTCGCATCGTGGGATGCGTCGCGCCATGGGACGCGGGGCGCATCAAGCGCATCGTACTGGAACGACTGCCGTGGCAACTCGGCGCACTGCGTCGCGGCATCAACGCGGTCGCACCATTGCTCGGTCGCCCCCCGATCGCAGCGCCCGGTCATGCGCTGCGGGACATCTATCTGACCCATCTGCAAGTGAGCAGGCGCGACCCGAGCGTCGCGCAGGCGCTGCTCGACACGGCCTGGCAACGGTTGCGGAGCCGCTATGCGTTGATCCAGCTGTGCCTGTACGACCATGATCCGCTCTGGTCCGCGCTGCGCGGCTACCGGTATACCGCGCTCCCGATGGACCTGTACACGCTGTCCGCACCGGGTGTGCCCCCGCTCGATCTGGGTGACGGTGAGCAAGTGCCCGGTTTCGAGATCTACCTGGTCTGAGCGCCAGCGGGGACGGTCGGCCGCGTGGCATCGAGGAGCGCGACGAGCGCGAGCCAGAACCTCCCCGCGTCGAATCCCGCGCCGCCGAGAACCGGCTGGCCGTGGTCGAGATGCGGCAGGCACACTTGCGGCATGCCGCGAATCGTCTGGTGGTCGAGATAGAACTGCCCGTCGTGCGCACACCCGGGACGGTAGCGATCCAGGCGCGGGTGATGCGCATCGAAACGGGATTGACGCTCCACCGACCAGCTCACGACGTGTACGCAGTGCAGGTCGGCGGGCAGTGCCGATAGCAGGTTCGCGATTCCGGGATCACGGCCGCTGCCGATGTCACGCGAGCCGGCGTGCAGCCAGCGCGTACGCATCAGCTTGCCCGCGGTCCAGCGCAACCACGCAGGTTCGATGCGCGCGCCGCACCGCTCAAGCAGAGCGTCGACGATTGCGCTCGGGCCGACGGGCGGCTGAACGAGCGCGATGCCGTCGCAACGCGCGCGCAACCCGGAATCGGCGTGCAGCGCCGCCAGCGCATCGAGCCCGCCCTTGCTGTGGGCGAGGATGATGAAGCGGGTGCCGGCCGGCAAGCGTGCTTGCAGCACCCGTGCGATATGCCGCCCCTGTTCGGCGACGCCGCGCGATGAACGGACCGGCACGCGCAGAACCGAATGGCGCGCAGCGCGCAGCGCGCGCGCCGCATGCCGGAAACACGCGGGAATCCATTCTGAATAGAGTCCGGCAATCAGCACGATGACAGTGTCCGCGCGCGCCACGGCGCCGGGCGCCTGCCAGCAGTCGACGAAGCGCGCTGTCCGGTCGAGTGCCGCGGGCGGACGTTCGAACGGCGTCGACGGGTAGTGCCGCCGCCAGTCGTCGAAACCGTATGGTAGCCAGACGGGACGCGGTGCGATCATGCGGACTCCGTCGCCGTGCCGGCCGCCGCGAGCGCAGCGCGGGCTGCTGCAAGCGTTGCCGGGTTGCCGATCCGGCTGGGGTGAAAGCGCGGCGAGAACCACGCCAGCCAGGCGGGCAGCACACGCGTGAACACACCTGGTGCACCGAACAACCACCAGCCGAGCCGGGCCCAGCTCCGCCAGTTGCCTGCGTCGCGATCGGCGGTGGCGAGACGAATCATGAAATAGCCAAGATCGACGACGAAACACGCGGAGACGCCGAGCATCGCCGCCGTCCGCATGCAGTAGCGCTTGATGGGTGCGCCACCGCACGCGCGGAACACATCGAATGCGACAGCCTTGTGCTCGATTTCCTCCACCGCATGCCACTGCCAGATCGTGGCCATCGACTTGTCGGCGCCGTCGAGAATGGCCGGATCGCGCAACAGGAGATCGGCGAGAATTGCCGTGTAGTGCTCGAGGCACGCAGTGAACGCGAGACGCAGCAGTGGCGACGCGACGCGTTGGCTGTGTTGCTGCCTTCGCCGCATGATCGCTTCGAGCGCGTCGACGGGCATGCCCTGACGAGCCAGGCGGCGGTTATACGCACGATGTTCGCGGATATGCGTCGCCTCCTGATACAGGAACGCATCCACCTGCGCCGCAAGCGCGCCGCCGGCCGGAAGCGCGTCGCGGTAATGCCTGACGCTGTCGACAAAAAATTTCTCGCCAAGCGGGAACATGATCGAGAACGCGTCGAAGAAACGGGTCACGCGAATCTGTCCGCGATACCAGTCGCGCGGGATGTCGTCCGCAAAGTGGAAGCGCGGATCGCGCCGACGGATGTCGGCCGCGTCATCGAAGGGCAAGTACTTTGCGTCGTCGGGGCGACCTGTGGGCATGGCGTGGAGCGATCATGGCGGTAACGCGTGCGGACGGCGGGCGCGCGTATTGTTCGGCGGCGGCGATCGAGGGTATCCTCTGCCTCGATGCCACAATCCATGTTCGAATTGTATGTTCGTTGCCGATGCATGCGCCACCGATAATCATTCGCCGCGTTTCGACCGGCTGAATCTTTGTGTGCTTGCACTGCAGAGCTTCGCGTGGGCCGGCATCCTGACGTGGATGTCGCACGTCAGCAGCCCGTTCAGATGGCTGGCGCTCGTGCCGTTCTGCCTGATCATGCAGGGTGTGTTCTCGATGATGCACGAGACGTTCCACGGTTTTGGCCATCGGCGCTCGACGATCAACTACCTGATGATGTGGTGGGCATCGGCAATGTTCGGTGCGGCGGCTACGCTCATTCACGTGAATCATCTCGGTCACCACGTACGCAACCGGACGCTCGCGGAGCGGGTGGATTTCGTCGAGCCGGACGCTTCGCTGTGGCGCAAGCGGATCGAATACTACTCGGCGATCGTCGGCGGAATCTGGTTCGCGAGCTTCATCGGCAGCGTCGTCCTGGCCGCGCTGCCCACCCGCATCCCGTCCGGCTGGGCAAAGTACGGGCGCGACAACACGTATGCGGCTGCATTCAGGGATTTCGATGCCGCCGATTTCCGGCGAATTCGTTACGAAGTCATCGCAGGCGTGGCCGCGTGGGCCGCGTTCGGCTTTCTACTTGATTGGCGACCGCTCGACCTAGCGATCGCCTATCTCGCGTTCGCGTTTTCGTGGTCGTCGCTGCAGTGGGTCTATCACATGCATACGCCGCTGGACGTGATCGAAGGCACCTACAATTTGCGCGCACCCGCGCTGGTTCGCTGGGCATTCCTCAACTTCAACTACAACCTCACGCATCACCGGCATCCGAGCCTGCGCTGGCAGGAACTGCACGCGCGTTCCGATCCCGGTGAAACTCGGCCGCTGTGGTATGGCTGGCTGCATGTGTTCGAGCCGCCGCGCCACTTGCCGAGCGATTTGGCTCAGCTCGACAAGACCTATTTCTGACGGGGGGACGCTCGTGCATGCACAGGACGCGTGGGCCGCATTCGCCACTTCCGCGAGGCCCGTCCACGATGCGTGGATGACGGCGCTTGACGCACCGGCCGACGCGCAGGCGACGTATCTTGCACGCCTGCTTGCCGCGAATCGGAACACGGCATTCGGCGCTGCGAACGGATTTGCCGATATCGCGAACCCGGCGCAGTTTCGCGAACGCGTGCCCACGACGACGTATTCCGACATGCGTCCATGGATCGATCGCGCACTCCGCGAATCCGGCCCGATCCTGACCGCACGGCCACCGCGCTTCTTCGAACGCACGAGCGGAAGCAGCGAACGACAGAAGCTGATTCCATACACGCGCGAGTTTCTCGACGAACTTCAGTTCGCGCTGATCGTCTGGCTCGCCGATCTGTACCGTGCGGTGCCGGACGTCGCAAAAGGACGTGCGTACTGGTCGATGTCCCCGCCGATGCAGGCACGCGAGCGCGCTGCCAACGGCATTGCGATCGGATCGGAAAGCGATCTCGATTACCTGGCCGACAGTGCGCTCGTCGATCTGCTGCCGACGCTCGTCGCGCCGTCGCTGTCGGGGGACCGCAACGCATGGCGCAACGAGACCTTGCGAGCGCTGATCGCCGCCGACGATCTCGCGTTCATCAGCGTGTGGAGTCCGACCTTCCTGACGAGCCTGCTCCGTCCTCTTTTCGACAACGCCGAACCACGGCGCCGCGACACGCTCGCGTTCCTGTTCGACAAATTGCCACCGGCGCGCGTGACGGCACTGCGGCGCGCGCTCGATGACGGACATTGTGGCCCGCTGTGGCCGCGGCTTGCCGCACTGAGTTGCTGGACCGATGGTCCGAGCGGACGCTACGCAGCGCATGCGCGAACCTTGTTCCCGCAGGCCGCGCTGCTTCCGAAAGGCCTGTTTTCCACCGAAGCGGTGGTGAGCCTGCCGTTCGGCGACGATGCCGGCTGCCCGCTCGCGATCCGCAGCCACTTTCTGGAGTTCCTGCTCGACGACGGCACCGTCGCAGGCGTCGAGGAATTGAAGCCGGGCGACACCGCCGAAGTGATGATAACGACAGGAGGCGGCCTGTACCGCTACCGGCTCGGCGACCGGGTGCGTGTGACGGGATATTCGGGGCGCACGCCACGCGTCGCATTCGTCGGGCGGGCCGGCGCGCAAAGCGATCTGGTCGGCGAAAAACTGGAAGAAAACTATCTGGCTGCTTCGCTCGCAGAGGCGCTTTCGCCAAGCGACGACGGATGCGTGTTTCCGTGCGCGGATGCCGATCCGCCGCACTATATGCTGCTGTTCGCAAGCAGCACGCGAGATGTCGCCGCCGCGCGCGACGCGCTCGAACAAGCACTCGCACGCACTTTTCACTACCGGCACGCGCGCGCGCTCGGACAACTCGGCCCGCTGCGCGCGGCGCGCGTACCGGGCGGCGCCGCGCATCTGGCCGATCTCGTTCAGCGGGCGCACGAGTGCGCAGGCATCCGGGCCGGCGATGTCAAGCCGCGCGCGCTGATCGGCCGGGCCGCGGTCGCGATCGCGCTGCGCGCGTCAATCGAGGATGAATGGTCATGCTGAACGTTTCCGCTGCGACGACATGCGCTCCTTGCCGCGAGCCGACGCCCGACGCCGAGGCATTTGGCGCCTGGACCGAGCACTGGTACGTCGCATGCACCGAAGCGGAACTGAAGCGCGGCAAGCCGTTCGCCACGCGAATACTCGGCCTCGGCATCGTGTTGTTCCGGACGACCGATGACGAAATCGTCGCGCTCGTCGATCAATGCGTGCATCGCGGTACCAGATTGTCGGCCGGCCGGATCGTCGACGATTGCGTCGTGTGCCCCTATCACGGCTGGCATTACGATCGTCACGGCAGCGTGACGCGAATTCCGAGTATCGACGGTGCGAGCGGACCGCCAACGGGCGCGACCTATCCGTATCGACAGCGCACGCTACCGGTGCTGACGCAGCACGGGCTCGTCTGGGTCTACCGTGGACGAGGCGACTCCGCCTTGAAGCGGCCGTTCGACATGCCGCACTACGGCGAGCGCCCCTGGCAGTCGTACTACATGGTCAATACGTTCGACGGCGATCTAGGCGCGCTGGCCGAGAACTTCATGGACGTCCCTCACACGGTGTTCGTGCACGACCGGATTTTCCGTTCGGCGAGCGGCCGGCGGCTGCGTGCGACTGTCGAACTCAAGCATCAGCGTGTCGAGGTGACTTATCACGACGACGGTGACAAGATCGGCATGCTCGACTGGCTGACCAATCCGGCGAAAGAACCGCTGCGGCATACCGACCACTTCCATGCACCGAATGTCACGCGTTGCGACTATCACTGGGGCAGTCGCTCGAGTTTCCTGATCATCAGCCAGATCACGCCGCTCGACGCACGCCGGTCGCGCGTCTATACATACATTGCCTATCGTTTCGCATTGCCGGTCGCGGTGCTGCGCGCGCTGAAACCAATGCTGCACCTCTACACGCATTCGGTGATTCGGCAGGACGTGCGGATCATGCGCGCGCACCGCGAGGGGCTCGACAACGCGGCCGGCTTCACGCCGTCCAGCGTGCGTGCCGACGTGGTCCACGTTGCGATCGGCCGGCTGCTGGCGGCCGCGCAACGCGGCGAGCCATTGCCGGACGAGCAATGCGGCACGAAAACGATGGAGTTCATCATCTGAGTGCTGAGGGGCCGGTCGGGCGGTGTTCCGGCCGGTTCAATCGGTCGCACAATTCGACGCCGGCCACCCGCGAGTATCTCGCCTGGATCCATCGGCACGACAGATGCGCCCGGTGCCCTGCTTCCTTTAACCGCCTGTTTGATTCTGGCTCGCAATCAGGCGGGCTCCACATGCCAGTTCGTCGCCGTCGCACGCGGCGGCCTGCCCATCGAAACGTGCGTTGCCCGACACCTTCGCGATACAGGTCAGGCCGTGAATCTCGCAGATCGCGGGATCGTACAGGCGGGCGATTGCCCGCCCCTTGATCCGCGAGTTCGGCGCTCCGGACACCACACGCCCTCCGTGGCTGTGGACATCACCTTCGACGATGTATCGTTTTTGGCCCATAGCGTCTTGATCCGGACACGCTCTAGAAATCCCAGCTGAATGTCTGGGGATGCGCCTGACGCGATGCCGCGTCAGGCGGCGTCAACATGACGATCGTTGCATGCAAGGGATCCCGCAAGTTGATCAACGCACTCGTCTTGCCGTCGCCGTAGTCCATCATCAGCGCCAGCGCAATCTGGACCCATGTCGAGCTCGTCCCTGTATCGCCCCCGATGCGACGCTGCATGTCGAATGCGTCTTTGGGATCATCCAGATCCAGATGTTGCGGATTATCGTGCAGCGACTGGACCAGCAGCGCCAGATTGCTCGTCGATGCACCCGTGTCGTAGAACATCCGCCCCGGCTGGTCCCCTGGCGCGAGCGTGCCCAGTGCCTGTTGCCAGCCGGCCCGAATCTTTTCGATCCGCTCGCCCTTCTTCAGTGGCTCGCCGTGTCCGTTGCTGAGATCCACCCGGACCGGCCGATGCAGATTTGCCAGGACCGGCCACTTGTCGTACTCCTTCAACTGCCATGTTGTCCATGGAATCGGCACCCACGGATTCGGCTTGAAGCCGTCGGGCATTTTGAGTCCGGCCGTATTCCAGAATTCCGGCAGCTTCGTCTGCCAGTAGTCCCATGGCATTTCCTTCTCACCCTTCTTCCAATATGCCTTTTGCAGGGTCCAGAAGTAGTTCCACAACTTGATCACGTCGTACTGCGTTTTGGTGTTGTCGATTGCTTCCGGCGCATCGACGGCGTACGGACGAATCATCCGGTCAACACGATCCTTCCGCGTCACAAGAAGCGCGACGTAACTATCCGGATTCTTCGGCACAAAATTGCCGTCCTTCGTCGCCAGCTCCAAATAATCTGCGCCGGGCGTCCCCAGATAGGATCGCGTATTAATCCCATCCTCGATCAGCAGCACTACTGCCGGCAAATTTGGCTCCTTATCGAAGAATGCAAATACTTTCGAAATTACATCATCCCCATGATCGGAGTGAATTTCATCAAGCCTCACATACAGCGTATTGCCAATACCCGCGCCATTATCTGCGCTGCTGATGTGATTTGCCATCCGATCAGCATCAGGATCACGCCAGTTTCGCGGAGGACCCGCCACTATCACGGGAATTGGCCAATAATCGACCCACCCACGCAACGTATAACCAAATACATTGTTTTCGCGTTTATGCCCGGCAAAGCTGCGATCACTACTCGACCACGAGTATTCCTTCGGGTCTTGCGACAACAAGGTTCCGTTGATACCGGCCTCATCCAGCCGCATCAACAGAGCTCGTTGACGGAAGCGATCGACAGTGACACCAAAGCGCCGGATTTCCAGGGTGAAACGCGGATCCTGTGTTGCAGCTCCGACCGCAGCTGCAGCGCTCGCATCAGAAGTCTGCACGATGGCCGGGCCGTCTTGACGTGCCGAATCGTTGCGCAACCACTCGCCATAGGCAAAACTGGCTCCGCCGGCGAGCAATAACGGCGGCAAAATCAATAAAAACAAGCGTCGAAGCATCGTGACATCCCCTCCAAACAAGTAACCACTTCTAATGATAATTTCAAACACTGCAATCCACAGTAGCATTAGGATCGCAAGCGAGAGGAGGAATATTCGTGTGGGCGACGGACGCGTAATGGGTGTCGTTATCATGGCGCATCAATATGTCAATGTATTTGACTGTGTCCCATTCATTTTTTCATCGCTTCGTTCTTTCCGGGTTTCGCTAACCACGCCTACTGGAAAAGTCTTGGGAACAACACCCTCAGACGGAAAGACTCCACTTTCGTAGTAGTCGCAGTTTGCGGCCACTATGTCGGACGTTATTTTGTCGAGCTTTTCCCCAAGCTTCCTTTCAGCGTTGACGATGTCGCTGATTGGAAGTCTCCAATCAGCGATTGTCCTCAGAAGTTTGGCCCAGGCGGGATTGTCGATCGCGCGCGCCTGGCCGAGGGACACATCGAAAGCCGTGGCGCAACGATGATTTCTGCGGCCGCTCATGACGGCCGAGTGATACGAACTTTCGGACTGGTGGTTGTTCATCAGACGCACCTTGGCTTCGTTGAGCGATTCCTTGCGATAGACAACGATCTGTCCGGGCGAGGGCGGAACGGTTGGCACCACGGCGCCGACCTTGCATTGGTCGTCCGGCTCCATGCCCGCATTCAGCGACTGCTCCACTTCTGCAGCCGTCGGGAATTTTCCGTCCTCGGCCATCGGCCATGCAATGGTTTGCGCGGGCAGTTGCTGCAATGCGCCTTCGCCACTATTGGTGCTCAACGCGATTTCCGCTTCGAGCTGGTCGATGGACTGCTTGCCGGGGGCATGCTCGCCCGGGTTCTTTTTCGACAGCGCGTTGTTCTCCGTTCCGGGTAGCACATTGCCCTCCATCTCGGGATCGAACGGGGGAGTCAACGCCTCGCCATTGATGTTGCGTTCGGTTCCGACAGATATCGGCGCTGATTTGACCCATGTGGTGAAACCGCCTGGCAGGCCATGCGAGGATTCGCCATCCTCGCGCATGATGAATTGACCTGGCGGCGTACCGACCTGGACGGGTTTGCCCTCGCGCAAGCGTCGGGTGAAGACTCGTTGAAGAAAGGTCTTCGACAACAGGTTGACATTTTCCGGCCGACTGCCTGCAGGTGAGGCGCACACGTCGATGGCGTCCGGCAAGCCAGAGGAGCCCATGCCGTTCACGCCTCGAAGCCCGACGGTCGCATCCTCCGGGCTGAAATACATATAGACTTTGCCGCGGTTGTCTCGCTCGGCGAACACCACGCATTCGTTGCCTTGCGGTCCGCTCAGGCGCGTCGCTTGTGTCGGGTCCCACGAAGGGCCAACGATACCGAAATTGTCCCGCCCCTGAACGTATTTCAATTGATCGAGCGCCGGTGTTGCGTGTTTGGCGTTTGCCACATGCCCGGCCAGATTCGCCAGCGTCTTGCCGCGCGCGTAGGTCGTCTGCTGCTCGTCGCCCCGCTGGAGCAGACGATCCATGAACTCCTCGCTCAGGCTGTAGGGCGAGTCGATCAGAACCAGCGTATCGGCGGGACGATCGGCCGGGCCCGGGCTACAGCCGCCGGGATCCAATCCCCCGACGAGGTAAGCCTGGGCAAGCAGCGATATCAGCGTACCCTGGCTGTGGGCGATGATGTTGACCGTCCCGTCCGGATCGATCAACCGGATCTGCCGGACGAGTGCAGCGAGCCGCCGGGCTGCCAGCACCATGTAGTGTCGACTTTCCGTCTCGCGCAGCGGGTGCGTCGGGTCGTTCTGCTTCCAGTCGAGAAGTTTCGTCCCCAAGCCGCCCTTGAAATGCGAGTCGAACATGTCCGGAATATTGTTGGTCGCATTGGCGAAGAACCCCCCGTTGCGAGCCCGGTGCTCGTCGAGGCGGTTGCCGAACCTGTCGACGTACTGACCATTGATGGTCTGCTGATTCGGATCCTTGGGCAAATCTTCCTTCCCGACACGCAGCCCCCAATAGAACGGAATCAACGGGCTCTTGGTGTCCTCGCTTTCCTGTCGACGATAGATCACGTCGTCCATGCCCTTCATCATCTCGCCGACATTCACCTTGCGCGGTTCGTTCGCCATGCGGCCATGCGAATACTCCGCCCCCTTGAAATCGGTGCGACCGAGGCGATCGTTCAATCCTTCACAGAGGCCGCCTTCGACGGAACCGAAATCGGTACCCAGGTCGTTGACGCCATGGATCAGGATCGTCGTACAGGGAAAGCGATTCTGGACGTCGGTATTGACGAAGGCATCCTGCGGCCGATTGGAATTGAGAATCGCCTTGCGTTCACCGACGACACAGGAGGGTGAGGTTGAGGTACCGGACATGATCCTTGCCTTAGACGTCAAAAACCTGAATATGGGCGATGTGCATCGCGTCGCTGGATGCCAGCTCCGTCAGACCGTGTGCATCGGAGATGCCGTTGATGACCTGGCCGTTGCACAGCGTGATCTTGTACGGGCGATTCGGGACCGGATGCGAGCCGTCGTCGCCGTCGGTGCCCGGGTACCTCAAGCGGAACTTCTGATCGGCGCCAGCGCGATTGAAAGCTGGAGGGGCAACGTGATCGGTGTTCGGGCCGACGAAGTCATGTCCGGCCGTATGGGCAGTAAATGCCCCGTCGGAGCCAACCTCGATGCCGCCGCCGACCTTCACGTAGCTTCCGTCTTCGGCAACGAGTCGGATCGACTTGCCGGAGATCAGAACCTCGTCGCCAATCGACATGATCTGTATCCCCTTCTGGGCTGTCGCCGACAGCGTGTCCTGCTGCGCTTGCAATACCACCGGACCATCGCCGGCAATCGCATGAACGCCTTCCCCGCGACCGAACACGTGTACGCCCTGTCCGGCCGTCGCGATCATGCGCTGCCCGCTCACGAGTTGCAGGTGTTGCTGCGCGATCTGATCGACATTCTCGCCGGCGTATGTCACGTGGGTCTTCGGCGTGATGTTGACCGATCCGGCCTTCGCGCCAAATGCCATCAGGGCCTGGGAGTCGCTTGCGCCGGCATCCGGCGTGCCGCCACCCGGTGTCCACCCCTTGAAGGCAGTGGCGACAGCTTGCTGGCCCGTCGCGTCCGTCGCCTGTCCGCCGTGCTGCCCCGCGTAATCGCCCAATGCCTTGAATAGCTCGGTGCATTCACCAAGCAACTGGACGAGTTCGTCCCGATCGAGCTGGCCGCCGCTCGCCTGCGTGCGTGCATAAGTCGTCAGCAGGATGCCCTGGGCCGCGCGCAACGCCGCTGCCGCATCCGTGCGCAACTCGGCCCCTTCCCCGCGATTGGAGCCCTGCCCGTTGTCGCGCGGCTGCGTCAGGTAGCCGAGATTCAATTGGGTATGCGCATGCTCCGACGCGAGCTGCGCGCTGATTTGCTGCGGCGTGTCGTCAAGGCGAAGCTGGTTGTAGCGCTGCCCCTTGATTTCCTTCGTTTTGATCCCGGAAAGATAGCGGTTGCCCGGCAGACTTCCCGTATGGGTGAAGGTCGCCGGCATGTTCGCGCCGTTCGCGAGGACCCCGATTATGACCAGGCGATCCGGATCCCCACCGAGACTGCCCAGCAGAACTTCGGTGCCCACCCGCGGCAAGAACGTCTCGCCGAAATTCGGCCCCGCCAGACTCGACGCCACCCGGATCGGCGCACTATCGCTCCGGGTTTCGTTGGTTCCGACACCCTGCGCATGCGCGTGATCCGCCGGGTCCTGTCCCAGAATCTGCACAAAGACGCAGCCGTTCTCGTCACAGCTGACCTCCTCTCCCTCGTCCCCTACCACGCGCCCCGTGATCAACGGCGTCGGCGGGAAATCGATCTTCGGATCGTACAGCGGCGTGAGCGGCGTGCCGCGCGGCACGCATGAAAACTCGTTTTCGTAGCGCGTATCCTGACCGGACTGATCGCCGGCGATCAGCGCCGGCGGCTGGTGAAGCGTGTGACTGGCCGCGAAGAGCGCCTGCGCGCGCTCGTCCAGCCCTTTCGGCAAGTTGTTCCAGACGTTGTGATGCAGCGACGTGACCACGAATTGCCGTTGATCGGCCGGGAGCATGTCCCACTCGCCGTCGCCCGTGATCGTGATCCACGAGCCGACCGCCAGATCCCGAATGCCGCTCACTCCGTCGTAACGAACCGCCTGTGCTTCGTGAGCCAGAATGCGGTCTTCCGTCATCCGGTCGTGATCTGCCCACGAATCCGCCATGTGCGGGACATCGATCACGGTATCCGTCAGCAATTTCGCCAGGTCGTTTCCGGCATTGCCCTGGTCGATCCTTGTCGAACAATTCGCGTGGTCTACCCGGGCGTACCGGTAATCCCAAGACGGCCGGCCTGATTCGCCCGAAATCAGTTGCTGGCGCATCGTCAGTGCGGTAATGGTGTCGCGCTGTTCCGTTCCCGCATCCCGCGGATGGACGCGCACCGTGCCCGCCACGCCCTCGTTCAGCTTCTTCGGGTCGTCACAGAACACTAACGTGTGCACTGGCGGATCACCTTCCTTCGCCTCGCCGTTCGCGGACCCTGAACGGACGAACATCGTGATGCCGTCGCGACGCACGAGCCGGGAGATGAAGCGCGCATCCGGTTCGTTGACCTGGCGCACGTAAGATCGGCTCGGATAGCGCGACCTGTCGAGCTCGGACAGATCGAACTCGAACGCCTGCGCAAGCGCGGCACTGCGCTGTCGCCATTCGTTGAGGATGACGCCGAGCACGTCGATCACGTTGACGTTGCGGAAGATGCGGGAATTGGTGCGCTTGTGCAGCAGGTTCACGGCGTCGGTCACCGTAAACTGGTAGACGGTGAGCTCCCCGTCCGTTTGTCCGATCCGAACGGCGCTGACGATCGCGTTGATCGTGTGCAACTGGCCGCGATCCGTGACCATCCCGACCGAAACCGGCGCGCCGATGAAGAGCTTCGGAGAAAGCTGCCCCTGCTGCGAGATGCAGGTCAGATGCCCGGTGACGCCGGTCATCATGCTTTCGCGGATGCTCGCGTGCTGCAACGCGATTTTCGATTCCAGCGTCTGTTGGGCCTTGCCCCAATTCAGCACGACGGGCCGTCGACTCGTGTCGATCCCGGACACGAAGTTGCGGAACGATTCTCGGATATTCACGGCGGTCTCTCAGTTTGATTCGTTATGTCCAGCCGAGGATATGGGACATGCACAGCCGGAGATTCGTGCGATTTTATCAAACTGTCACACAAAAATAACAATGCTGGCCGCGAGCAATTAACAGTTTTTCAATTTATTCGAACGAAAGCACTAATATCGGCGCGAGCTATCTCGTTCGGCATTTTCCGGAAGACGCCAATTATTACGATTGCCTTTCGCGTTGGCCGTCACGATCGGATAAGCACACATTCGGCGGCCTGACGTTCACATTCGTATAAATGCTCGAAAGACGACGACTACCGCACGCCCTCGCCAGACGCTGAGTAGCGTATCGATTGTCCTGATTCGGGGATTTCAGACGCCCGGCCCCGGCTTCATGAAAGAGACAGACCGGTCCCAGCGCATCTGCGCTTACCGATCCAGCGCCTGTTTGAGATATTCCTCGAGAACCTTTGTCCGCTGCTCCGTCAATTCAGCAAGGCATTGCGAGTGATTGACCATCAGCCATTGCCGCGCACCGCCGCTCAGGCTGTTTCTAAAATCGCACTCTGCGTCTCGAAACGCGATCCAGGTTCGCTGAGCGGAGACAATCTGCGTCTTCGGAATCGTTCCGCTGTCGGAGTCGTCCTTGACCGCGTTCAGGAGTTTCTTGTAGACCTGGTTCAACCTGACATCCGCGGCATGCCGCTCTGTTTCGGCGCACTGATAGTTCGCCTTCGCGCTTGCGAAGTCCGTCCCTCCCGGTGGATTGTCGCAATCCACCGCAAACGCATCGGCCGCGAACACCAGCGACGCTACCGCACCAAAAAATACCAAAGGCTTCATCGCTTCCTCATTCGTGACGTGCCGTATTCTCCGGCACGAACGAATCATCGTCCAACAGAGATCGCCGAAGAGATACCGCGTCGAATTGTGCCGAGTAGCCATTGAGCATGGGTCCCGCCTGTCCTTCCGCCGAAACGCGCCACGGATCCTGTCCGCACTACGCCGCCACCGATCTCCGGCTCGCATCGCGCGCCCGCAGCCCGCTGCGCCAGTCCTCCCCACCCTCCATCGCCGGCGTCGACTCGAACAGTTCCGCGATCCAATCGGCGAACACGCGCACCTTCGCAGACAAATGCCGGTTGTGCGGATAGACGATCGAAATCGGCTTCGGCTTCGGGTTGAGGCCCGGCAGCACCTCCAGCAGCGAACCGTCGAGCAGATGCGGCAGCACCATGAACAGCGTCGGCTGGATCATCCCGAACCCTTCAAGGCCGCAAGTCACGTAGGCATCCGAATCATTGACCGTGACGGTCGACTTCATTCTGACCTCGACCGGCTTGCCGTCGATCACGAACACCCACGGTATCGGCCGCGCACCATGGCTCGAGCGGAAATTCACCGCGTAGTGTCCGGCGAGTTCCGCGATCTCGTGCGGATCGCCGTGACGCTTCAGGTAATCGGGGGAAGCGCAGGTCACGCGCTTGAGCATCCCGATCCGCCGCGCGACCATCGACGAATCCTCGAGCGGCCCGACCCGGATCATGCAGTCGATGCCCTCCTCGACCGGATCGACCGGCCGGTCGGAGAGCCCGAGATCGAGCGTGATGTCCGGATAGCGCTGGCGAAACACCGGCAACGCCGGGATCACGAGCCGCCGCCCGAGCGCATTCGGCATGTGGACGCGCAGCACGCCGCTCGGCTTGCGGTTGCCGGTCTGGAAGCTCGCGTCGGTTTCCGCGATCTCCGCCATGATCTTCACGCAATGCTCGTAGTACGCGGCGCCTTCCGGCGTCAGCGACAAGCGCCGCGTCGTCCGGTGCATCAGCCGCACGCCGAGCAGCGCCTCGAGATTCTGGATGACGGTCGTCACCGATGCGCGCGGCATCCCGAGCGTGTCCGCGGCGCGCGTGAAGCTGTTCGCGTCCACCACGCGGGTGAAAACTTCCATTGCCTGGATACGGTCCATGCTATCCCCCTTCGAATCGCCAACAGGACAGCATAGAGCGCGCGGAAGGGGCCGCACAAGCCCTGCCCCATTGTTCGATCCTACTGAACAGTCGAACACTTCGCAGTCGAAAACGACGCCGATTCGTCCAGCCGGCGAGCATCCGCTTTGCGACCGGCTTGCGCGGCGCCACGACGCGCACCGATTTGATGCAGGCGCAGTGCTGCACGACCGGATTCGATGCTCGCGTCGCAGGCAACCGGGCTCGCCGCAGCACCGCACCGTAGCAGATCGCCCACGTCACACGGCGCGCCCCTCAGCCCGCAAACCGCTCCCGGTACGCCTGCGGCGTTACGCCCAGCACCCGCACGAAACTGCGCCGCAGCGTCTCCTCGGAACCGAACCCGCAACGGGCGGCGATCCGCTTGAGCGGCCACGACGTCTCGCCGAGCAGGCGCTGCGCGGATTCGATGCGGATCTGCTCGACGGCGCGCGCGGGCGTGCGCCCTGTTTCGGCGCGATAGTGGCGCACGAAGCTGCGCTCGCTCATCCGCACGCGCTCGGCGAGCGCCAGCACCGACAGATCCGCGTCCGGATGCTCGGCGATCCACGCATGCAGTTCGCCGAAGCGGTCGTCCGTGCACTGCATCGACAGCGCCGCGCTGAATTGCGCCTGGCCGCCCGGACGCTTCAGGAACACGACGAGTTCGCGCGCGGCGTCGAGCGCGACCGCACGCCCGAGATCCTCCTCGACGAGCGCAAGTGCGAGGTCGATGCCCGCCGTCACGCCGGCCGACGTCCACAGCGCCCCCTCGCGGATGAAGATCGGATCGGCCTCCACGCGGACATTCGGATAGCGCGACGCGAGTTCGTCGCAGCGCGTCCAGTGCGTGACCGCGCGGCGGCCGTCGAGCAGGCCGGCTTCGGCCAGCAGGAACGCGCCGGTGCAGACCGACGCGACACGCCGCGCCCGTTCGGCCTGCAGCCTGACCCAGCGGATCAGCCGCGGATCCCTCGACGCTGCATGCACGCCCTTGCCGCCGGCGACGATCACCGTATCGGGATGCCGCCCGGCCGAGCGCAGCGAACCGGCCATCACGACGAGTCCCGACGACGTCGCGACCGGGCCCGCGTCGGCAGCGACGACACGCGGCGCATACGGCGCAGCCCGCCCGCGCTCGCGCGCGAGTTCGTTGACGGACGCGAACACCTGCAGCGGCCCGGATACGTCGAGCAGTTGCGCGCCGGGAAACGCCAGCACCAGGATCGAACGCGGTTCGTCGGACATGTCGATTGGCTGAAAACGTGGGTGATATGGCAATTTCGCCAAACACTACCTGCCTAGAATCGATCTGTCCATCGTGCGCCGGCGACGGCGCGTCACCATCGTTTCGGGGATTTCACATGACTTTGCATATCGGCTTTCTCGTGTTTCCGGGCGTCCAGCAACTCGACCTGACGGGCCCCCACGACGTGCTCGCGTCGCTGCCGGACGCGGCCGTGCACCTGGTCTGGAAGACGCGCGAGCCGGTCGCGTCGAGCAGCGGGCTCCTGCTGACGCCGACCAGCACGTACGCCGATTGCCCGCCGCTCGACGTCATCTGCATTCCGGGCGGCAGCGGGATCACGGACCTGCTGCTCGATCCGGACACGATCGCGTTCGTGCGGGAGCGCTCGGCCGCCGCCCGCTACGTGACGTCGGTCTGCACCGGCGCGCTGCTGCTCGGCGCGGCGGGCCTGCTGCGCGGCCGACGCGCAACGACCCACTGGGCGTTCCATGCGCTGCTCGAGCCGCTCGGCGCCGTGCCCGTTCACGCGCGCGTGGTGCGCGACGGCAACCTGATCACCGGCGGCGGCGTGACGGCCGGCATCGACTTCGCGCTGACGATCGCCGCCGAGCTGGCCGGAGACGACGAAGCCCAGGCGATCCAGCTCGGGCTCGAATACGCGCCCGCGCCGCCGTTCGATTCGGGCTCCCCCGACACCGCGCCGGAACAGATCGTGAAGCGGGTCACGGAACAATCGGCAGCCGGCTTCGCGAGACGCCGGCACGCGATCGAGCAGGTGGTCGCTGCCGCGAATTGGTAGGCGGCACGTCCGGTTCGTGAAGTGCGGCAGCGAATGCTTGCTGCCGCGAAACGGTCCGCAAAACGTCCCGATGCCTGCGCGGAACGACGCGGGCCATATTCCGGTTGCGGCCCGCGTCGGCGAACGCGCCGTGCACAACCGCTGCCGCAGTCAAATCCCTTTCATCGAAACCCGACCATGAAGATCATCCGCAGCACCGCGTTCACCGCGGATCGCGCGTGGGGCGCGCTGGACATCGCCAACCTGCACGGCATCACGGTCCGCCTGCACTGGACCGACCAGCCCTACCGATGGCACGTGAACGACGGCGACGAAGTGTTCGCCGTGCTCGACGGCTGTGTCGACATGCACTACCGCGAAGCGGGCGTCGAGCGATCGGTGCTGCTCGCTGCCGGCGACGTGTTCCATGCGCCGGCAGGCACCGAGCACGTCGCGCACCCGATCGGCGAAGCGCGCATTCTCGTCGTCGAAACCGAAGGCAGCGTCTAGCGCGCGGCAATGCCGGGGCGGCGGAGGCCACCACCGCTTCTTGCGCACGGCCGTGCCGCCACCTTGCGCCGAAGCAGCTGGCGCAGCCGGGCGCCAGGTGTCCGCCAAACACGGAACAACTTGGCGAATTCGGACAGTATCGCGTTCCCGCGGTCTTGCTAGACTGTCGCGCATCCGATCACACGGGACACACCCATGAATCTCACACGAAGGCAGGCAAGCCGCTCCAGGTTGGCGGCCAGATCGTATTCAGCACGTCCGGCCAGGTCGTGGGGCGCATCAGCGGACGCAAGGTCTTCGGCCGCGATGGCCGGTACGTCGGCACCATCGACGGCGATCGCCTCGTCTATCGCTCGACCGACAGCGTGTCGGTCGGCTCGCCGTTCTCGGTCGCCAACCGCGCGGGCGTCGCGAAGCCGCATCGCGTCGCGTCCGTCGTATGGGGCAGCGAGCCCAGCATTCCGGCCTGACGCACGCGCGCGAGCGCATCGCCGTTCGGCGCAGCCCGCGCCGGATGCGCGGCGCACCGCGCACGTGCCGGCGACGCGCGCCGGCACACATTCACCCCGAGATGGTCCCCGTGCCCTGCGACGGGATGAGCTTCGGTAGCGGCGTGCACTGGCATTGACACAGGTCGTGCTCGAGTGCGACGACCTTGCCCATCACGGTCATCGTGCGCTCGCCGCCATCGGAAACGATCACGCCCTGCGTCTTGCATGCGGCGCAGAATACGGGCGCGCCGAGATAGGCGAGCTCCCGTCCGTCGAACGACGAATTGGCGATGCCTTCGAGCACGATGCCGCCATGATCGGTGGTGTCGCCTTTCAGAATGAATTTGCGGCTCATGATGTCGGTTCTTCCCTCGGAGGCGCCCGTCCGCGGCTGCAAAGGCCGCCGTCGGGCGTTCGGTGTCGGCTCGTCGGTCGCGAGCGTCCCGCGAGGATATCACCGCCACGCCGGCCCGGGCACGCAAAGCTGTCGTGGCGCTGACGCCGGTCGCGCTTCAACGCGATGCGTGCGAGCGCCGCGCGACGGTCGCTGCGCAGCCGCGCACCGGCACGATGCACGCCGCGTGACACACGCCGCTCACGTGACGAGCGCAACGCACAGCGCGGCGCCGCACAGGTACGTGCCGAGCGCGCCGACGAAGCGCGCGGGGTTCGGATTGGCCATCGTCGGCCACGCGAGCAGGCCGATCACGAGCAGGCACCGGCAGACGGTCGCGGCGATGATCAGCGACACAATCGCGCTCGACGGCTCGTGCGCGCCATGGTAGAGAAACAGCAGCGCGAGGAACGGCGCGTATTCGGCCGTGTTGCCGTGCGCGCGCACGATCTTGTGCAGCAGGTTCGTCGGATCCGTCGCGCAGCCGGACCCGGTGGTTTCACGAAAACGCGTGACCGAGACGGCAAGCCCGAGCCCGAACAGCAGCAGCCCGAGAATCGCGGCGCAAACGAGTGCGATGTGGTTCATGTGCATGGGACACCGGGCAAGAGTGAAAGGCGCTGCAACAATTAGCGATCCGATCCTACTCGCGGCCGCTCCGTTGCGCCAGCCACGCGGCACCGCGATCGTGCGGCGTTCGCCGCGTTTCTTTCGCATGACGATTCGCGATACCCGGCGCGGGCGTCCACGATGACCGAAGCGTTGCGCCCTTCGGCGTCCTTGCGCGTCGCGCCGGCTCGTCCGGATCGCCGCCACCGCCTGCCGGTGCGCTGCATCCGATCCGGCACGATTTGCCGGACCACCTCGACAAACGACGGGAACGCAGCCGACCCAACCGATTCGGCCCCATCCGCCGCCATGCATATCGCACATGCAAGCGGCCCGACACGCGCATCGCGGGTACGGAATGTGCGGTGCATGCGCCACGCCGGTGCGCGCTTGCCGCACGCGCTTGCGAACCGGGCGCGACACGGGCAAACGCGCGTTGCGTAGGCGCATCTTCGTGTCGAAGCGGCCTTGGCAGCACGCGGTTGAGGACTACACTAATCCTTAATGGGGTGCGGCCGGAGCCCGCCCCCTGCAGGGAGACGCCGCCATGAATCGGCCGCTGAATCGAAATCTGCAGCGTGTAACCGGTCCCGCATCGGTCTGGACGTGGATCAAATGGTCGCTGGTCGCCGCGTTGCTGATCGCGCTCGCGATCTTCGCGCGGCTCGTGCAGGTCGAAATCGAGACCTCGCGGCTGCAGGCCCGCTATTTGTCGGAGCTGACCCGCGATATCGGCTATGCGGTCGACGCCGGCGCGAGCGACCACATCCGCTTTCCCGCCGACGGCCCGTACGACGCACGGCTCGGCTACGCGATGATTCCGGCGTTCCAGCAGCGGCTGCTCGCGCGCGGCTTCGTCGTCAGCAAGCAGGCGCGCGATTCCGAGCGGATGCTGTCGCTCGCCGATCGCGGGCTGTTCCTGCCTTACGAAGAGAAAGACCAGGCGGGCCTGATGCTGTTCGATTCGACGGGTGCGCCGCTCTTTGCCACCACGTTCCCGCAGCGCGTCTACCGCGACTTCGACGCGATTCCGCCCGTCGTCGTGGATTCCCTGCTGTTCATCGAGGACCGCTACCTGCTCGACGCGAACCAGCCGAACCGCAACCCGGCGATCGACTGGGGCCGCTTCAGCCGTGCGATCGCCGACCAGGGCCTGCACGTGATCAACCGCCACCAGGCGCGGCCCGGCGGCAGTACGCTCGCGACGCAGATCGAGAAATTCCGCCACTCTCCCGACGGCCGCACGGCGACGCCGCCCGAGAAGCTGCGGCAGATCGCGTCGGCATCCGTGCGCGCGTACCTGAACGGCCCGCAGACGATGCCCGCGCGCCGCGAGATCGTCGTCCACTACCTGAACTCGGTGCCGCTCGCGGCACGGCCGCACATCGGCGAAATCACCGGCATCGGCGACGGGCTCGCCGCATGGTACGGCCGCGACTTCAACGACGTGAATCGCATCCTCTCCGCGCCGCCGACGGCCGAGAACATCGACGAACAGGGCGTTGCGTTCCGCGAGGTGCTGTCGCTGACGATCGCGCAGCGCGCGCCGTCGTATTTCCTGAACAGCGGCTACCCTGCGCTGCAGCGGCTGACCGACAGCTACCTGCGGCTGCTCGCGACCGGCGGCGTGATCTCGCCCGCGCTGCGCGATGCGTCGCTTGCCGCGCACATCGACCGCGCGAAACCGCCCGAAGTCACGCACGTGCAGTCGTTCGTCTCGCGCAAGGCCGTGTCGTCCGCGCGCGCATCGCTGCTCGCCGCGCTCGGCATCACCGATCTGTACCAGCTCGACCAGTTCGACCTGCAGGCGACGAGCACGCTCGACAACGGCGTGCAGCAGGCGGTCGCCGAACGGCTTGCCGAGGCGTCGACGCGTGCCGGCGCGCAGGCCGCGGGCCTGTACGGCTTCGAGATGCTCGCGCCGAAGGACGACCCGTCGCACCTGACCTACAGCTTCACGCTGTACGAACGGCGCAACGGCGCGAACGTGCTGCGCGTGCAGACCGACAGCGTGAACGAGCCGTTCGACATCAACCGCGGCGGGCGCATCAACCTCGGTTCGACCGCGAAGCTGCGCACGCTCGTCACGTACCTGCAGATCGTGTCCGACCTGCATGCGCGCTACGGCGGGCTGTCGAAGGCCGAGCTCGCACGCGTGAAGCCCGACCCGATGGACGGGCTGTCGCTGTGGGCGCTCGACTACCTGTCGCATACGCAGGACCGCTCGCTGCAGGCGATGCTCGACGCGGCCGTCGAGCGCAAGTATTCGGCGAGCCCCGACGTGTTCTACACGGGTGGCGGCGCGCAGGTGTTCAGCAACTTCGAGAAGTCTGACAACCACCGCATCCTGACGCTGCACCAGGCGTTCGCGCACTCGGTCAACCTCGTGTTCGTGCGGCTGATGCGCGACATCGTCCACTACGAGATGATCGAGACGTCCGGCCCGTCGACGTCGTGGCTCGACGATCCCGAGCAGCGCAGCCATTACCTGCAGCAATTCGTCGACGGCGAAAGCAAGGTCTACGTGAAGCGCTTCTACACGCGCTACGCCGGCAAGCCCGCGGATGACGCGCTCGCGCTGATGCTGAAGGACGTGCGAAAGTCGCCGCCGAAGATCGCGACCGTGCTGCGCAGCGTCGCGCCGCACGAATCGCTCGCGTGGTTCGACGCGCAGATGCGCGTGCAACTGAAGGGCACGCCGGCCGCGACGCTGTCCGACGACGATCTCGCGGCTCTCTATGCGAAGTACGCAATCGACCGCTTCAACCTGAACGATCGCGGCTACATCGCGAGCGTACATCCGCTGGCGCTGTGGACGCTCAACTACCTGCGCGCGCATCCGGACGCGCCGCTCGACGAGGTTGAACGGGCCAGCCACGACGCGCGCTTCTACACGTACTCGTGGCTGTACAAGACGCGCTATCACGGCACGCAGGACCGGCGGATCCGCCGCATGGTCGAACTGCGCGCGTATGCGGCGATCAGCAAGTCGTGGCGTGCGCTCGGCTATCCGTTCGCGGAAGTCACGCCGTCGTATGCAGCCGCGATCGGCGCATCGGGCGACCAGCCCGACGCGCTCGCGAAGCTGATCGGCCTGATCGCGAACGGCGGCGACAAGGCGCCGACCGAGACGATCACGCGGCTCGACTTCGCGAAGGGCACGCCGTACGAGACGCGCTTCGTGCGCGCGCCCGCGCAGCCGCAGCCGACGCTGTCGCCGGAGGTCGTCAGCGTCGCGCACCGGCTGCTGCGCGACGTCGTGCTGACCGGCACCGGCAAGCGGCTCGCCGACGGGATGACGCTGCCCGACGGCAAGACGCTCGAGGTGTACGGCAAGACCGGCACCGGCGACCAGCGCTTCAACGTGTATGCGCGCGGCGCGCGGCTGATCGAGTCGCGCAAGGTGAACCGCAGCGGCACGTTCGTGTTCGTGCTCGGCGACCGCTTCTTCGGCGTCCTGACGGCCACCGCACACGAGCCGTATGCGGCGCGCTACGACTTCACGAGCGCGATGGCCGTGCAGCTGCTGAAATCGATGGCACCAGCGCTCGCGCCGCTGATCGAGCGGCCGGCCGCGATCGGCCCGCATGCCGAGGCGGCCGCGCCGGCCGCCGGCGAGTCCCATCCGTCGTGATCCGGGCGGCACGCCCGCAAGCGTGCCGCGTTGCATGCGGGGCGCTTGCGTGTCTTCACCCCTTCGCGCCGCCGCGCGCTGCCTGCCGGCGTTCGGCGGTCAGTGCGAACGCCCGTCGTAATGCGTGACCGGCAACGCGTCGATATCGACATCCTCGAGGCACCGCACGTTGATCGCGGCCATCCTGTTGCCCTTCGGATCGGTGCCCTCGCCGAACGTATGGATCCCGCAGCGCTTGCAGAAGCGATGCTGGATCACGTGCTTGTTGAACGTGTAGGTCGCGAGATTGTCTTCGGGCGTCATCAGGTACAGGTTCGCGCGCGGCACGAACCACATCAGCGCGCCCTTGCGCTGGCAAATCGAGCAATTGCACGCCATCACGCCGGTCAGTTCGCCGTCCACCTCGAACTGCACGTCACCGCAATGACAGCTTCCTCGGTAAAGCATGGTCGTCTCCTGGTCTGGCCCGCTCGCTGCGGCACCGCATCGACGGGCGTGCGCGTAGCGGTTACGATGCTGCGCTTACAGTAGCGTGCCGACGGCGCGCCCGCAACGTCCGCCCCGATACCCACAATCAAGGAGACTGCAATGCTCGAACTTCGCCCCGGCTGCGAATGCTGCGACAAGGACCTGCCGCCCGACTCCGCCGACGCGCGAATTTGCACATTCGAGTGCACGTTTTGCGCGGCCTGCGCGGACGACGTGCTGAAAGGCCAGTGCCCGAACTGCGGCGGCGAACTCGTCACGCGCCCGCGCCGGCCGGCAAAGCTGCTCGCGAAGTACCCGGCGTCGACCCGGCGCGTCGTCAAGCCGGGCGGCTGCGCGACCGCATGATCGTCGTGGCGGGCGTCCTGCCCGGCGCCCTTCCTGACATCCGCTCAGACCACGCGCTCGCGCCGCGCCTTCGATGCGCTGCGCCGGGTTGCCCCGTCAGCCCGACTCGATCCGCGCGCGCGTGACGGCAAGCAGCGCCGCCATCGCGCGGCGCGCGCCGTCCGCGTCGCGCACGCGGATCGCATCGCACACGGCCAGATGCTCGGCCAGCGACGCGTTGAACACGTCCGCGCGCCGCGCATTCAGATGCAGCTGCGCCTCGAGCGTGCGATCGATCAGCGCGCCGAGCGGCACCAGCAGCTCGTTGCCGCCCGCCTCCAGCACGCTCAGGTGGAACCGCAGGTCGGCACGCACCCATTCCTCGACGTTGCGCGCGCCGGCCATCGCGCGCGCGGCCGCGTCGATCCCGTCGAACGTCTGCGGCGTATGCGCGTGGGCGGCGAGCGCCGCCGCGTGCGGCTCGACCATCTCGCGCATCTCCTGCAGCTTCAGCGCGAACGCGAGCGGCGGCGCGACGCGTGCGTACCAGTCGAGCAGGTCCGCGTCGAGCAGGTTCCACGCGCGCCGCGGCCGCACCCGCGTGCCGACCTTCGGCCGCGATTCGACGAGCCCCTTCGACGTCAGCGTGCGCAGCGCCTCGCGCAGCACCGTGCGGCTCACGCCGAACATCTCCATCAGATCGGGCTCCCTCGGCAGCAGCGATTCGGGCGGATAGTCGCCACGCAGGATCGCCGTCGCGAGCCGGAACGCCGTTTGTCCATGCAGGTCGTGTTGAATGGTGGTTCTCCCGGAACGCGGGCCGCCCGGGCCCCGCATCGAGGCCCGACTGCCCACTATCTGCACAATAGTGCTATTAATACTATTTTTTGATCGCATCCGCTAGGATAGCCGCAAAGCCTTTCCCTGGAGACACGCGTCATGAAGATCACCCGCCTCGAAACCTTCGTCGTCCCGCCGCGCTGGCTGTTCCTCAAGATCGAGACCGACGAGGGCATCGTCGGCTGGGGCGAGCCGGTCGTCGAGGGCCGTGCGCACACGGTCGAGGCCGCCGTGCACGAGCTCGCCGACTACCTCGTCGGCAAGGATCCGCTGCTGATCGAGGACCACTGGCAGGTGATGTACCGCGCGGGCTTCTATCGCGGCGGCCCGATCACGATGAGCGCGATCGCGGGCGTCGACCAGGCACTGTGGGACATCAAGGGCAAGCATCACGGCGTGCCCGTCCATGCGCTGCTCGGCGGCCAGGTGCGCGATCGCATCAAGGTGTATTCGTGGATCGGCGGCGACCGGCCGAGCGACGTCGCGAACAACGCGCGCGCGGTCGTCGAGCGCGGCTTCAAGGCCGTCAAGATGAACGGCTCCGAGGAGCTGCAGATCGTCGATACCTACGACAAGGTCGAGCAGGTGATCGCGAACGTCGCGGCGGTGCGCGACGCGGTCGGGCCGCACGTCGGCATCGGCGTCGATTTCCACGGCCGCGTGCACAAGCCGATGGCGAAGGTGCTCGCGAAGGAGCTCGACCCGTACAAGCTGATGTTCATCGAGGAGCCCGTGCTGTCGGAAAACGCCGAGGCGCTGCGCGACATCGTCAACCAGACCAATACGCCGATCGCGCTCGGCGAGCGGCTCTACTCGCGCTGGGACTTCAAGCACATCCTCGCGGGCGGCTACGTCGACATCATCCAGCCGGACGCGTCGCACGCGGGCGGCATCACCGAATGCCGGAAGATCGCGACGCTCGCGGAGAGCTACGACGTCGCGCTCGCGCTGCACTGCCCGCTCGGGCCGATCGCGCTCGCCGCATGCCTGCAGCTCGACGCGGTCAGCTACAACGCGTTCATCCAGGAACAGAGCCTCGGGATCCACTACAACCAGGGCAACGACCTGCTCGACTACCTGCGCAACCCCGAGGTGTTCCGCTACGAGGACGGATTCGTGGCGATCCCGCAAGGCCCGGGCCTCGGCATCGACGTCAACGAGGAGAAGGTGCGCGAGATGGCGAAGACCGGCCACCGCTGGCGCAACCCGGTGTGGCGTCACTCGGACGGCAGCGTCGCCGAGTGGTGATGGCCGGACGCGTCGTGCGCGGCATTCGCCCGCGCGACGCGCTCATGTGCGACGCCCGGGCAAGCCGGCAGCAACGCGACGTCGGGCATCGCACGCCAGGCGCCATCGCCGGCATTGCCCCCGATGGAAAAACACCCGGCCGGCGTCAGGAACTCGCCTCCCGATGCTTCACATCTGACCGAGCGCGACGAAGCCCGGTACGCTGAACGACAGCACCGCCGCCGCGACGAACACGCCGATCATCGTCAGCGCTTCGAGATGCAGGATGTTGCGGAACGTGTGCGCATCCTCGGTCGACGCGGTGCGGCGCAGACGCGGCAGCGCGGAGAACCGGTTGAGCCCGCCGAGCACCAGCGCGAGCGCGACGAGCATCAGCTTCAGCAGCAACACGCGGCCCCAGGTGCTGCCGTCGAGCGGCGCGAGCGCGCCGCCGAGCCCGCGCACCGCGTTGAGCGCGCCGGTCGCGAGCACGAACACGACCGCGACGATCGACAGCTGCGACAGCCGTTGCCCGACGCGGATCAGCGCGCCGCGCGCGACCGACGAGCCGAGCGCCGGCAGCACCGCGAGCCCGCCCGCCAGCACGAGGCCGCCCCACACGGCGGTGACGAGCACGTGCACCGTCTGCACGCCGACTGCCGCCGACAGCGGCCCCG
Source organism: Burkholderia sp. MR1-5-21 (assembly GCF_053427715.1). Taxonomy (NCBI): domain Bacteria; kingdom Pseudomonadati; phylum Pseudomonadota; class Betaproteobacteria; order Burkholderiales; family Burkholderiaceae; genus Burkholderia; species Burkholderia sp. MR1-5-21. Next base: position 186,136 of record NZ_JBSAXD010000013.1, read on the forward strand.
TGTCGGCCGCGTGCCCGAGTGACGCCTTGCCGGCCGCGACGACGATCACCGCGAGCCACAGCAGCGCATAGGCGAGCGGGCCGTCCGGCCGCAGCAGCGCGACGATCGCGAGCAGCACCGCGCCGCCGAACGCGACGCACCATGCGAACCCGACGTGAGTCTGCGCCAGCACGGTCGGGATCGCGCCGAATGCGCCCCCGAGCCCCGCGCCGCTCATCGTCGCGGCCTCGTAGACGAGCCAGCCGAGATCCGCGAGCACGAGCGCCGCGGCCGCCGTCGCGAGCGAATGTTGCGCGCGCAGCCATGCCGGATGCGACGGTGCGATCACCGGCCGCGCGCCGTCCTTCGCAAGCCAGCCCTTGAGCAGCGCCGAGCCGACCGCCATCGCGAACGCGGCATCCATCAACGCGGCGAGCGCCACCTGCCCGATCCACAAGCTGTCGATCCTCATCGCGCGCCCCCTCCGCAACGGCCGCCGCGAGACGGCAGGCCGGCGGCACGGCGGTGGATCGGACAGGAAGAATCGGGCAACGGCACGGTAAAAAACGTCATCGATGAATCCGGAAACAGGAGAAATGACACGATCTGCGGCGGAGGCGGCGCCGCGCGACCCGCGAGTGTACGGTCTTCGATGGGCAAAGCGCACGTGGGTTCACGGCGGCCTTGTCCGGCGCGCGTCAAATTGTCGCAAGTCGGATACAGGCATGAACCTATGTCCATTTGTCAAATAGCCGTCATTACCCATCGATGATAGAATGCCGCGTCGCAGCAGCCCGGCTGTCCTGCCGTCATGCCGAGCCGATCGTAGCCCGGACAGGTCCCCGACGAATAAACATGGAGTCTCGTGTGTCTTCAAGACGCCTCTTCCGTCCGTTGCTCGCCGTTCTGATGATCGGTGGCGCGGGCCTCATGAGCACTGCCCAAGCGCAGACCAAGCCCACGGAGCAAGCCCAGGCCCAACAGGCGCCGCTCAAGGCACCCGATACCATGGCCGAGCGCGTGCGCGGCTGTACGGCCTGCCATGGCGTCCACGGCCAGGGCACGGACAACGATTACTTCCCGCGTCTCGCAGGCAAGCCGGCCGAGTACCTGTACAACCAGCTCGTCAACTTCCGTGACGGCCGGCGCAAGTACCCGCCGATGAACTATCTGCTGACGTACCTGAACGACGACTACCTGCACGAGATCGCCGAGCACTTCTCGGCCGAGCGTCCGCCGTACCCGACGCCGGCCAAGCCGTCGCTGCCGGCCGCAACGCTCGCGCGCGGCAAGCAGCTCGTCACGCAGGGCGATCCGTCGCGCAAGCTGCCGGCCTGCGTGGCCTGCCACGGCGCGACGCTGACCGGCATGCAGCCGGCGATCCCGGGTCTCGTCGGCCTGCACGCCGACTACCTGAGCGCGCAGCTCGGCGCATGGCGCTCCGGCAACCGCCACGCGAAGGCGCCGGACTGCATGCACGACATCGCCGCGAAGCTTTCCGACGAAGACGTGACCGCCGTGACGGCATGGCTCGCCGCCCAACCGGCGCCCGCCAACCCCGTGCCGGCTCCGGCCCGCTCGATGAAGACTCCGCTCGCCTGCGGCAGCGAACCGCAATAAGGCAAGGGAGACACACGACATGAAACGCAAGTCCCTGTTTGCACTCTCGGCTGTCGCGATCGTCGCGGCAGCGGCTCTCGTGCCGGTCCTGTGGCCGGGCAACGACACGCTGCACGGCAACGCCGCCGTCGCGGCCACGCCGGCCGACCAGGCCGCGCTGATCAAGAAGGGCGAATACCTCGCGCGCGTCGGCGACTGTATCGCGTGCCACACCGTGCGCGGCGGCAAGCCGTTCGCGGGCGGCCTGCCGATGGCGACGCCGTTCGGCACGATGTACACGCCGAACATCACGCCGGACGACCAGGCCGGCATCGGCAAGTGGACGTCGGACGACTTCTATCGCGCGATGCACACGGGTCGCTCGAAGGACGGCAGCCTGCTCTACCCGGGCTTCCCGTTCGCGAGCTACACGAAGGTCACGCGCTCGGATTCGGACGCGATCTACGCGTACCTGCGCTCGGTTGCGCCGGTATCGGTGCCGAGCCGTCCGCACGAGCTGAAGTTCCCGTTCAACAACCGCAACCTGCTGATCGGCTGGCGCACGCTGTTCTTCAAGGAAGGCGAGTACAAGCCGGATCCGACCAAGTCGGTCGAGTGGAACCGCGGCGCGTATCTGGTCGAAGGTCTCGGCCACTGCTCGATGTGCCACACGTCGATCAACATGATGGGCGGCCCGGTGAGCTCGTCGGCGTTCGCAGGCGGCCTGATCCCGCTGCAGAACTGGTATGCGCCGTCGCTGACGAACGACAAGGAACTCGGCCTCGGCGACTGGCACGTGCAGGAACTGTCCGACCTGCTGCAGGCCGGCGTGTCGCACAAGGGCGCGGTGTTCGGCCCGATGGCGGACGTGGTGCACAACAGCCTTCAGTACATGTCCGACGAGGATACGCGCGCGATGTCGACGTACCTGAAGTCGATCCCGCAGAAGGCTGAAGCGCCGAAGAACATGCAGTACGAGCCGTCGAAGCAGTTCGGCAACGCGCTGCTCGACCAGGGCAAGAAGATCTACGCGGACAACTGCGCGACCTGCCACGCCGCCAACGGCGAAGGCAAGCCGCCGGCGTATCCGCCGCTCGCGCAGAACCGTTCGATCATGATGGAATCGGCCGTGAACCCGATCCGCATGGTGCTGAACGGCGGCTATCCGCCGAGCACGTTCAAGAATCCGCGTCCGTACGGGATGCCGCCGTTCGCGCAGTCGCTGTCGAACCAGGAAGTCGCGGCGGTCGTCACGTACATCCGCGCGTCGTGGGGTAACAACGGTTCGCCGATCTCGCCGCAACAGGTGAGCGACCTGCGTTCCGCACCGCTTGACTAAATAGCGCGTGACGCAAACGGGGCGCGGCTGCGGGAAACCGCGGCCGCGCCCTTTTGTCTTTTTGCGATGCCATCCCCGCGCGGGCCGCGCGAGGCGTCGCCGATCATAAAACTCTAGAGTGGTATCTATGTCTTTCGAATCTCTCGGCCTGGCCGAACCGCTCGTCAAGGCGGTCAACGAGCTTGGCTACACGTCGCCCACCCCGATCCAGCAACAGGCGATTCCCGCCGTGCTCGGCGGCGGCGACCTGCTCGCCGGCGCACAGACCGGCACCGGCAAGACCGCCGGCTTTACGCTGCCGATCCTGCAGCGCCTGCATACGTTCTACGCGGAGCACCACAACGCGAAGCGCGCGGTGCGTGCGCTGATCCTGACGCCGACGCGCGAACTCGCCGCCCAGGTCGAGGAAAGCGTGCGCGCGTACAGCAAGTACCTGAAGCTGCGCTCGACCGTGATGTTCGGCGGCGTCAGCATCAATCCGCAGATCGATGCGCTCAAGCGCGGCGTCGACATCGTCGTCGCGACGCCCGGCCGCCTGCTCGATCACATGCAGCAGAAGACGATCGACCTGTCGCAACTCGACATCCTCGTGCTCGACGAAGCCGACCGGATGCTCGACATGGGCTTCATCCACGACATCAAGCGCGTGCTTGCGAAGCTGCCGCCGCGCCGCCAGAACCTGCTGTTCTCGGCGACCTTCTCCGACGAGATCAAGGCGCTCGCCGACAACCTGCTCGACTCGCCCGCGCTGATCGAGGTCGCGCGCCGCAACACGACCGCCGAGACCGTCGCGCAGAAGATCCATCCGGTCGACCGCGACCGCAAGCGCGAGCTGCTCACGCACCTGGTCCGCGAGCACAACTGGTTCCAGGTGCTCGTGTTCACGCGCACGAAGCACGGCGCGAACCGGCTCGCCGAGCAGCTGACGAAGGACGGCATCAGCGCGATGGCGATCCATGGCAACAAGAGCCAGTCGGCACGCACGCGCGCGCTGTCGGAGTTCAAGAACAACACGCTGCAGGTGCTCGTCGCGACCGACATCGCCGCGCGCGGCATCGACATCGACCAGCTGCCGCACGTCGTCAACTTCGACCTGCCGAACGTGCCGGAAGACTACGTGCACCGGATCGGCCGCACGGGCCGTGCGGGTGCGACGGGCGAAGCGGTGTCGCTCGTGTGCGTGGACGAAAAGCAGTTGCTGCGCGACATCGAGCGGCTGATCAAGCGCGAGATTCCGCAGGAAGTGATTCCGGGCTTCGAGCCCGATCCGAATGCAAAGCCGGAGCCGATCCAGCAGCGCCGCGGCCAGCAGCCGCGCGGCGGTGGCGGCGGTGGCGGCGGTGGCGGCGGTGGCGGCGGCAATCGCGCACCGCGCGCCGGTGGCTCAGGCCAGCCGGCCGCGAAGCGCGACGGTGGCGCGCCGAAAGCGGCCCAGCCCAAGGCGGCCCAGCCGAAGGCCGCGAAACCCGCGAAGCCGCGCACCCCGGGCGCGGGTGGCGGCAACGCGGCACGTCCGGCCAGCGGCAACGCCGCACACGCGAACCGCAACCGCTCGTCGCGCAGCGGCCAGCGCGGTCACTGAAGCCGCGCGGCTGCGTGCCGCAGGTGCTCGACCTGGCGCTGCCAGCGTGCGAGCACTGCGGCGCGCGCCGCTTCCCCTTCTCCATCCAGCGCGAACGTGACGCCCGTCGCCAGTCGCGCATAGCCGACGCGCTGCGCATCGCCGTGCGCGATCGTCGCCGCGAATCCTGCCAGCCCGCCGAAGTCGCCTTCGAGCGGCTCGATCTCCAGTTGAGCCTGATGGAACGCACCGTCGGCGACGAGCGTCAGCGCGGCTGCGCGCCGCTGCGCGAGCGCGCGCGCCGCGCGCGATTGCGGCCACAACGCGAGCAGCAGTACGCGAGCATCGCGCGCGTAGATTTCACCGACGCTCAACAGCGTCGTGCGCAGTTGGCCGTCATCGGTCGCGACGATCAGCGACACCGCGACATCGGCCTTGCGGTCGAGCGCGGTGCCGTCGAACAGCGATACGACGGCAGGCGGCCACGCGTCGAACGTCCATTGCTCGAGTGCGTGGCGATGCGAATCGGTCATGATGGTGCGGCCTCGTGGAACGGCGGATGATGCGCAGCCTGCTGGCGACGGGCCGCGGTGCGGCGGCGCGATCAGAGGACGAGCTCAGCGGCGGAACATCAGCGCAAGAACACGTGCTGCGTGATCTTCACGAGCGGATAGTGGACGCCCGGCTGGATCTTCGCAGGCAGGTCGAGCGGCTTCAGCAGCATCTTCACGCACATGTCCGCGGACAGGTTGTGCCGCACGAGCGCGTTGATGCGCGCGGCGCGCGCGCGATTGTATTCGGTGTCGCCGATGCGGCCCGGGTAGCGCATCGCGAACACGTGGCGCAGCGCGATTTCCGAATCCTCGTTCTTGATCTCCATCACGCGGCGCATCAGCGCGCCGAGCACCGCGAGCCGGCCGTTGCCTTCGAGCTGGTTGTACTTCTTGAAATATTTGAAGAAGTGCTTGTAGTGGCGCACTTCGTCCGTGCGGATGTTGTCGGTGATTTCCTTCAGCACGGGCTCGTCCGAGCACTCGTTGATCGCACGATAGAGCGTGGCCGTGCCCGTCTCGACGACGCAGCGCGCGACCATCTCGAGCGCGCGGGTCTTCTCGAACGCATCGACCGAGCAGGTCTTCGAATATTCGTCGAAGAAGTTCGCGAACGCGGTGTCCCAATCGAACTCGGGCCACACGTGTCCGATGTAGGCCTTCAGCGCGCGGCCGTGCTGCAACTCTTCGTGCTCCCATGCATTGTTGAGCCACGCCGACACTTCCGGGTCGTCGTTGAAGAACTCGCTCAGGTTGCTCGTGTAGAGGTCCGAACCGCTTTCGATGAACGACGCCGCGCACAGCAGCAGCAGCAAATCCTCGTTCGCGGCGGCGCGCTGACGATCGATCCGGGTCAGGTCGATGTCCTCGATTCGCCACGGCATGACATGCGTCGTTTCAGTCTGCATGGTGTTGCGCTCCCAGGCGCCCCATCCGGCAACCGCCCCACGCAAGCGGCGTGGGCAGCGGCCGTCTCGAATGCGGCTTGTTGCTTGACGTTGTAAGAATCGGTCCGGCCGAACCATTCTGGCATCTTAGCCGGACTTTGGTGTTCGTGCTTCAGAGCACTGACCATCCCCGACAGGCGCAGTTCCGCGACGCATATTGCCGTTCGTTAGACGAGTCGTTCGAACGCGGACGGCACAGACAAAACGGGCGGCCGTGCGGCCGCCCGTCGGGCATCCGGCTGGAAGCGATCCGTCAGAAACCGGCTGCCAGACCGTCGCGGCGGCTGTCGCTCGCGGCCACGTAGCCGCGCTCGGGATCGTTGCGATCGAGCCGCCACACGAACTGGCCGGAGCCGAAATCCATGTAAGGATCGTCGATCGACTTGATCGTATGGCCGCGCGCCGCGAGCGCATCGACCGTCGCGCGGCTCATGCTCGATTCGACGTCGAGCGTGAAGTCGCGGTTGACCTTCCAGCGCGGCGCATCGCACGCGGCCTGCGGCTGCTGGCCATGACCGAGCATCCGCACGATGGTCTGCAGATGGCCTTGCGGCTGCATGTCGCCGCCCATCACGCCGAAGCTCATCACGGCATCGGTGCGGCCGTCGACCTCCTCGGTGACGAACGCCGGAATGATCGTGTGGAACGGCCGCTTGCCGCCCGCGACGACGTTCGGCGACGCCGGGTCCATCGAGAAGCCGTGCCCGCGGTTCTGCAGCGCGATCCCCGCGCCCGGCACGACGAGGCCGGAGCCGAAGCCCATGTAGTTCGACTGGATGAAGCTCACCATCATCCCGCGCTCGTCGGCCGCCGACAGATAGATCGTGCCGCCCGAATGCGGCCGGCCGGCGGCGAAGTGCGTCGCGCGCGCGGGGTCGATCAGCTTCGCGCGCGCGGCGAGGTAGCCGTCGTCGAGCATCTGCGCGGGCGTCACGTCCATCGCGCGCGGGTCGGCGACGTAACGGTAGACGTCCGCGAACGCGAGCTTCATCGCCTCGATCTGCAGGTGCTGCGATTCCGGCGAATCGACCGGCCATTCGGCTGCACCCGCGTGCTCGGCGATCCCGAGCGCGATCAGCGCGGCGATGCCCTGCCCGTTCGGCGGGATCTCGTGGATCGTGCGGCCGCGAAAGCGTTTGCCGATCGGCTCGACCCATTCCGGCCGGTACGCGCGCAGGTCCGCTTCGGTCAGCGCGCCGCCGCCGTCGCGCGCGAACGCGGCGATCCGCTCGGCGAGCGCACCCTCGTAGAATGCGCGCGCGCCGTCCTTCGCGAGCGTGCGCAGCGTCTGCGCATGGCCGGGCAGGCACACGCGCTCGCCGACCGCCGGCGCGCGGCCGCGCGGCATGAACGTGTCCGCGAAGCCCGGCAGTCCTTGCAGCGCGGGGACCGCGGCCGCCCACTTGTGCGCGACGATCGGCGGCACCGCATAGCCGCGCTCGGCGATCTCGATCGCGGGCTCGAGCAGGTCGGCGAACGGCAGCGAGCCGAACTTCGCGTGCAGCGCCTCCCAGCCTGCGACGACGCCCGGCACGGTGACGGTGTCCCAGCCGCGCGTCGGCTTGCGCGCGAAGCCCTGCGCATCCTCGCCGTGACGCTTGCGGAAGTAGTCGACGTTCCACGCGGCCGGCGCGACGCCCGACGCGTTCAGCCCGTGCAGCGTCGCGCCGTCCCAGACGAGCGCGAATGCATCGCCGCCGAGCCCGCACGACACGGGCTCGACAACGGTGATCGCGGCCGCGGCGGCCAGTGCCGCGTCGACCGCGTTGCCGCCTTTCCACAGCATCCGCAAGCCTGCCTGCGCGGCCAGCGGATGCGACGTCGACACGACATTGCGCGCGAACACCGGGATGCGCGTCGTCGGATACGGGTTGTGCCAGTTGAAGCCGGTCATCGATTGCACCTCGTCGGAAACGGGTTGAGTGCGGGGTTGAGCGCGGGGTTGAGCGCTGGGTTGAGCGCACTAATGCGGACAATCCGCCATTGCAGCGCGATCGGCGCGATCACGCAAATTCATTTGTCACATGAATCCATGCGCAAGCCGCATGAATTCCGCGACTGCCACGACCGCCCACGTCCCCGCCACGCCGGGCGCGCCGGCCGAACGCCCTTACAATACCCGCTCCGTCTTCACGACTTCGCCGCCGACATGACCCGAGACCCCCGCCTCACCCTCAACGCGCGCCAGCAGGAACTGCTCGAATGGGTGCAGCGCGACGGCTTCGTGACCGTCGACGATCTCGCCGCGCACTTCGCAGTGACGCCGCAGACGATCCGCCGCGACGTCAACTGGCTCGCCGACCTGAACCTGCTGCGGCGCTATCACGGCGGCGCGAGCCTGCCGACGAGTTCGGAGAACGTGTCGTACACCGCGCGGCAGCGGATGTTCCACGACGAGAAGCGGCGCATCGGGGCGCTCGCCGCGTCGCATATCCCCGACCAGGCGTCGCTCTTCATCAACCTCGGAACGACGACAGAGGAGGTCGCGCGCGCGCTGAACCGTCATCACGGGCTGCATGTGATCACGAACAACCTGAACGTCGCGTCGATGATGAGCGGCTACCCGGACTGCGAGGTGCTGATCACGGGCGGCATCGTGCGTCCGTGGGACAAGGGGATCGTCGGCGAGCTCGCGATCGACTTCATCCGCCAGTTCAAGGTCGACTACGCGATCATCGGCACGTCGGCGATCGAGACCGACGGCACGCTGCGCGACTTCGACACGCGCGAGGTGCGGGTGGCCGAGGCGATCATGCAGCACGCGCGCACCGTCTACCTCGTGGCCGACCACTCGAAGGTCGGCCGGCCCGCGCTCGTGCGCCAGGGCCACCTGAGCCAGGTGCACGCGCTCTTCACCGACAAGCCGCTGCCGCCCGAAATGGCGGAAACGGTTGCCGCCGCAGGCACCCAGGTGTACGTCGCCGAATGAAGGGTCTGTTTGCGCGATGCTGCGCCGCACCCAAAACTTCAAGTGAAATCAAGAAGTTGGCAGCACAACCGGACCGCTTGCCGCGGACCGGCCTGTCAAACGGAAAATTAATGGGGCACGATTTGGCGTTGTCCCACGCGCTCGACTAGACTCCAGTTCCCCGGCCCGTATGCCCGTCCCGCTTGTGCCAGCGCGTGGACGTGACCAGGACCGGCGAATACAGCTTTTCCCCCCAAGCCATACCCCGCGGGGTATCACGCACCGGCCGCTCTGCCGGACGCGTGGGCAGTCCGCTTGCCATGGAGAGAACGATGCTGAGTCCGCATGAATTCGCCACGCTACTGCTTGTGAAGGATGCTCCCGATCAGGCCGACATGGAACGCGATGAACTCGACGCGCTGCTCGAACAGCAGCTCGTCCGCCTGGAAGGGCTCGGATCGGGGCGCAAATACTGCGTGACCGAGACGGGCGACGCGGCGTTGCGCTCCATCAAATACCGCTTTTCCTGACCTGACCGCGCCGGCCGTCTCCCGGCCGCGCGCTGTTCCCCGCCTCGTTCGGTAGTCGACGCTCAGCCGCCGCGCAGCGTCGGGTCGACGGCTGCGCGCCAGCTGACCGCTTTCGCGCGCGCGTCGTTGAAATACGCGACCCAGCCGGCCCGCGCCGGCGCGTCCGGCGCCGCATAGCGCGCCGAAAGTTCGTTTACGAACGCGCAGTAGTTCGGCTCCGACAGCCCACGGTATCGTTTCGCGACATACGCGTCGTACATCGCCGAATAGACCGGCTGCGCATCCGCGCCCCAGTCGCGCGCCGTGCCGCCGCACGACGCCTGCAGATCCGAGAGCGACGGCCTGCCCCCGAGCGGCGGCATGCCGACGCACCCCGCCAGCATGACGGCCAGCGCGCCGGCCCATATCCCAATACGCATCATTCACCTCGCGAAACGGTCGATGCGACAAGTATCGTCCGGGATCGCGCGGCGCGCCACCCGCCCCTCTATTTCGAACTTTACTTTTTCGAATCTGTTCGCTAAATTTCGAATTCGAACATTTTGTGTTCGCTCTTTTCCATCAGACGATAAGGACAGCAGTGACCCAACCGAATCGCTACGATCTGCTCGTCGTCGGCGGCGGCATCAACGGCGCGGGCATCGCGCGCGATGCGGCCGGCCGCGGCCTGTCGGTCCTCCTGTGCGAGCAGGACGACCTCGCGTCGCACACGTCGTCGGCCAGCACGAAGCTGATTCACGGCGGCCTGCGCTATCTCGAGTACAACGAATTCGGGCTCGTGCGCAAGGCGCTGCAGGAGCGCGAGACGCTGCTGCGCGCGGCGCCGCACATCATGTGGCCGCTGCGCTTCGTGATGCCGCACATGCCGAACCTGCGGCCGGCGTGGCTGATCCGCATCGGCCTGTTCCTTTACGATCACCTCGCGAAGCGCGAGCTGCTGCCCGGCTCGCGCGGCATCGACATGCGCCGCCACGCGGCCGGCGCGCCGCTGATCGACTCGATCAAGCGCGGCTTCGTGTATTCCGACGGCTGGGTCGACGACGCGCGCCTCGTCGTGCTGAACGCGCTCGACGCGAAGGAGCGCGGCGCGGACATCCTGACGCGCACGAAGCTCGTGTCCGCCGAGCGGACCGGCAACGAATGGGAAGCACGGCTGCAGCAGGCCGACGGCTCGATTCGCGTCGTGCATGCCCGTGCAATCGCGAACGCGGCCGGCCCGTGGGTCGGCGACGTGCTGCACGGCGCGCTCGGCCGCGGCGCGCATCATAGCGTACGGCTCGTGAAAGGCAGCCACATCATCACGCGCCGCCTGTTCGATCACGACCACGCGTACATCTTCCAGAACCCGGACAAGCGGATCATCTTCGCGATTCCGTACGAGCGCGACTTCACGCTGATCGGCACGACCGACGTCGAATACACGAACGATCCGGCCAAGGTCGCGATCGACCGCGACGAGACGCAATACCTGTGCGACTCGATCAACCGTTACTTCAAGCGCAAGATCGCGCCGGCCGACGTCCACTGGACGTATTCGGGCGTGCGCCCGCTGCTCGAGGACGAGAACGCGTCGAGCGCGTCGGCCGTCACGCGCGACTACCGTCTCGAGATGGACGACGGCGCCGGCGCGCCGCTGCTGTCGGTGTTCGGCGGCAAGATCACGACGTTCCGCAAGCTCGCCGAGGAAGCCGGCGACATGCTGTGCCGCGCGCTCGGCCGAGACGCGGCGCCGTGGACCGCCGGCACGTCGCTGCCCGGCGGTGACATCGCCAACGCAAAATTCGACGCGTTCGCCGACCAGTTCGCGAAGCGTCATCCGTGGCTGCCTGCCGCGCTCGCGCGCCGCTATGCGCGCGCGTACGGCACGCGCGCCGAACGCGTGGTCGGCGATGCGAAGTCGCTCGCCGATCTCGGCGCGGCGGTCGCGCCGGGCATCCACGAAGCCGAACTGCGCTACCTGCGGGACGTCGAATGGGCGACCTGCGCGCAGGACGTGCTGTGGCGCCGCTCGAAGCTCGGCCTGCACGTCGCGCCGGGCACGCTCGACGCGGTGACGGCCGCGCTCGATTCATGGTTCGCCGCCACGCACGCGCATCACGCCTGACCGATTCACGACTCACCCAAACGCGCCGCCTTCGTACGGCGCGCATCACAACTAAGCCAATCACGGATGGAGATGAGAGACATGCAGGATCAGTACATCCTCGCGCTCGACCAGGGCACGACGAGCTCCCGCGCGATGCTGTTCGATCGCCAGGGCAACATCGTGTCGATCGCGCAGAAAGAATTCGAGCAGATCTACCCGCAACCGGGCTGGGTCGAACACGACCCGCAGGAAATCTGGTCGACGCAGGCCGGCGTCGCCGCCGAAGCCGTCACCCGCACGGGCCTGAACGGCACGTCGATCGCTGCGATCGGCATCACGAACCAGCGCGAGACGACGATCGTCTGGGATCGCGAGACGGGCCAGCCCGTCTACAACGCGATCGTCTGGCAGGACCGCCGCACCGCCGATTTCTGCGACTCGCTGAAGGCGCAGGGCCTCGAGGCGAAGGTGCGCGCGAAGACGGGCCTGCCGATCGACGCGTACTTCTCCGCGACCAAGATCCGCTGGATCCTCGACAACGTGCCCGGCGCACGCGACAAGGCGCGCCAGGGCAAGCTCGCGTTCGGCACCGTCGACAGCTGGCTCGTGTGGAACTTCACGAAGCATGAGCTGCACGTGACCGACGTGACGAACGCGTCGCGCACGTTGCTGTTCAACATCCATACGCGCCAGTGGGACGACGAGCTGCTCGAGCTGTTCGACATCCCGCGCAGCATGCTGCCGGAAGTAAAGGCGTCGTCCGAAATCTACGGCTACACGAAGACGACCGTGTTCGCATCGAAGATCCCGCTCGCGGGCATCGCGGGCGACCAGCAGGCCGCGCTCTTCGGCCAGATGTGCACGACGTCGGGGATGGTGAAGAACACCTACGGCACCGGCTGCTTCCTGATGATGAACACCGGCGCCAAGCCGATCGAGTCGAAGAACAACCTCGTGACGACGATCGCGTGGCAGATCGGCGACGACGTGCAGTACGCGCTCGAAGGCAGCATCTTCATCGCGGGCGCGGTCGTGCAGTGGCTGCGCGACGGCATGGGCATCATCAAGAGCGCGGCGGAAATCGAGGCGCTCGCGGAAAGCGTGCCGCACACCGACGGCGTCTATCTCGTTCCCGCGTTCGCCGGCCTCGGCGCGCCGCACTGGAACGCCCGTGCGCGCGGCTCGCTGTTCGGCGTCACGCGCGGCACGACGTCCGCGCACCTCGCGCGCGCGGCGCTCGACGCGATCGCATACCAGTCGCTCGACGTGCTCGCGGCGATGGAGGCCGATTCCGGCATCAGCATCGGCGAGCTGCGCGTCGACGGCGGCGCAAGCGCGAACAACCTGCTGATGCAGTTCCAGGCGGACCTGCTCGGTGTCGACGCGGTGCGTCCGCAGATCACCGAGACGACCGCGCTCGGCGCGGCGTACCTCGCGGGTCTCGCGATCGGCTACTGGAAGAACCTCGACGAACTGCGCAGCCAGTGGCAGCTCGATCGCCGCTTCTCGCCGCAGATGCCGAAGGAGCAGGTCGAACGCTGCATGTCCGGCTGGCAGCGCGCGGTGCGCGCCGCGAAGGCGTGGGCCGACGACACCCAGTAACCGTTCGTCATCGGGAACGAATACAACAACACCGGCGGACCGCGCGACGCGCGAGTCCGCCGCGACATACGAGAGACAACCATGTCACCTTATTTCGCAGAATTCATCGGCACCGCGATCCTCGTGCTGCTCGGCAACGGCGCGGTCGCGAACGTGCTGCTCGCCAAGACCAAGGGCAAGGGCGCGGACCTGATCGTGATCGTGTGGGGCTGGGCGATGGCCGTATTCGTCGCCGTCTACGTGACCGCGTCGTTCAGCGGCGCGCACCTGAACCCGATCGTGACGATCAGCCTCGCACTCGCGGGCAAGTTCGCGTGGTCGAAAGTCGGCGGCTACATCCTCGCGCAGATGCTCGGCGGGATGGCGGGCGCGCTGCTCGTGTGGCTCGCGTATCGCCAGCACTTCGCGAAGGAAGCCGATCCGGACCTGAAGCTCGCGGTGTTCTGCACGGCGCCCGCGATCCGCAGCGTCCGGCACAACGTGCTGACCGAGGCGATCTGCACGTTCGTGCTGATCCTTGGCGTGCTGTATCTGGCGTCGCCGCAGGTCGGCCTCGGTGCGCTCGACGCGCTGCCCGTCGGCCTGCTCGTGCTCGGCATCGGCATCTCGCTCGGCGGTCCGACCGGCTACGCGATGAGCCCCGCGCGCGACCTCGCGCCGCGCCTCATGCACGCGCTGCTGCCGATTCCCGGCAAGCGCGACAGCGACTGGCGCTATGCGTGGATTCCGGTGGTCGGCCCGCTGATCGGCGGCTCGCTCGCGGCCGTGCTGTATCTGCAGCTGCACGTGCCGCACTGACGCGGCCCGTCGCACCGACGACGCAACACAGCCCGCGTGCCGGAAGGCCGCGGGCTGTTTTTCATCGTGCGTTGCGCCTACCCGCCGGCCGACAAAAGCGACTTCAGTTTCACGTTCGCGTCCGCGACCGCCACAGGCGCCACCGTGGCGCCGCGTTCGACCAGCATCCTCGCGAGCTTCATCTCCTTGACGAATCCGGACGCGCGGCCGAAGCCGCTCGCCGCGACGAGCCGTCCGCCGCCATCGAAATGGAAATGGATCTCTGCGTCGCCATCGAGCCTGCGCGCGACCGCCAGCTCGCCGAGCGCCGGCTCCCCGGCAACCTGCAACTGGCCGTCGTACTGATCGGACCAGAACCACGGCAGCTCGCAATACGGCTCGCCCGCGCCGAGCATGTTGCGCGCGGCGGCGCGCGCCTGCGTCTCGGCGCCGTGCCAGGTTTCCTGGCGGATCGGCCGCCCCGACAGGCCGCTCGGGAACACCGCGACGTCGCCGGCCGCATAGACGCCCGGCGCCGACGTCTCGAGCCGCGCATTCACGACGATCCCTCGATCGACCGCGAGGCCCGCGTCACGTGCGAGTTCGTCGGCAGGTTCGATGCCGATACCGGCCACGACCGTATCGGCGACGAGCGTGTCGCCATCGTCGAGCGTGACGGCCAGTGCGCCATCGGCCGTTCGCTCGATCGCGACTGGCTTCCGGTTCAAGCGGATCCGCACGCCGTGATCCACATGCAGCGCGTGCACGCGCGCCGCGATCGACGCCGGCACCGCGCGGCCGAGCAGCCGCGGCGCCGCGTCGAGCACGGTCACGCGGCACCCGCGCATCCGCGCCGAGGCCGCGACTTCGAGGCCGATGAAGCCGCCGCCGACCAGCACGATCCGCGCGCCGGGCGCGAGGCGCGCCGCGAGCGCCGCCGCATCGTCGAGCGTGCGCAGCGCAAGCACGCCATCGAGATCCGCGCCGGGTATTGCGAGGCGGCGCGCGCGCCCGCCGGTCGCGAGCAGCAGCGCTTCGTAGCCGATGGTCCGGCCATCGGACAGCCGGACTTCGCGTGCGCGCGGATCGATGTGCGCAACGGTCGCGACGACGTGCGCGATCCCGTCCGCCTGCCACGCGTCGGCCGCGCGCAGCCGGCATTGCTCCGCACTGCGTTCGCCGGTCAGCAGGCCTTTCGACAACGGCGGCCGCTCGTACGGCAGATGCGGCTCCGCGCCGATCAGCGCGATCCCGCCGCGCCACCCCGCTTCGCGCAGCGTCTGTGCCGCGCGGCCGCCGACGTGCCCTGCGCCGACGATCGCCATCACGCGCTCGTTCGCCATGCGTTCAGACCTCGATCAGGATGCGCCCGCCCTCGACCCTCGCCGGGTACGTGCGCAGCTTCTCGCAGACCGGCGCGGACAGCGGCCGGCCATCGCGGATGTCGAAGCGCCCGTTGTGCTTCGGGCACTCGATCACATGGTCCATCACGAGCCCGTCGGCGAGATGCACGTGCTCGTGCGTGCACATTCCGTCGCTCGCATAGACGTTGCCGTCGACCCGGTAAATCGCATACGTGTGCCCCGCGTGATCGAAGCGCACCACGTCTTCGTCGTCGATGTCGTCGAGTGCACCGGTATCGATCCATTGCGTCATGATTCGTGTCTCCTTGTTGAGCGGTATTCGATGCGGTCAGGCCTGCACGGCGCCCGGCACGGGCCGCACGATCTGGTAGGACGGATCGCGCGTCTGCCGGATCAGCGCCGGCACAATCTCCGCATACGCGGCCAGCGTGCTGCGGTACGGCGCCGGCATGTCGGCCTTGACGGTCTCGTGCAGCTGCGGCAATGCATGGAACGGCACCATCGGGAACATGTGGTGCTCGACGTGGTAGTTCATGTTCCAGTAGAGAAAGCGGGACACGGGATTCATCATCACGGTCCGGCAGTTGCGCCGGTGATCGAGCACGTTCTCGGGCATGCCCGCGTGCTGCGTCAGGCCGAAGTACTGGTACAGCCACGCGCCGTACAGGCTCGGCAGCCCGATGTAGAGCAGCGGCAGGATCGTGTGCCCGTACAGCGCCGCGCCGATCACCGCGGCATAGATCGCGAGATGGATGCGCGCCTCGCGCACGACCTTCGGCCATTCGGACTCCGGCACGAAGGTTCGCTCGTCATCGTCGAGACGGCCGACGCACGCGAGCACGATCAGCTTGCGCAGTTCGCCGGCGACGTGCTTCAGCGCGACGACGTTCAACGCGAGCCCGAGCCAGTCGGTCGGCTTCGGCGCGGCGATTTCCGGATCGCGCCCGACCACCAGCGTATCGGTGTGATGGCGCGCATGGCTCCAGCGCCACACCGTCGCGCGGCGGAAGGTCTGGAACGACGCGACCTGGTACAGCACGTCGTTCATCCAGCGCGTGCGGAACGCCGTCCCGTGCCCGCACTCGTGCCAGCGCGAATCGGCCGGGCTGCAGTACAGGGTGCCGTACACGAAGAACGCGGGCACGGCCCACGCCGAATGCGCGCGCCACGCAAGCCATGCGACGAGGCCGCTGATCACGATCGCCGCGTACCAGATCAGCGTGTCGCGGATCGCGCGCGCATCGTCGCGCTGCATCAGCTGCTTCATCACCGGCCGCGGCACCGGGCACTTGTACCACTCGGCGTTGACGAGCCCTGCAGCGCGGGCGCGCTCGCCGGCGCCGCCGATCAATCGGTATTCCTGACGGCGCGCGGATGCCGTGTGATCGCGCGCCGGGTCGTTCGTATGGGCCACCCGTGTCTCCTTGGTTCCTTGTGCGTCGGAAGCGCCCGCTGCGAGCGCGCCGGTGTGGAAGCAAAATTAGGCGACGGACCCGGCCCGCTCAACGGAAACGTTGACGAAATTTCGCCATCGCTTTAGCGTGCCGGAGGACAGCGCCACGCACACGATGGCGGCAACGACACTGGAGACGACCCGATGGCAGCCGATACCGGACCCCGCTGGCGCAAGCGCACCGCGCGCTTCACGGAGATCGCGGCGCTTGCGGGCGTCAGCACGACCACCGTCGACCGGGTGCTGAACGAGCGCGGCAGCGTGTCCGCGCAGGCGCGCGAGCGCGTCGTCGCCGCGGCCCGGCAGCTCGGCGTGCCGCGCCAACTGCCCGATACGCGGCACGGGCTGATCCACATCGACGTGCTGCTGCCCGACACCGACACGCCGTTCTTCAAGCGGCTGCAGCAGGCGCTCGAGCGTTCGCTGCAAATGCTCGACCGCCGCGTGGTCGTGCACCGGACGATCCTCCCGGCCGGCGACGACAACCGGATTGCCGCGCTGATCGATCGGCCCGCATACCGGCGCGCGGCGCTGATCGTCACGGCCCGCGACACGCCCCGCGTGCGCGATGCGCTGGCGAACGCGATCGCGCGCGGCGAGGCCGTCGTCACGCTGGTCACCGACATCGGCGGAATCGCGCGCGTGCATTTCTCGGGCATCGACAACTATCGCGGGGGCCGCACCGCCGGCTACTACATCGGCCGCCTCGCAGCGCGGCCCGGCCGGGTGCTGCTGCTGGGCGGGCGAATGGGCTACCGCGCGCATGCGGACCGGATCGCCGGCTGCCTGGACCAGCTCACGCAGGCGTTCGCCGACCTGACCTGCGACGGCGAGCCGGTCGAGACGCTCGACCAGGACGACCGCTGCTACCGCGCGGTGACGAAGGCGCTGCAGGCGCACGACGACGTGGTCGGGATCTACAACAGCGGCGGCGGCTCGGCCGGCATCGAGGCGGCATTGCGCCGGTTCGGCGCGGCCGGCCGCGTCGTCTGGATCGGCCACGAGATGCTCGACCTGCATCGCACGTACATCGAGGCCGGCACGATGGACATCGCGATCGACCAGGATCCGGACGGACAGGCGATCTCCGCGCTGCAGCACGTGCTGCATGCGTGCGGCGTCGTCGAGCAGCCGCCGCCGGACGATCCGGTCGAGTTTCGCGTGTTCTGCTCGGCGAACGTGAGAACGAGCGCCTACCTGCAGACCTGAGTTTCGCGGCGCGCGCGACCTGCCGCGGCATGCCACCGTTCGCGCCGGCCGCGCCCGGCCGGCCCCCTGCCGCGCGGCATCGCCCGGGTCCGCACCGCCACTGCGCGCCGAACGGACGTCGCAAAAAAATCGACCGCCGCATTGGCGATTTTTCGTCACTGTTTGTCATGCAGTCCGCGAGGCGCGTCCGTACATTTGGCAGCCATCCAGGACAAAAACGGACAGGAGACGATGGCTGAACCGCTACTCATCGGCGTGAACCTCGACGGCGTGCTCGAACACGACGGCTTGCCGCCGCCGGCACCCGCCGAGCGCTTCCGGATGATCGCCGGCGCCGGCGTATTCGACTACGTCGAGAAGAACCCGACGCGGGACGAAGACCTGACGCCCTATTTCGCGCTGGTCGAACGCCACGCGCTGCCGATCCGCGTGATCGGCGGCATCTGGCGCGCGGGCCGCGACGAAGCGCATGTCGCGGAGATCGTCGCCGCGGGCGCGCGCTTCGGCAGCACCGTGCTCAACTGCCAGCTTTACGCGCACCACGCGGACGGCCATCCGCTGTCGGACGGCGAGGTCGCCGATTTCTACCTGCGCGCATATGAACGGGGCGAACCGGTCGGCTGCCTGCCGAGCCTTGAAGTCCATGTCGACATGTGGAGCGAGGACTTCACCCGCATCGCGCGCGTCGCGCAGCGGGTCGAAGCGGCCGGCGTCGAATTCCGGATCACGCTCGATCATTCGCATCTGCTGTTCAAGATCGGCAATCGCACCGAGCTCGACGTGTCGGGCATTCGCGAACCGGTCGAAAGCGGACGGCTCGTGCTCGACCCTGCGTCACCGGCGGCCGTGTATGCCGGCTGGATCGAACGCGGCTGGGTCCGCCATGCGCACGCGCGCAGCGTGATCCCGAACAATCCCGAGAACCGCTGGATGCGCCGCCAGGACGGACGGCCCGGCCGCGGCATCCAGTATCCGTTCGTCGCGCCCGCGCCGGGCGCGTATCACGGCGAATGGCGCGCCGCGCCGCTCGACACATGGAAAGACGCGCTGCGCGGGCTGCTGCAGTGGCGCGCGCATGCGCGGCCGACGCTGCTCGAGCAGATCAGCTGCGAATTCATTCCGTTTCCCGACTACGGCGGCGGCGCGCGCTACTCGATCTTCGACAACAACGTCGCGTGCGCGCAATGGCTGCGCGATACGTGGCACGCGCTCGCCGCGACGGCGACGGCGACGGCAACCGCCACGCCGGCCGACGATCGCGCGCCCGCCGGCACCTGATTCGGACTACGCCCCCCACCAGAGGACAGAAAGATGACGCAAGCACTCCACTTTTCGCTGAACCGGATGAGCGCGCCGCGCATGCCGCTCGACCAGTATGTCGCGCTGTGCCGGCGCCTCGGCGTCGACACGATCGAGATCCGCAACGACCTCGACGGCGTCGAGATCACCGACGGCACGCCGGCCGCCGCGGTGCGCGCGCAAGCCGACGCGGGCGGCCTGACGATCCTGACGATCAACGCGCTGCAGCGCTTCGAGCAATGGAACGGCGAGCGCGCCGACGAGGCGACCGTGCTGGCCGACTACGCGGCCCAATGCGGCGCACGCGCGCTGGTGCTGTGCCCGACCAACAGCCGCAGCGACACCCGCAGCGCGGACGCACGCCACGCGGATCTGGTAAAGGCGCTGAAGGCGCTCAAGCCGATCCTCGACACGCGCGGCCTGCTCGGCTTCATCGAGCCGCTCGGCTTCGAGGAATGCGCGCTGCGCCGCAAGTCGGACGCGGTGAAGGGCATCTACGACGCGGCCGGCGAACAGGTGTTCCGGCTCGTGCACGACACGTTCCACCACCACCTGTCGGGCGAGGACATCTTCTTCCCGAACCTGACGGGCCTCGTGCACATCTCCGGCGTCGAGGAAAGCGACCTGCCGGTCGACCGGATGCGTGACGGCCATCGCGTGCTGGTCGGCGGCGCCGACCGGCTCGGCAACATCCGGCAGCTGCGCGAACTGCTCGCGCGTGGCTATTGCGGCGCGTTCTCGTTCGAACCGTTCGCAAGCGAAATCGCGGAAGCCGCGGACATCGAAGACCGGCTGCGCACGAGCATGGACTTCGTGCGAGCCGAACTGACGGCCCGCTGACCCGCTATCCCGCCGCACGGCCGGCAGACGTCGCCGGCCGGCGATCGGGAGCGCCTCCGGTGGCACACGCCGCCGCGGCAACTGCCCCGCAACACGACGCGCACCAGGACGTGCGTGCTGAGCGGCAGGCCTCTTCATAAAAAACGACGACAGGTCTGGAGACGACATGAAACGAATCGCGACGGCTGGACTCAGCCTATTAGGAATCCTCAGTTGCACAGGTGCCAGCGCGCAAAGCTCGGTGATACTGTACGGCGTCGCCGATGCGGGGCTCGACTACCTGAGCCAGGTGCAGACCGGCAACGGCACGACCGCGTCGCGCCTGCGCGCGCAAAGCAGCGACTGGGGCGCAAGCCGGTTCGGGCTGCTCGGACACGAGGATCTCGGCGCCGGCTACCGGGTGATCTTCAACCTCGAATCGGGCACCAACCTGATGTCGGGTACGGCCGGCGAAAGCAATGGCCGGCTGTTCAGCCGCAAGGCGCTGGTCGGCGTGCGGAACGACCGCTACGGCACGCTGACGCTCGGCCGCAACCTGTTCATCGCGAACGACCAGTGGGACATGGACCCGCTCCTCCAGCAGGCGTATTCGTCGACCGCGCTGGTCCGCAGCCGCAACGTGCCGATCACCAGCAACAACATCGAGTACCGGTCGCCGTCGTGGAACGGCTTCAGCCTGCATGCGCAATACACGCTCGGCAACCAGGCCGGCGGGTTCAATCTCGGCGCGGTCAACGAGGCGGGCCGCAGCGACGGCATCCAGGTCACGTACAAGAACGACCTGCTGATGCTGCGCGCGATGTACGACGAACTGCGCGACGCGAACGGGCGCATGAGCAACGTGTTCACCAGTTCGCGCGAGTTCTTCGCGGGCGCGAACCTCTATCTGCACGCGCTCACGCTTCAGGCCGCCTATACGCACCTGAACGCGCCCGACACGCCGGCCGACCTCGCGCGCAACGCGGACCACTACTGGGCCGGCGCGCAATACCGGGTGACGCCCGCGCTCACGCTCGGCGGCGCCGCCTATTACGTGCACGTCGGCTCGGGCGCGGGCGACGCGACACACGATCCGTCCGGCCACGCGACGATGTTCGCACTCGGCGCCGCGTACAGCCTGTCGAAGCGCACGCTGCTCTATGCGACCGTCGCGCACGTGCGCAACGCGAGCGGATCGAATTTCTCGGTCGCGAACAACAACCCGGGATCGGACAACGACAACCTCGCGAATCCGCTGCCGGGCCGTTCGCAGACCGGCGTGAATATCGGCATCAACCATTCGTTCTGACGGTCGGATGCGATCAGGTGCCGCGGCGAATCTGCAAAGCATCGCGTGCCGCGGTGAAATCGGGAAGAAACGGAATCAACAGGAGAACAGGATGATCGAGTTTGCGATGTTCGGCGCGGGACGAATCGGCAAGATTCACGCGGCGAACCTGGCGCGCCTGCCCGGCGCGCGGCTCAAGTACGTGGTCGACATGCACGCGCCGTCGGCGCAGGCGCTTGCGCACGCGCATGGCGCCGAGGCCGTCGGCGTCGAGCGGGCGCTCGGGGATCCCGCCGTGCGGGCGGTCGTGATCGCGTCCAGCACGAATACGCATGCGGACCTGATCGTCGCAGCCGCGAATGCCGGCAAGGCCGTGTTCTGCGAAAAGCCGATCGACCTGACCATCGCGCGATCACGCGAATGCGCGGACGCGGTCCGGCGCAACGGCATCACGTGCATGATCGGCTTCCAGCGCCGCTTCGATCCGACCTTCGCGGCGCTGAAGGCGCGCGTCGAACGCGGCGAGATCGGCGCGCCCGAGATGCTGGTCATCACGAGCCGCGATCCGGGGGCGCCGCCCGTCGACTACATCAAGAGCTCGGGCGGCATCTTCAAGGACATGCTGATCCACGATTTCGACGTGTTCCGCTGGATCCTCGGCGACGAAGCGCAGACGCTGCACGCAACGGGCAGCTGCCTGACCGACCCGGTCGTGCACGAAGCGGGCGACATCGATTCGACGGCCGTCACGATCCGCACGAGGCGCGGGCTGCTGTGCCAGATCAATACGTCGCGGCGCGCCGCGTACGGCTATGACCAGCGCTTCGAACTGCTTGGCAGCAAGGGCATGCTGCAGGCCGGCAACGTCCGGCCGACCGAGGTGACCGCGTGGTCGGCCGGCGGCATTGCGGCCGACGTGCCGGAGCCGTTCTTCCTCGAACGCTACCGGCAGGCGTACGCGGCCGAGATCGCGCACTTCGTCGACGCGGTGCGCGACGGCTCGCCGGTCAGGACGACGATCGACGACGGGCTCGCCGCGCTCGAACTGGCCGAAGCGGCGATGACGTCGTGGCAGACGGGGCGCGTGGTCGAGATCTGACGGCGGCAACGGCGGCGGGCCGCGCGACCGGCCCGCCGTTGGCGGCGCGGGCGTGAAAGCACGTATCATGGCGGCAGTCCGGCGTCGCCGACGCCCCGCTTCTTCATCATCATGCTCGATCACCTCATCTGCGACTGCGACGGCGTGCTCGTCGACAGCGAAGTCATCGCCGACCGCGTGCTGCTCGACACGCTGTCCGCCACGTTCCCGCACATCGATTTCGAAGCCGCCGCGAAGACCGCGTTCGGCCAGCAGACGTCGCGCTTCCTCGCGGGGCTCGAAACGCGCTACGGGATCACGATGCCCGACAACTTCATCGAGACGATCGAACACAACATCGAAGTCGGTCTCGCGCAATCGCTTGCGCCCATCACCGGCGTGCGCGATGCGCTGCTGAAGGTGACCCTGCCCGCGGCGGTCGTGTCAAACAGCCGCCTCGCGCGCGTGCGCAGCTCGCTGAAGCGCGCGGCGCTCACCGAAATCTTCGGCGACCGCGTGTTCAGCTCCGAGCAGGTCGCACGGCCGAAGCCCTACCCGGACGTCTACCTGCACGCGGCGAGCACGCTCGGCGTCGAGCCCGGGCGCTGCGTCGTCGTCGAGGACAGCATTTCGGGCCTGAACGCCGCGCGCGCGGCCGGGATGAAGACGATCGCGTTCGTCGGCGCGAGCCACATCCCCGACAACTACGCGGATGCACTGCGCGCGATGGGCATCACTCGGATCATGCGGAAGATGGACGAGCTGCCGTCGCTCGTCGCCGCCGGTGTGCGCGGCGAGTTCGGCGACGTGCAGTCCTAGCGGGCGCTCAGGCCGGTTCGCAGCTCCGCTCCCGCGCGGCCGCCAGCGCCTCGCGGAATTCGACCAGCTCCGCGATCGTCAGCATCGGCAGGCCGTGCCGTTGCGCGAAACGCGCGACGTCGTCGCCGCGCGTCATCGTGCCGTCCGGATTCATCAGCTCGCACAGCACGCCAGCCGGCTTCAGCCCCGCGAGGATCGTCAGGTCGACGGTCCCTTCGGTGTGGCCGCGGCGCGCGAGCACGCCGCCCGGCTGCGCACGCAGCGGAAACACGTGCCCGGGGCGGACGATGTCGTGCGGCGTCGCGTCGTCGGCGATCGCCGCGCGGATCGTCGTCACGCGGTCGGCCGCCGACACGCCCGTATGCACGCCTTCGCGCGCCTCGATCGACACGGTGAACGCGGTGCCGTTGCGGCTCTCGTTGGTCTGCACCATCGGCGGCAGCGCAAGCGCGCGCACCTTGTCGTCGGTCAGGCACAGGCACACGATCCCGCTGCATTCGCGGATCAGCAGCGCCATCGTTTCCGGCGTGATCCGCTCGGCGGCGACGATCAGGTCGGCCTCGTTCTCGCGGTCGTGATCGTCCTGCAGCACGACTGCGCGGCCCGCGCGCAATGCGTCGAGCGCGGCGGCGATGCGCGGCGGCACCGGTTCGGAATCGAGCAACGGGAGATCGGCAAAGGCGTCGGCGGGCGCCGACGAACGGGACGTGAAAGACGGATAAGACGTAAAGGACATGTGAAACGCTCCTCGCAAAACGATATGGGCGAAAAACGTTTCAGGGCATTGCAAACAGACAGAACGACAACCCGCTTCGCACGCACGGCGAAGCGGCCCTGACGGACATGACTATCTGCACATCTTCTCTCATCCGGACTGTGACCGTCGGCTCTGGCATTCGACCAGATCTGCTGACCCCGCGCTGACTGCGCGGGCGCTCGCGGGCTCGCCGGCTTACGCCAGCCTACCGCCGGTGGGGAATTCCGCCCCGCCCTGAAGACGCACTGATTACCGGAAAATCCGGCCGGCAAAGCATACAACAGCTGCGCGCGCGGCGCAGCGAACGACATGCATAACCCTACTGACGAAGCCGTCTAACGAAATCGTCCGAACGGACTGGTCGCGGCGGGCCGGCGCATGCATGCACCGGGAATCGGCCGTCGCTGGCGGCGGCTGACCGGCCAGTTCCCGGGCCGACTCAATCACCGATTCGCGCGCCGCGCGGACCGCACCGGGCCGCCGCACTTCGCCCACGGGATCACGCCCCAATAACGGACCCTAGCCCGCGACGCGCGCCGCCTCCGGCACGAGCCAGCGCGGCGGCACCTCGGGGCTCACCGTCACGCGGAACGCGCGCGCTTCGCTGTCGCCGGGATTGCGCAGGCTGTACGGCTGGTCGGCGTCGAACACGATCGCGTCGCCGGTCGCGAGCAACTGGCGGCGGTCGTGCACGCTCACCTCGAGCGTGCCTTCGCTGACGACGAGATTGACCGTCGTGCCCGGCGCGCGGCGTACCCCAGGCTCCGTGTGCAGCGGCGCGATCCGCAGCTCGTGAAACTCGGCGGCGGCCGGCTCGGCTTCCGGATAAAGCGCGCGCGCCGAGAAGCGTCCGCCCGAGCTGACGACGCGCGCCGAGCGGTCGGCCGCGAGATGCTCGAAGCCGTTCACCGCATGGCGGCGCAGGAACGCGGCGACCGACACTTTCAGCGCGGCGGCGATCTTGCACAGCACCTTGATCGACGGCACGCTGCGCGCGGATTCGATCTGCGCGAGCATCGCGCGCGACACGCCGGACAGCCGCGCGAGCGCATCGAGCGACAGCTGCCGCTCGGCGCGCAGCCGCGCGAGATTGACGCCGACGACCTGCTCGAGGACATCGAACGACGCTTGCGTCCGGACGTCGGCCGCGTCGCCGGACTCGAAGGAAGACACATCGCGCACGAGCGCCAGGGGTGAAGACATTGCATTGCCTCCGGGCCGCGACGCGGCCCTGCGAATGGGTTGGTGCCGGATGGGAATCGGGTTGCGCATCGATCGAGCGCGTGTCGAGACCGTATCACCGGGCTCCATGCGGGCAAACGAAGTTATCTTCACACCGTTATCAGCATCGCGGAGGAATGCGCTTCTCCGGGGTCCGAACCCACACCGCAGGCGCCGCACCGCCATCCTGCCGCAACCGGCCAGCCGTCCGGGGCGGCACGAAAAGCTATAATGGAAAGCTTTCCGACGGCTTGTTTCTTCGCGTGCACCGGGTGCATGCACCGGCCCGCTGCGCGGCCCGGACGACGGCCGTCCCGATTCACCCTTGACGACGCCCCCAGGTCAACCACTGCGAACGGCGAATCCCCATGACCAAGAAAGTTTACGTAAAGACCTTCGGCTGCCAGATGAACGAGTACGACTCGGACAAGATGGTGGACGTGCTCAATGCCGCCGAAGGCCTCGAGAAGACCGACTCCCCCGAGGACGCGGACATCATCCTGTTCAACACCTGCTCGGTGCGCGAGAAGGCGCAGGAGAAGGTGTTCTCCGATCTTGGCCGCGTGCGCGAGCTGAAGGAAGCGAAGCCGGACCTGCTGATCGGCGTCGGCGGCTGCGTCGCGAGCCAGGAAGGCGCGTCGATCGTGTCCCGTGCGCCGTACGTCGACCTCGTGTTCGGCCCGCAGACGCTGCACCGCCTGCCGCAGATGATCGACCAGCGCCGCTCGAGCGGCCGCGCGCAGGTCGACATCACGTTCCCCGAAATCGAGAAGTTCGACCACCTGCCGCCCGCGCGCGTCGAGGGCCCGAGCGCGTTCGTGTCGATCATGGAAGGCTGCTCGAAGTACTGCAGCTACTGTGTGGTGCCGTACACGCGCGGCGATGAGGTGTCGCGCCCGCTCGATGACGTGCTGACCGAAGTCGCGGGCCTCGCCGACCAGGGCGTGCGCGAAGTCACGCTGCTCGGCCAGAACGTGAACGCCTACCGGGGTGCGCTGACGGCCGGCTCGACCGAGATCGCCGATTTCGCGACGCTGATCGAATACGTGGCCGACATCCCCGGCATCGAGCGGATCCGCTACACGACGTCGCACCCGAAGGAATTCACGCAGCGCCTGATCGACATGTACGCGAAGGTGCCGAAGCTCGTGAACCACCTGCACCTGCCGGTCCAGCACGGCTCCGACCGGATCCTGATGGCGATGAAGCGCGGCTACACGGTGCTCGAGTACAAGTCGGTGATCCGCAAGCTGCGCGCGATCCGCCCGGACCTGTCGCTGTCTACCGACCTGATCGTCGGCTTCCCCGGCGAGACCGAGGCCGACTTCGACAAGATGATGGCGCTCGTGCACGAGATGAGCTACGACACGAGCTTCTCGTTCATCTACAGCCCGCGCCCCGGCACGCCGGCCGCGAACCTGCACGACGATACGCCGCGCGAGGTCAAGCTCAAACGCCTGCAACATGTGCAGGCGACGATCGAGGAGAACGTCGCACGCATCAGCCAGTCGATGGTCGGCAAGGTCGAGCGCATCCTCGTCGAGGGGCCGTCTCGCAAGGACCCGAACGAACTCGCGGGCCGCACCGAGAACAACCGGGTCGTGAATTTCCCGGCGCCGCTCGCGTCGCACCCGCGCCTGATCGGCCAGATGATCGACGTGAAGATCAACCACGCGTATCCGCACTCGCTGCGCGGCGAGCTCGTGCTCGCGCACGACGACGCAAGCACGGCCACGCACTGACCTCCCAGAGGAGCCCGACGCCACTTTGAAGCCCACCCAACTACTGGAATTCACCGCGCCGCGCGACGACAATGCACGCCTCGCGAATCTCTGCGGCCCGCTCGACGAGAACCTGCGGCAGATCGAACAGGCGCTCGACGTCACGCTGCAGCGGCGCGGCCACCGGATCTCGATCCGCGGGCGCGGCGCCAAGCTCGCGCTCACCGCGCTCGAAAACTTCTACAACCGTGCGCGCGATCCGCTGTCGGTCGACGACATCCAGCTCGCGCTCGTCGAGGTGCGTCACACGGGCGGCAACGGCCGCGTCGAGGACACGCTCGACGTGCGGTTCCGCGGCGACCCCGACCATCCGTTCGACGAGCCCGTCATGCGCGTCGACGACGAAGAGCTCGACGAACCCGCACCGAAGCTCTACACGCGCCGCGCGGACCTGCGCGGCCGCACGCCCGCGCAGCGCGAGTACCTGAAGCAGATCCTGTCGCACGACGTCACGTTCGGCATCGGCCCGGCCGGCACCGGCAAGACCTACCTCGCGGTCGCATGCGCGGTCGACGCGCTCGAGCGCGACCAGGTCAAGCGCATCGTGCTGACGCGCCCGGCCGTCGAGGCCGGCGAGCGGCTCGGCTTCCTGCCGGGCGACCTCGCGCAGAAGGTCGATCCGTACCTGCGGCCGCTGTACGACGCGCTGTACGACCTGCTCGGCTTCGACAAGACCGCGAAGATGTTCGAGCGCCAGATGATCGAGATCGCGCCGCTCGCGTACATGCGCGGCCGCACGCTGAACCACGCGTTCATCATCCTCGACGAGGCGCAGAACACGACACCCGAGCAGATGAAGATGTTCCTCACCCGGATCGGCTTCGGCTCGAAGGCGGTCGTCACCGGCGACACGAGCCAGGTCGACCTGCCGCGCGCGCAGAAGAGCGGCCTGATCGAGGCGCAGCAGGTGCTCGGCGGCGTGCGCGGGATCGCGCTCACGCGCTTCACGAGCGTCGACGTGGTCCGCCATCCGCTCGTCGCGCGGATCGTCGAGGCGTACGACGAGTTCCACGCGCAGCACCAGGATGCGTGACGCGCCCCCGAGCCCCCACGTCACCCCGGCCCGGCCCGCCCGACAGCGCGCCGGGCTTTTTTTCGGCCGATCCCGCCCGAATTCCGCCGGCATCGTGCGACACCGCCGAATTCGGGTGGGATCGGCCGTTTGGTGTATCCTCATCGCGTTCCAATTGCCTGCCGCGTCATGAAATCGTCCCGCTCCCGCAAGTCCGCCCGCGCCGACAAGGCCACGTCCGAAACGCTCCGTCTTTCGCTGTTCGACGCGAAGGGCAAGGTCAAGTCAGTCGATGCGCAGGGGCTGCGGATCGATTTTCCCGACGGCCGCAGCCTGATGTTCGACCTGTCGGGCAGCTCCGGTGAAGCCGCCGTCGCGATCGTCGCGCAGCACGCCGATCCGTCGATGCGCGCAAAGCTCGCGCTGCAGCCCGAGCACTACGACAGCGTGACGCTGCACGTCGGCGCCGAGCCCGCGCCGCGCGACGTCGGCCTCGACGGCGAAGCGATCCGCGAACCCGAGCTCGACCTCGCCGTCCAGTACGGCGACGAGATCACCGGCAACGTGCGCAAGGCGTGCCCCAAGCGCAAGCTGATCGCCGAATGGATCGCGCCCGCGCTGTTCGTCGACGCGCAGCTGACCGTGCGCTTCGTCGGCGAAGAGGAAGGCCGCAAGCTGAACGACAGCTACCGCCACAAGGACTATCCGACCAACGTGCTGACCTTCGCGTACGACGACGCGCCGGACGGCACCGTGATCGGCGACCTCGTGCTGTGCTGCCCGGTCGTCGAGAAGGAAGCGCGCGAGCAGGGCAAGCCGCTCGACGCGCACTACGCGCACCTGCTCGTGCACGGCGCGCTGCACGCGCAAGGCTACGACCACGAGACGAGCGACGAGGACGCCGCCGAAATGGAAGCGCTCGAAGTCGACATCCTCGCGAAACTCGGCTTTCCGAACCCGTACCGGTAAGCGGCCCCATCCCCGATGCGCATCGCCGCCACGCTCCCGTCCGCGTACCCGCCGTCGCTCGGCGAAGGGCGGCTGCTGACGGAAGACGAGCTCGCGGCGTCGCTCGCGCACACGATGCGCGACTGGGACGGACAGCAGGATCTGTGGCTGTTCGGCTATGGGTCGCTGATCTGGAACCCGGGCCTGCCGACCGTCGACGCGGTGCGCGGCAAGGTGCACGGCTATCACCGCGGCCTCTATCTGTGGTCGCGCGTGAACCGCGGCACGCCGGAGCAGCCGGGCCTCGTGCTGGCGCTCGATCGCGGCGGGTCGTGCAGCGGCATCGCGTTCCGGCTGGCCGGCCCGACCGCGCAGCCGCACCTCGAGACATTGTGGAAGCGCGAGATGCCGATGGGCTCGTACCGGCCCGCATGGCTGCCGTGCTCGCTCGAGAACGGCGAACGCGTGAAGGCGCTCGCGTTCGTGATGCGCCGCGACGTGCCGACCTACACGGGCAAGCTGCCCGATCGCGTCGTGAAGGAAGTGTTCGGCTGCGCATGCGGGCGCTACGGCACGACGCTCGACTACGTGAGCCGCACGGTCGACGCGCTGCGCGCAAGCGGCATCCCGGATCGCGGGCTGGAAGCGCTGCTCGCGCGCTGCCGGTGACGCCCGCGCCGAGATTTCCGATCCTATCGGCGGACCTGCGGCGCTGCATGCAGACGAACGCAACCCAACCCAAACCCCGGCATTCCGATCTCCGAAGGACGCCACACATGAAGCTGCCCGGTTGGCTGCGCCGCAGGACCGCCTTGTTGACCCTCGTCCTCGTCACGGGCATCTCGCTGTCCGGCTGCGGCGTGTTCGGCTGCGGCGGCGCCGCGTCGAACGGGATCGCCGCCGGCGGCTGCTCGGCCGGCATGCGGTTCTGAGCGCAGCCGCGTCTGCCGCGCGTCGCGGCGAATCGTCGCGGCGCGCACCCCGTCGTCCGACCGGCCGACCGGCCAGCCCCGGATTTTGTCTGCCGCTGCCCCGCGGCGCCTTTCTGAGATAGGATGGAAACGGAAGGACGGCGCGGCGCCCTCGCCCGCCCGTCCCGAAGCGGGGCCTGCACGGCCGCCGCCCTGGCCGTCCGGCCGGGGTGACACGGTCGCGCCATGCCCTTGGTGTATCCTTGCCAACTCCGTGACAGCGCGCTCCGATGTGAACCGGGCGCACCACCATGAACGATTCGTATCCCAGTCGAAAGCCAAACGACAAACCGCATGAAAAGCGCTCGCTGCTCGAGCGCCTGACCGACTTCATTTCGCCCGAGCCCGAATCTCGCGGCGAATTGCTGGAAATCCTGCAGGACGCGCACGAGCGCAACCTGATCGACGCCGATTCGCTGTCGATGATCGAGGGTGTGTTCCAGGTCTCCGACCTGTGCGCGCGCGACATCATGGTGCCGCGCGCGCAAATGGACGCGATCAACATCGCCGACAAGCCCGAAGACTTCATCCCGTTCGTTCTCGAGAAGGCGCACTCGCGCTACCCCGTCTACGAGGACAACCGCGACAACGTGATCGGCGTGCTGCTCGCGAAGGACCTGCTGCGCTTCTATGCGGAAGACGAGTTCGACGTGCGCGGGATGCTGCGTCCGGCCGTGTTCATCCCGGAATCGAAGCGCCTGAACGTGCTGCTGCACGACTTCCGGGTCAACCGCAACCACTTGGCGATCGTCGTCGACGAATACGGCGGCGTCGCGGGCCTGATCACGATCGAGGACGTGCTCGAGCAGATCGTCGGCGACATCGAGGACGAATACGATTTCGACGAGGAAGCCGGCAACATCATCGCGGCGCCGGACGGCCGCTACCGCGTGCGCGCGCTGACGGAAATCGAACAGTTCAACGAGACGTTCGGCACCGATTTCTCCGACGACGAGGTCGACACGATCGGCGGCCTGATCACGCACCATTTCGGTCGCGTCCCGCACCGCGGCGAGAAGCTGCAGCTTGGCAACCTCATGTTCGAGATCCAGCGCGGCGACGCACGCCAGGTCCATGTGCTGCTCGTGCGCCGCAACCCGCTCGCGAGCCGCCGGGCCGAGACGTCGCACGAGGACTGACCGCCACGCAGCCGGGCGGCGTCCCCCACGCTGCCCGGCTGCGTCCCATTCAACCCCTTCAACCGCCTCGCCCACTCCCGCTTCACATGGACGATCCGATCCCGTCCCGCCCGGCAGGCGGCCTGTTCGCGCCGGCGCCCGGCCTCTCGCTGCCGCGCTGGCACTACCCGGCCGCGCTGCTCGCCGGCGCAGCCAACACGCTCACCTTCGCGCCGACGCCGCACGGCGGCTGGCTGCAACTCGTCGTATTCGTCTGGTTTTTCGCGCAGCTCACGCGCACCGCGAGCTGGAAGAGCGCCGCGCTGACGGGCGGCGCGTTCGGTTTCGGCAACTTCATCTCCGGCATCTGGTGGCTGTACATCAGCATGCACGTGTACGGCGAGATGGCCGCGCCGCTCGCCGGCGGCGCGCTGGTGCTGTTCTCGCTGTACCTGTCGCTGTACCCGGCGTTCTCGGCCGGGCTGTGGTCGTTCTGCGCAGGCCATGCGTGGCACCGGCGCACGCCCGACCCGCGGCCGTTCTCGCCGACCTGGCACGGCGCGTTCGCGTTCGCGAGCGCGTGGGCGCTCGGCGAATGGCTGCGCGGCACCGTCTTCACCGGCTTTCCGTGGCTCGCGAGCGGCTATCCGCAGGTCGACGGCCCGTTCGCGGGGTTTGCGGCGATCGTGGGCGTGTACGGGATCGGCTGGGTGCTCGCGCTGTTCGCCGCGCTCGTCGTGCAGGCGCTGGCCGCCGCGCGGCCGTCGCCCGCGCGCGCGGGCGGTGCCGGCGGTGCCGGCATTTCGGGCGGCAATCCCCGCGTGCGCATCGCGGCGCCGGCCGGCGTCGCCGTCGCGCTGGTCGCGACCGGCCTCGCGCTGTCGCAGGCCACGTGGACCGTGCCGGCAAATGCGCCGCTCACGGTCCGGCTGCTGCAGGGCAACGTGAAGCAGGACATCAAGTTCGAGGAGGCCGGCATCGACGCGGCGATCAAGATGTACCAGCAGATGATCACCGAGAAGCCCGCCGACCTGATCGTCACGCCGGAAACGGCGATCGCGGTGATGATCCAGGAGCTGCCCGAGCCGTTTGCCGTCGCGATCCGCAAGTTCAGCGACACGACGGGCTCGGCCGTGCTGTTCGGCGCGGTCGGCGCGTCGGTGACCGAGGACGGGCGCTACGTCGACTATACGAACAGCCTGTATGGCGTAACGCCGAACTCGCGCGACATCTACCACTACGACAAGCACCACCTCGTGCCTTTCGGCGAATTCATCCCGTGGGGCTTCCGCTGGTTCGTCGACCTGATGAAGATGCCGCTCGGCGACTTCGCGCGCGGCGCGCTGGTGCAGAAGCCGTTCCTCGTGCGCAACCAGCCGGTGATGGCCGACATCTGCTACGAGGACATCTTCGGCGAGGAGATCGCGGCCACGATCCGCGACAATCCGCAGCCGCCCGGCGTGCTCGTGAACGTGACGAACCTCGCGTGGTTCGGCGACACGATCGCCCTCGACCAGCACCTGCAGATCGCGCGGATGCGCGCGCTCGAGACGGGCCGGCCGATGCTGCGTTCGACCAACACGGGGATGACGGCCGCGATCGACGCGCACGGCCGCGTGCTTGGCCAGCTCAAGCCGTTCACGATCGGCTCGCTCGACGTGCGCATCGAAGGCACGAGCGGCTTTACGCCCTACGTGACGAGCGGCAACGCCGCTGTGCTCGCGGTGTCGTTCATCCTGCTCGCGTTCGGCTTCACGTTCGGGCCGGGGCTGCGGCGGCGCGACGGCAAGTCGGCGCGCGCGAAATAGTACAGTGAGTGGACGCATGACATTCGTCATGCGTTCGCAAGCGTGGCGGAAAATAATATCGAGAAAAATGATTAATCAATTAACCATCTTGATTTTATCAAATCATTGCGCCGCACCATCAATGGCGGTAAGGTTTTCGACAGCAAAACAATCAGGCGCCTTATCCCGGATGCGTATCGGACGCGATGCCCATCCAACTTGATTCAAGGGTAAGCAAATGACGATGCAAGTACTGTCGGAAAACGAAATTCGTAAAGTGTCGGGAGGATTGGGGCCGGTCGGCATGATTCCTGGAGCACTTGGCGGATTAGCAATGTATGCCGGCAGCCAATATTTCTTCAATAAGCCAATGACATGACAAGGGGCAGCTTGGGCAGCAGGCACAGGTGCAGCGGTCGGCGCAACGGGCGGTGCGTTGATGGTGGCATCCGGCGGCGGACTTGCCGCGAACCTCGCATGGCGCCCCGGCATGGTGGGTGTCAATTTCGGCCTTGGTCAGTATTCCGGATTTAAAGGCTGGTAATCAGGCGGGTAATTTTTTACATCGCGTCGCCTCGTGCGGCGCGATGAACATCCCAGAGAAACTACATGCTGGAGCTCCTGTTCAGCTTCGCCGCCGGTGCGATGGAAGCCTATTTTGAACAGCAACGCACGAAGCCGCTACGTGCGTTCCTGCTTACCTTTCTTTTATTCACGCTCATTTCTGCCATCGGCCTGCCATTGGCTGCACCCTCCGATGCGCCGCAGCGAAGCTGGATATTCGTCGTCATGCTGTCGGCGGGACTGGGAGCGCTCATGGGACTCCTGATGCTCACCCTGCAGCACATCCGCCAGCGCAAATCGAAAGCCATCTGCGCCGATCAATGACCGCCGACACGTCAAACTCGGCCTTGGCCTACTCTCGAACGTCATGGACTAGTAACTGCGCGCGCCGCCTCGCCTGATATCGGAGCGGCACACGCAACGAGAAACGACGTCCTCGAATTTCTGGTCAGCTTCGTTGCCGGTGAGACGGCCGAGAATTTTCAACAAAAGCGAAGGGAAAGGACTGGCAATCGGAATCGCGACGTCAACCCGCTGCGCACCACCAGAAACCCTCCACCGCTCCATTTCTGGAGACGTGGCACCCCGCCCAAAGCGCCGCCCCTGTCACGCCGCGGGCCTGCTGCCCGCCAGACGTCGCAAATCCGGCGCCACGTCGTCCATCACCGGCCCCCACTCCCCGAACACCGGCTGCCGGTAAAGTGTCGCGCTCGGATACCACGGGCTGTCGCGCCGCTCGAGCAGCCACGGCCAATGCGGATTCACGTCGAGCAGCACCCACGTCCGGGCGCCGAGCGCGCCGGCCAGATGCGCGACCGACGTGCATACCGTGATGACGAGATCCAGCGCGCCGATGAACGCGGCCGTGTCGTCGAAGCTCTTCAGTTCGGCGGTGTGATCCACGATCGGGAAACCGGCCGCACGCCCCGCAGCGACGTCGGCATCCGCCCCCGGCTGCAGCGAATAGAACGCAACGCCGCCGATCCCCCGGAACGCAGCCGCATAGCGCTCGAGCCCGACGCGCCGGAACGGATTGCGCTGGTGCCCCGCGCTGCCCGTCCACACGAGCCCGACCTTGAGCCGCGGCTCGTCCGCCAGGCGCGCACGCCAGGCATCGCGTGCGCGCGGATCGGCCCGCAGGTACGGCACCGATGACGCGAACGTCGCGTCGCCCGTGCCGAGCATCAGCGGCAGCCCGATCAGCGGCACCTCGTAGTCGAACGGCGGCAGCGCGTCGACGCCGCCGCCGGCGCTGAAGCGATCCGCGCACGCGCCGAGGCTGCGCTGCATCAGCGCGCCCACTTGCGGAAAGGTATTCCACGCGAGCCGTCCGCCTTCGCGGTGCACGCGCTCGGCGAGCGGTGCGACGAAGCGGCTGAACTGCAGCACGTCGCCCATCCCCTGCTCGCCCCACACGAGCAGCGTCTTGCCGGCGAGCGGCTCGCCGCGCCAACTCGGGCCCGGCAGCGCGGGCCGACGGCCGCGCAGTTCGCCGGAGCCGTCCCAGCGCGCCTCGTGCTCGCGCCAGCCCAGGTCATAGCGGCCGCGCACGAGGTGGACGATCGCGAGGTTGAAGCGGAACGACGCATCGCCGGGCGCGAGCTCGCACGCGCGCGCCGCGTAGCGTTCGGCGTCGTCCCAGCGCTGCGCCTCCTTCATCGCCATCGACACGTTGTTCATCGCGAGCGCGTTGTCCGGCGCGATCGACGCAAGCCGCTCCGCACACGCGAGCGCACCCGTCAGGTCGTGCTGCGCCAACCGTGCGACGACCAGGTTGATCCAGGCCTGCACGTCGCGCGGGTCGACGGTCACGGCTTCTTCGAGTAGCGCGACTTCTTCCGCGCGGTCGCCGCCCGACAGCCGCAGCGCGATCGCCAGGTTGTTGCGCAGCGACGGCAGGTCGGGTTCGCTCGCGAGCGCGGCGCGATACGGCGCGACCGCCTCCGCGTGACGGCCGGCCATCTGCAGCGCATAGCCGAGGTTGAAGCGGGCGGCCGCGTTCGGATGCAGGCGCTCGCCGAGCTCGGCGAGCGCGACCGCGTCGGCCGTGCGTCCGCGCCCGGCGAGCGCGGACGTGAGCTGCGCGAGCGCGTCCGCATCGATGGCGTGCAGGTGCGCGGCGGCCGCAAGCCAGAGATCGCGCGCGGCGTGCTCGCCGCGCGCCTGCGCGTCGGCGGCCTCCGCGAGCAGCGCCTGCAGCGGCGGGAGGAGCGGAACGAGGATGTCGGTCGAATCGGCCATGCGGTCTGGAACGGCGGTTGGATGGGCGGCGCATGCCACGCGCGCGACGATACGCGCATCTTAGCGCCGGCAACACACGACGTTCCGCGCGCCTGACAATGCATGACGAATGACACCGCCGAAAGGCCTCGCCAGAGCCCCCGCGGAAAGGCCGGACGGGGCCGCGGCGGCGACGCGCGAGACCGGCCGGCGACGGGTCGACACCCCCGTCGCCCCCGTTCCGGCCGCATCCCCGCGCCGATCCGGTAAAATTGCATGTTTCAGCACACTAACAAGCCGCGCCGCCGCGCGAGCCGCCGTCCCGGTCACCGCCCGGGATGCCGCCCGCAACGGAGCGCCCGCGCCACGAAGGCTATTCATGCTTACGTTTCAGCAAATCATCCTGACGCTGCAGTCCTACTGGGACAAGCAGGGTTGCGCTCTGCTCCAGCCCATCGACATGGAAGTCGGCGCAGGCACGTCGCACGTCCACACGTTCCTGCGCGCGGTCGGCCCCGAGCCGTGGCGCGCCGCTTACGTGCAACCGTCGCGCCGCCCGAAGGACGGCCGCTACGGCGAGAACCCGAACCGCCTGCAGCACTACTACCAGTATCAGGTCGTGCTCAAGCCGGCGCCGGAGAACATCCTCGATCTCTACCTCGGCTCGCTGGAAGCGCTCGGCTTCGACCTGAAGCAGAACGACGTGCGCTTCGTCGAGGACGACTGGGAGAACCCGACGCTCGGCGCGTGGGGCCTCGGCTGGGAAGTGTGGCTGAACGGGATGGAAGTGACGCAGTTCACCTACTTCCAGCAGGTCGGCGGCCTCGACTGCAAGCCGGTGCTCGGCGAAATCACCTACGGCCTCGAGCGTCTCGCGATGTACCTGCAGAAGGTCGAGAACGTGTACGACCTGATCTGGACGGAATGGGAAGAACAGGGCCCGGACGGCCCCGAGCTGCGCCGCCTGACCTACGGCGACGTGTACCACCAGAACGAAGTCGAGCAGTCCACGTACAACTTCGAGCACGCGAACGTCGACCTGCTGTTCACGTTCTTCAACAGCTACGAAGCGGAAGCGAAGCGGATGATCGACGCGCAGCTCGCGCTGCCCGCGTACGAACTCGTGCTGAAGGCCGGCCACACGTTCAACCTGCTCGACGCGCGCGGCGCGATCTCGGTGACCGAGCGCGCGGCGTACATCGGCCGCATCCGCGCACTGTCGCGCCTCGTCGCGCAGGCGTACTACGAATCGCGCGAGAAGCTCGGCTTCCCGATGCTCGGCAACCCGCCGGGCGTGCCGGGCCTCACCACCGATGCCCAGGAAGCCGCGCAGCCGGCCTGGGTGCCGCCGCTGAAGGTCGAACGCAAGATCGATCAGGACTGACGAGACGAGATTTCCTCACATCATGACGCACAATCATCCCGCCCCCCTGCTCGTCGAACTGCTGACCGAAGAGCTGCCGCCGAAGGCCCTCGCGCGCCTCGGCGACGCGTTCGCCGAAGGCCTCGCGCAACGCCTCGCGGCGCGCGACCTGATCGAAGGCGAGCTCGTCTTCGAACGCTATGCAACGCCGCGCCGCCTCGCGGTCGTCGTGCAGAACGTGCGCGCCGTCGCACCGGAAAAGCAGGTCCGTGAAAAGGTGCTGCCGGTGTCGGTCGCACTCGACGCCGAAGGCAAGCCCACCGCCCCGCTCGCGAAGAAGCTCGCGGCGCTCGGCCACCCGAACCTGTCGATCGCCGATCTCGAGCGCGCGCAGGACGGCAAGGCCGAAGCGTTTTTCATCAACTACGCAGCCGCCGGCTCGACGCTCGCCGACGGCCTGCAGGCCGCGCTCGACGAGACGCTCGCGAAGCTGCCGATCCCGAAGGTGATGACTTACCAGCGCCCGGACGGCAGCGACGTGCAGTTCGTGCGGCCCGTGCATCGCCTGACCGCGCTGCACGACGCGACCATCGTGCCCGTCACCGCGTTCGGCATCGACGCCGGCGACACGACGCTCGGCCACCGCTTCCTGTCCGACGGCCTCGTCGCGATCTCGCACGCGGGCGCCTATGCGGACACGCTGCGCGACAAGGGCCGCGTGATCGCGCACTTCGGCGATCGCAAGGACACGATCCGCACGCAGCTGAACGAACACGCGAACGGCGACACGGTCGTGATGCCCGAATCGCTGCTCGACGAAGTGACGTCGCTCGTCGAATGGCCGGTCGTCTATCCGTGCCGTTTCGAGGACGAATTCCTGCAGGTGCCGCAGGAATGCCTGATCCTGACGATGCAGACCAACCAGAAGTATTTCGCGCTGACCGACGTCACCGGCAAGCTGCGCTCGCGCTTCCTGATCGTGTCGAACATCGAGACGAAGACGCCGGGCGAGATCATCGAAGGCAACGAGCGCGTCGTGCGCCCGCGCCTGGCCGACGCGAAGTTCTTCTTCGAGCAGGACAAGAAGAAGCCGCTCGCCGACCGCGTGCCGCTGCTCGCGAACGTCGTCTATCACAACAAGCTCGGCTCGGCGCTCGCGCGCGTCGAGCGCCTCGAAGCGCTGGCCGGCGAAATCGCGCCCGCGATCGGCGCCGACGTGGCGCACGCGAAGCGCGCCGCGCGCCTCGCGAAGGCCGACCTGCTGACTGACATGGTCGGCGAGTTCCCCGAGCTGCAGGGCACGATGGGCACGTACTACGCGCGCCACGACGGCGAGCCGGACGACGTCGCGATCGCGTGCACCGAGCACTACCAGCCGCGCTTCTCCGGCGACACGCTGCCGACGACGCCCGTGTCGACCGCGGTCGCGCTCGCCGACAAGCTCGAGACGATCGTCGGCATCTGGGGCATCGGCCTCGCGCCGACCGGCGAGAAGGATCCGTTCGCGCTGCGCCGCCATGCGCTCGGCGTGCTGCGCGTGCTGCTCGAGAAGCAGCTGCCGCTCGATCTCGTGTCGCTGCTGCGCGTCGCTCACGCGCGCTTCGCGAACGTGCCGGAAGTCGCCGAATCGACCGACGCGATCTTCGCGTTCTTCATGGACCGCCTGCGCGGCCTGTTGCGCGAACGCGGCTACACGGCGGGCGAAGTCGACGCGGTGCTGAGCCTGAATCCGGCGCGCCTCGACGACATCGTCGCGCGCCTCGACGCGGTGCGCGAATTCACGCACCTCGCGGAAGCCGAAGCGCTCGCGGCCGCGAACAAGCGGATTTCGAACATCCTGAAGAAGTCGGAAAGCAGCGCGAACGGCGCGGTGCAGCCGACGCTGTTCGTCGAAGCGGCCGAGAAGGCGCTGCACGAACAGCTCGCGGCCGTGACGCCGCGCGTGCAGTCGCAGCTCGAGGCGCGTGCGTACACGGGCGCGCTGTCGGCGCTCGCCGCGCTGCGTGCGCCGGTCGATGCGTTCTTCGACGACGTGATGGTCAACGCCGAGGATCCCGCGCTGCGCGCGAACCGCCTCGCGCTGCTCGCCGCGCTGCACCAGCAGATGAACTGCGTCGCGGACATCTCGAAGCTCGCCGCATAAGGGCCGCACGATGCCGACCAGTCCCAACAGGAAGCTCGTCGTCCTCGACCGGGACGGCGTGATCAACGTCGATTCGGACGCGTTCATCAAGACGCCCGACGAGTGGATCCCGCTGCCCGGCAGCCTCGAGGCGATTGCCCGGCTCAACCACGCGGGGTATCGCGTGGTCGTCGCGACCAACCAGTCCGGCATCGGCCGCGGCCTGTTCGACATGGCCACGCTGAACGAGATGCATCTGAAGATGCATCGCGCGGCGGCGGCGGTCGGCGCGCGCATCGACGCGGTGTTCTTCTGCCCGCACACGGCGGAAGACCACTGCGACTGCCGCAAGCCGAAGCCCGGCATGATGCAGATGATCGCCGAGCGCTTCGAGATCGATCCCGATCACACGCCGGTCGTCGGCGATTCGCTGCGCGACCTGCAGGCGGGCGTCGCGCTCGGCTTCAAGCCGCATCTGGTGCTGACCGGCAAGGGCAGGAAGACGCTCGCCGCGGGCAACCTGCCGCCCGGCACGAAGGTGCACGACGACCTGCGCGCGTTCGCGCTCGACTTCCTTTCACACGAACACGAGTGATGCGGCCGCCGCGCGCATCCTCCCTTACGCCAGACTCACGCCGATGCGCTTTGTCCGCTCCCTGCTGCTGCTGATCTATTTCGTCCTGTACACGGTGCCATATGCAACCGCGTGCTTCATCGCGTTCCCGTTCCTGCGCCCCGACGCACGCTACTGGATGGCGGCCGGCTGGTGCAAGTCCACGCTGTGGGTCGTGCGCTGGCTGAACGGCATTCGCTACCGGATCGAGGGCATGGAGAACCTGCCCGACGGCCCGGCCGTGCTGCTGTCGAAGCACCAGTCCGCGTGGGAGACGCTCGCGTTCCCGGCGCTGATGCCGAGGCCGCTCTGCTACGTGTTCAAACGCGAGCTGCTGTACGTGCCGTTCTTCGGCTGGGCGCTCGGGATGCTGCACATGGTCCACATCAACCGCAAGGAAGGCAAGAACGCATTCGTCTCGGTGATCAGCCAGGGCAAGAAGCGGCTCGCGGAAGGCGCGTGGGTGATCATGTTCCCGGAAGGCACGCGCACGCCGGTCGGCAAGCAGGGTAAGTACAAGACGGGCGGCGCGCGCTTTGCGATCGAGACCGGCGCGCAGGTCGTGCCGATCGCGCACAACGCAGGCCATGTGTGGCCGCGCAATTCGTTCACGAAATATCCGGGCGTCGTCACCGTGTCGGTCGGCAAGCCGATCGACACCCAGGGTCGCACGCCCGACGCAGTGAACTCCGAGGTCGAAGCATGGATCGAAGCGGAAATGCGCCGCATCGATCCGGACGCGTACCGTGCGTCCGGCGATGCGGAAAGGCGCAATGCCGCACGTGTCTGATTCTCCCCGGCTGCATCCGTTGTTGCGTACGACAAGACGAAGCGAACTGATGAAGAAGCGTCCGCGGCCACGACCCGCCGTCGTAGCCCTCGATCATCGCCAGCTGGATTTGCCGCTCTTCGACGGGCCGGCCGCCGCGCCGTCGTCGCCCACCGCGCCCGCCACGCCGCCGGCGCCGAACGAGGCGGCACCGGCTCCGTCGGTGCCCGCACCCGTCCCCGTTCCCGATCATGCGCCCGACCGCTCGCGCGTGCGCACGTTCGCGCTCGACAGCCGCGTGCTCGAATACCGGCTGAAGCGCTCCGCGCGCCGCACGATCGGCTTCACGATCGACGGCAGCGGGCTCACGATCACTGCGCCGCGCTGGGTCACGCTCGCCGACATCGAAGCGGCGATCGCCGAGAAACAGCGCTGGATCTTCGCGAAGCTCGCGGAATGGAAGACGCGCACCGAGCAGCGCGCGCTGCCGCAGATCGACTGGCGCGACGGCGCGCAGCTTCCGTATCTCGGCAAGACGGTGACGATCGCGCTCGGCGCGGGCGCCGTCGGGTTCGACGGCGACACGCAGCGGCTCGCGCTGCCGCTGCCCGCGCAAGCGGACGCGCAGCAGATCAAGGACCGCGTGCAGGGCTGGCTGCAGGGCGAGGCGAAACGGATCTTCGGCGAACGCCTCGGGTTCTATGCGGAAAAGCTCGGCGTCACGTATTCGATGTACGCGCTGTCGTCGGCCGCGACGCGCTGGGGCAGCTGCTCGAGCGACGGCAAGATCCGCCTGAACTGGCGGCTGATCCATTTCCCGATGTCGATCGTCGATTACGTCGTCGCGCACGAGCTGTCCCACCTGCGCGAGATGAACCACAGCCCTGCCTTCTGGCAGACCGTCGAATCGATCTTCCCGGAATTCCGCGAAGCGCGGCATACGCTCAAGCATCATCCGCCCGAGCTGCTGCCGTCGCTGTAGTCGCTGTTCTCGAGCAAAAACGGAAACGGGCGGCGCGGGATTCCCCGTGCCGCCCGTTTCGCGCTGCGCGGCACGCAACGCGCGCCGCGGCTCGCTCATCCGGCGCTCAGTGCGCCTTCTTCTGGATGAACTCGATCTTGTAGCCGTCCGGATCCTCGACGAACGCGATCACGGTCGTGCCGTGCTTCATCGGGCCCGCTTCGCGCGTGACCTTGCCGCCTTGCGCCTTGATGCGCTCGCAGGCCGCGTATGCATCGTCGACTTCCAGCGCCAGATGCCCGAAGCCCGTGCCGAGGTCGTAGGACGCGGTGTCCCAGTTGTGGGTCAGCTCGATCACCGTGCCCTTGCTTTCCTCTTCGTAGCCGACGAACGCGAGCGTGAACTTGCCTTCCGGATAATCGTTGCGACGCAGCAGCTTCATGCCGAGCAATTCGGTGTAGAACTTGATCGAGCGGTCGAGATCGCCGACTCGCAGCATCGTATGCAGCATACGCATGGCTTGTACTCCTTGTGGGGACTTTCCAGAACCGAAAACTCTACCAGAGTCGGGTGAATCCCGCCGGCGGCGCCCGCGACCGCCGGCGCACGGCGCGCCGATCGGGTAATATCCGTCCACTTCGCGCGTCGCCGGCCGGCGCCGCGGCCGGCCGGGTCAGCCCGGATCAGCGCGTTTCCGCCCGGCCCGCCGCCCGCAGCCCGTCGCGCCCCCTTCACTCAGCCAGACCGCCGTGCGAAACCACCGATTCGAGCGCGTCGAACGCGCCAGTTGCCCGACTCCACCGTCTGCCCCGCCGTTCGTCCATTGCTGCGAGGCCGGCCGATGACCACGTTTGCCGCCACCCCGGCGCGTCGCGCGCTCGATGCGCGCGCGGTCGGATTGATGTTGCTGCTGTGCGCGATCTGGGGCTTCCAGCAGGTCGCGATCAAGAGCACGAACGCGGCGATCCCGCCGATGTTCCAGGCCGGCCTGCGCTCGCTGGTCGCGGCCCTCCTGCTGTGGGGCTGGGCCCGCGCGCGCGGCACGGCGCTGTTCCGCGCGGACGGCACGTTCGGCCCCGGACTCGCGGCCGGCGCGCTGTTCGCCGGCGAATTCGTCTGCGTGTTCTTCGGCCTGACGCTGACGAGCGCGTCGCACATGGCGATCTTCCTGTACACGGCGCCGTGCTTCACCGCGCTCGGCCTGCACCTGTTCGCGCCGGGCGAACGCCTGAAGCGCGTCCAGTGGACCGGCGTCGGGCTCGCGTTCGCCGGCATCGCGCTCGCGTTCGCCGACGGCTTCCTGAAGCCGCCGGCCCCCGGCGCGTCGGTGCTCGCGGGGCTCGCCGGCGATGCACTCGGCATCCTCGGCGGCGCGATGTGGGCCGCGACGACCGTCGTCGTGCGCTCGACATCGCTCCAGCACGCGAGCGCGAGCAAGACGCTGTTCTACCAGCTCGCGGTGTCGGCCGTCGTGCTGCTCGCGCTCGCCGCGCTGCTCGGCCAGGTATCGTTCGCGCGCGTGACGCCCGTTGCGATCGCGAGCCTCGCGTACCAGGCGGTGATCGTCGCGTTCGTCAGCTACCTGTCGTGGTTCTGGCTGCTGACCCGCTACATTGCGTCGCGGCTGTCGGTGTTCACGTTCCTGTCGCCGCTGTTCGGCGTCGCGTTCGGCGTGCTGCTGCTCGGCGAATCGGTCGGCTGGCGCTTCATGTCGGCCGCCGCGCTCGTGCTGGCCGGCATCGGGCTCGTCAACGCGCCCGCGCTCAAGCGGATTTAACGCATTCGGCGCGCGCTGCCTGCGCGTGCACCCCTCGCGCCGTGCCGCTCGCGAAACCGGTGCCTGCGCCGCGCGGCCGCACACGCGCATCCGGTCGCACGGCCGCAG